>CAZVHO010000040.1:0-43666 GCA_964627515.1 uncultured Thermodesulfobacteriota bacterium | reverse complement strand
CTGGTAGGCGATAACGGGGCGGGGAAATCCACCCTGTTAAAAATTCTTTCCGGCTCGATCCCTCGGGATTCGGGGAAAATCACCCTTTATGACCGGGAAGTCGTCATCAGGTCTCCGGGGCATTCCCGAGAGCTTGGAATTGAAATGGTTTATCAGGATTTATCGCTTTGCAGGAATCTGACCGTCTGGGAAAATATCTATCTCGGGCGGTTTCTGACCTACCCATTGCTAAGAAGAATATTACCGGTATTGAACAAACGGGAGATGTCCGGTCAGTCCCTGCGTTATCTGCACCATCTTGGAATCGGTTTGGAAGATATGAACAAACCGATCCGTACTCTTTCTGGCGGCGAACAGCAGGCCGTGGCCCTCTGCCGGTGCCTGCTGTTCCGTCCCAAGGTCATTCTGCTGGACGAGCCCACGGCCAGTATGGCCGTATGGGAAAAACAAAAAATCCTGAAGCTGATCCTGGATCTCAAAGGACAAGGCCATTCGATCATCATGGTGACGCATAACTTGCAGGATCTATTTCAGGTGGCTGACAGATCTCTCGTCCTTAAAGAAGGAAAAGGAATCTGGTGCGGCTATTTAGAAGGAAAGACACCGGAGGATTTGGCTCAGTTGATGTTTGCCGGGCATGAAGGTTTATTATGAAGGAGAAAAAAATCCGTTTAGACCGAGACCATCGGGAAAGGACCGTTCCCGAACAGGTGCTTTATGAAAAAATATTGGGATGCCTGGCTATGGTGGCGATTGGTGATGCCCTGGGAATGCCTGCCCACGACATGACCCAGGAGGAAATTAAGAATCGATTTGGAAAGCCCATCAGTTCGTTTATGGCGCCTTTTAAAGACAGCCGGGTCCATAAGGCCCTGCAAGCCGGGCAAGTCACGGATGATACCCGGTTAACCCTGGCCATGGCGAAAGCTTATATTGAAAATGATGGTAAAATCACTCCTCAATTAATTACCGAAACTATCGCTTCGGCAGTGAACGAAGCCTTTCAGGAAGGGTTGGAAACCTTGTTCGGTCTAAGTACCAAGGCGGCCTTAAATGCCTTCAATAGCGGTCAGGATCCAATAAAAACAGGCTTATTGGAGAGAAGTCCACGGGTAGGTACTACCAACGGAGGGGCCATGAGGATTTCTCCGGTCGGCCTGATTCACCCGGGTGACCTGCGGAGCGCGGTCCGGGATGCAGCGGCCGCCTGCCTGGCCACCCATGGTACTCAGGCTGGAATATCGGCGGCCTGCGCCATCGCCGGAGGAGTGGCCGAAGCCGTGATGCCCCAGGCAACGGTCTTTTCCATCGTTAAGGCCGCTCTTTCCTGTGCCGAGGAGGGTGAAATTTTGGGGAAGAAGATCGCCAGGACAGTCCCTGTTCCATCGGTCCCGTTAAGAATCAGGCTGGCTATCACTCTGGCCCTTGAATCGAGAACCACGGAGGGGGCCGGTAAGCAGTTTTCGGAAATAATCGGAACGGGTTTGCCCGCTTACGAATCGATCCCGACGGCCATCGGAATTTTTTTGTCCTGCGAGGGCGATCCGGTGGAATGCGTAAAAATGGGGGCCAATATCGGCAACGACACCGATACCATCGCCTCCATGGCCGGGGCCCTGGCCGGGGCCTTCAAAGGGGTTACCCATGTTCCCGACAAATGGGTTCAGAAGATAGAAAAGGTCAACCGCCTGCATTTGGCCGAAACCGCCGGGCAATTGACGGGAATCGCCTGGCGCAACCTGAACCATGAAAAGTAAGATGGAACTTATCGTCCTCGGCAATGTGGCCATGGATCACTATCTATTCCTGGAATCCTTTTCCTGGGACCAGGAGAAGATTCGGGCCCGGTCCAGCGAATTTTTGCCGGGGGGGACCATGGGAAATTTCGCCTGTGCCGTATCCAGGCTTGGTCTGAAGACCGGTTTCGTGGGGGTAGTCGGGAAAGACCAATTTGGAGGGTTGTTAAGAAAGGATTTTGAGAAATGCGGGATCGATACGACCCATCTTCGGACGCGGTCCAAAGGGGAAACGCCGGTCACGGTCCTGATATGGGACAAGACGGGGAATCGGGTGAACATCATCCCGCCTTCCATCCATATTGACATCCGGGACCTTGACGACGCGTATCTGGGGCGAGCCAAGGTTTTGCATACCCATCTTTTTGACTTTGACCTTTGCCGGCATTGTGCCCAAATCATGTCCAAGAACCGGGCTATCTTTTCCCTTGACCTGGAACTGCACAGAGTCAGGGATTTTCCCGATTCCAAACTTAACGAATTGCTGTCTCTTACTCGGGTGCTTTTCTGTAACAGTCAGACTTTGGCCTACCTGGTGCCCGGAACGGAGGTCGGTGAGGCCGCCCGGCAATTAAGATCCCGGGGACCGGAAACGGTTGTCGTAACTCAGGGAAATCAAGGCAGCCTGGCCGTCCAGGCCAAAGAAAAGGTGGTTCGGATACCTCCGGTCAGCGTAGAGGCCATTGATCCTACGGGTGCGGGAGACTGTTTTGCCGGGGGGTTCTTTTATGGCTATTTGAAGGGATGGCCGCTCCCAAAGATCATGGTTTACGCTTCCGCAGCGTCGGCCAGTGTGGTGACCCAAATCGGGGCGCGGACCGGCCAGCCCAACCTGGAAGAATTCCTTTCTATGGGGAAAGCGTTATTACAATCAACGAGAATCAAGAGAGTGAAGAAGGGAAACAGGCCATGAGCCTCTTGGACCTGAACAGGAAGTTGCAGCACATCTCCGATCAAAACCTGATAGACATAGAAGAGGCCAGGAAGAAGGGCAGAAAAGTCATCGGCTTCTATTGCCTTTATTCTCCGGTGGAAATAGCCCTCGCTGCCGGGGCCATTCCCGTCTCCCTCTGCGGAACAAAAAATGATCCTATTGCCGAAGCCGAAAAGGACCTCCCCCGTAACTTGTGCCCCCTGATCAAAAGCAGTTACGGATTTGCAGCCACCGATACCTGCCCATTTTTTCGTTTCACGGATCTGGTGGTGGGTGAGACAACCTGCGACGGCAAGAAAAAAATGTTCGAACTCCTGGCGGAATTTCGCCCCATGCATATTCTGCAGTTGCCCCAGAATCAAGATCCTGAAACAGCCCTGCCTTTTTGGATCCGGGAGCTTCGCAGATTCAAAGAAAGAGTGGAGAAGGAAACCGGGGAGTGGATATCAGAGGAAAAATTATCCGCGGCCATTGGTTTGATGAATGACGAACGCCGGAGCAAGAAAGCCTTGATGGATCTTGGAAAAATAAAACCATCCCCTTTGAGCGGCTTGGAGCTTTTAACCATTCAGTATAAAACCGGATACTTTATGGATAAAAGGCAGGGAATTTCTTTGTTGGCCGAATACCTGGAGGCCTTTCAAGAAAGGAGTCTGAATGGAGAAGGGCCTTTTAGTGTCAAGACACCCAGGATCCTGTTGACGGGCGTTCCGGTGGGGTTGGGTTCCGATAAGGTGGTCCGGACTATAGAAAAGGCCGGGGCCCATGTGGTTGCCTTTGAAACTTGCAGTGGGTACCGTTCCGTGTTAACGGTCGATGAGGAAAAGGAGCCTTTTCAGGCCCTGGCCGAAAAATATCTGGCGACACCCTGTTCCGTTATGTCTCCTAACCCGGGCCGGTACAAGCTGCTGGCGGAATTGATCGAAGAATTCTTGGTGGACGGTGTGGTGGATCTGACCTGGCAGGCCTGCCATACCTATAATATCGAATCCCACAGCATCGAGAAGTTTGTAAAGGAGAAGTACGGCATTCCCTTTTTACATTTGGAAACCGATTACTCCGAATCCGATACCGAGCAGTTAAGCGTCCGGGTTGAAGCTTTTCTGGAAATGATGAGGGGCTGAAAAACCAGAAAGATCCGAATAACGGTTTCTTGAACTTTTTGAAGGTGGTTCAGATGGCTTGGATTATTCATAGCGAAAAACGATTCGACAAGGAGTTGGAACTTTTACGCACCAGAGGCGATAAGGCCGGTTTGGCTGTCAAAAGGGCCGAAGAAATTCTTGCCAAATTGACCACAAAAGGCTGGACCGATCTGAAGCATGTGGCCAAGTTATCCGACCATGGGGAACATCGTCTGGATGGATGCATCAAATATGACATCAGTGGCGGTTTCCGTTTAGTTTGTTTTAAACGGGGGGAGCACCTTTATTTCTCCTATATAGGCACCCATGACGATTGTCACCGCTGGTTGAATCGCAATAAAAACCGACCTCATCGAGTGGGGAAAAGGGAAGCCGTGACCACCGTTGTAGAAAAAAAGAAACCGGAAGCAATTCAGATCCAGGAAGACCGGGAAAAGGAATGGGATTACGAAGAGCAGTTAATGGCCCGGATAGACGAAAAAATATTGAGAAAAATATTTGGCGGAATATGGGAAAAGAGAGATTTTAATGAAAGCAAGGTTGGAAGGGATGGATAGGATGATTGAGCGGATTGTCAAAAAAGCTTTGGCCGGGGAAAAGATTGATCAAAACGAATTGGCTGAACTATTTGGTCTTTCCCCTTTCGTTAAAGAATCCGCTTTGATCTTGGCTGCCGGAAGGGAAATGAGTCAAAAGGCCTGTAACTATCGGGCCGAGGTCCATGCCCAGGTGGGCCTGGATATTTCTCCCTGTCCCAGAAACTGTAAGTTCTGTTCCTTTGCAGCCCGGAATAAAATATTCCGGGAAAATATCGAACTCCCCGTGGAAGAGGTCCGGCACAAAGCCAAGGGGTTTGAAACGGACGGCGCCAATGCTGTTTACCTGATGGCGACGGCCCAATATCCCTTTGAAAAATTCTTGGAGGTTGGGCAGGAAATTAAGAAGATTTTGAATCCGGAAACCATCCTCATTGCCAACGTCGATGATTTTTCTAAAAAACAGGCCCATCAACTGAAAGATGCCGGTTTTTTCGGGGTCTATCATGCCCTGCGTCTGGGAGAGGGGAAGGATTCGACCATTTTACCCTCCAAACGGTTAGAAACTTTCCGAAACGTAAAAGAGGCGGGTCTGGTTCTGGGAACGTGTTTGGAACCGATGGGTCCGGAACATACGATTGAGGAGTTAGTTGAAAAAACGATTATCACCCGGGAAGCCGAACCGGTTTACAGCGGAGCGGCCCGAAGGATTCCTATTCCCAACACCGAGCTGTCACAATACGGATGGGTCAGCGAACTCAGGATGGCCCATATTCTGGCCGTGGTCAGGCTCGCCCTTGGATATGTTATTCCGGGGAATTGTACTCATGAGCCCAATAGTCTGGGGGCGGCGGCCGGGGCCAATCTGTTTTGGGCCGAAACCGGCTCCAATCCCCGGGACACGGAAAAAGAGACTGAAGGAAAACGGGGGATGGCCGTCTTGGATTGCAAAAAGGTTTTCCGGGAAGCGGAATGGGAAGTACTGGAGGGCCCTTCGGCCTTTTACGCGGGGGAATCATGAGAATGAACAGCCTGAAAACTATCAAAGAGAAGTGCATTGATTGTCCCAATTGTCAAAGGGAATGTTTTTTTTTAACGAAATACGGCACACCCAAAGCCATAGCCGATCGGTTTAATCCGGCAGAAAAAAGTTTTCAGACCCTGCCTTTTGAATGCAGTTTATGCGGATTATGTGCGGCTGTCTGTCCGGTGGACCTCAATCCGACCCAAATGTTTTTGGAGATGCGGCGGACTGTAGTGGGCCTGGGGGGAGGGGATTTCCCTGAGTACACTCCTCTCTTAAATTACGAAAAAAGGGGCACCTCAAGGAGATATACCTATTACGGGTTTCCCGAGTTTTGTGACACCGTTTTCTTTCCCGGATGCACTTTGCCGGGAACACGGCCCGATAAGGTTATGAAAGTTTATCATTCTATTAACAAAAGCATTCCCCACTTAGGGATTGTTTTGGATTGCTGCACCAAGCCCTCCCATGATCTGGGACGGGAGGATTATTTCCAGGCCATGTTCGGAGAGATGCGTGGGTATTTGGTCGATAAAGGAATTAAAACGGTTTTAGTCGCCTGTCCCAATTGTTTCAAGATGTTTAAAGAATACGGCGACCCCCTACGAGTGCAAACGGTTTATGAAGTTCTGGCCGAAGATAAGGGGAATAACGGAAGAGAGATGCCGGAGACACTCACCATTCATGATCCCTGTGTAACCCGTTTTGAAAAACCCATCCAGGAGGCCATCAGAACCCTGATACAAAACCAGGGGGGCACCATTGAGGAAATGGAACATCAAGGGGCAAAGACCCTTTGTTGCGGCGAAGGCGGGGCGGTCGGTTCCATTGCCCCGGAATTGGCCGAAAGCTGGGGGGCCCGACGGAAATCAGAAAGCCGGGGGAAAAGAATCCTGACTTATTGTGGGGGATGTGTGAATCATTTGAACCGATTGACTCCCACCCACCATGTCCTGGATTTTTTTTATGAGCCGGAAGCGACCCTTTCCGGGAAAGTCAAGGGCTCCAGGACCCCGATCACCTATTGGAATCGCCTGCGATTGAAAAAACGGTTTCAAAAGATGTTTCCTGGTGCGGTCACCCGGGAAAGGGATTTTCGGACCGATTGATCCCTAACCAATTGAATATTGGTGCCGCCTGCGGCGGCGGGTTTGTGCTGGACTATGATACAGACGGCAATTTGGTAGGCATAGACATCGATAACGCCAGAACAAAATCGAAATGGCCGAGACGGTTCTCGTGCGACCAGGAAATAGGAACTTTTTAATCATAGGCCCCCATACTTGTGACAGGCTGTGCACTTGGCGAATACCTGAAAAGGAGCGCTTTATCAAAAAATCCTATGAGATAAGTCTGAGTCATTAATATTTCCTATTTGACATATCCTTTCCCCCCGGTATATCAAAGGGAACAAGATTAAACCTTTTGAAGGACCCTTTCATGTATTTATCTTTCGGCTTTACCTGAAGTAAGTTGTACCAAGCTACCCGTGTTTGGTAGGCACAGGGCCAGGCCGAAAGTTTTTCCGCTTTTAATATCTTTCTGAATTATTCCCCCAGACATCCTTAACGGATTGAGATCTATTATAATTCGTCGGCCATGGGACCCCAGTTCGCTCAGACCTGCCGGGATTTTACGGAAAAGATAAGGAAACTGGGACCGATTTATCCTAATCTGAGAGGCATAACGTATCCGGACCATACCCTTGCAGCGGTAGCCTTATAGAGGCATGAAGGGGGTTTAATAAATATTATAAAGGAGGCCAAGATGTTAGAGGCATTATATCCCAAACGATTACCGGATGATCTGCGAAAATATCTTGCTAAATTTAATTTAACTACTTGTTTTACCTGTGGAACCTGTTCCGGAGGTTGTCCGATCACCGGTAATCCCCATACCCCGGGTTTGGATACCAGAAAGGTTATCCGCATGCTGGTCTTTGGGTTGATTGACGAAGTGGTTGATTCAAAGTTCCCTTGGATATGTACCGGCTGCGGCCGTTGTGTGGCCGGCTGTCCCATGGGGATCGACATCGTCGGTATCATGGGCCACATGAAATCATTGAGACCACGGGATAAAGTCCCGGGTATTTTACACAAAGGTGTGGAAAATGTCTTAAAAACCGGCAACAACATGGCCATTCCCCAGGAAGATTACTTCTTTCTGCTCTCCGATCTGGGCAAGGAATTGGCCGATGAAGAATTGCCTGGATTTTATGTGCCGGTTGATAAGGACGAGGCGGATATTCTTTTCTACCCCAACTCCAAAGAAGTCTTCTCCGATAACGAAGACATGAAATGGTGGTGGAAAATCTTTTATGCCGCTAAGGAAAACTGGACCGTCCCTTCCGAAAACTGGGAGGCCGTGGACTGGGGACTTTTCACCGGCAACGCCGAGGCCACCAAGATTCTGGCCAAGCGCAAGATCGATTTTGTGAAGGAACACCGCATCGGACGGATGATCATGCCCGATTGCGGCGGCGGTTCCTACGGCTGCAAAAAAGGGATGAAGGAGTGCGTCCTGGAAGATCCGAACAACCAGGTGAATCATATTTATCTGTATGAATATTTGCAGGAAATCATTCAGTCGGGCAGGATCAAATTAGATAAGAGCGTTAATAAAGGAAAGGTCTTTACCTGGCATGATTCCTGTAAACACGGCCGTGAACTGGAACGTAATTTCGGTCATGGATATTATGAAGAACCCCGTTGGATCATCAACCAGTGCGTGGATCATTTTGTGGATATGCAGCCCACCCGGTCCCTCAACTATTGCTGCGGGGCCGGCGGGGGAAACTGGCCCATGCCCTATGAAGAAGATTCGGCCTGGCATGGTCGGTTTAAATTCAACCAGATTAAAAACAGCGGGGCCAATGTGGTGGTTGTAGGCTGTTCCAATTGTCATGATCAGATCATGAAAAGGCTGCCCAAATACTACAAGGATTATGAATATGAAGTGAAGTATATCTGGGAGCTGGTGGCCGATTCGCTGGTGATCGAGCCCTGGACGGACGAAGAGGTCGAAAAGGCCGAAGGGGAGGCCAAAGCCCAATGGGAGAGACTTGGAGTGGAAATGGAAGAGGAATGAGCAGTTTCAGGTCTAAGGCACACGGTTCAGGTTCGGGGTAGATGATTCACAAACTAAAGTTATGAGTTCGGAGTAATTAGTTCGGGTTAGATTGACTAACTTCAAACTCCTAACTCCTAACTTCGAACCCTTAACTTTTCCTTAACTCAAGAAGATTATGGGGGCAATGGTGCTGGGCATCCCGCGGGCTGCAAACCCGTTGGCCCGGTCTCATAAACCGGGAGGAGGTTCGATTCCCCTTGCCCCCTCCAAAGACAGCGAAAAGATTTCAAATAAGGAAGAGGGAGATCTTTAGGAATACTCATGAGAAAAAAGGAGGACCATCATGATTAAGAAAGTAATTTTCCTTTTTATAGGAATCATGCTTTTTGCCGGTTCGATTAGTGCCGGTGGATACAACACCATTACAGCGCAAGAGCTTAAAAAACGCATCAAGCAGGGTCCTTCGGTCATTCTTGTCGATATCTGCCCTGTTGATCAATTCGCTAAAGGGCATATTCCCGGTTCGATTGAAACCAATGCCTATCCTGTTAAAACAGACGAGGAAAAAGTGCGCTTGTATAAGGGTATGCTTAAAATCACCGCTTCTTCCGATGACGTGGTCATCATTTGTCCGAAAGGGGGAAGCGGGGCCAGGAATGCGGTAGATTACTACAAATCGAAAGGTGTTTCTGAAAAAAGGCTGTTGATCCTGGAAAAAGGGATGAGTGAATGGCCTTATGAAAAAGAAAACAAGTAGGATAAGCTGGCAATCACCCAGATAGTATCCATCTTGCGGGAAGGTCCCCTGACCACGCGAGAGATCGCCAAAGGCTTAGGCCTTTCCCCGTCTGACGTGTCGAAACACTTGAACGCTTCGTTAAGGCATCGGCTGGTACGGTACGATGAAAGCCGAAAGCGCTATGCTCTTGCCTGAGTGGGTAAGTGCAGGCGGTGGTGAGGGGAAAGCAGGAGATCGGGATCATGGCGGAAAAACACATCACTATAGGTATTGCCGGACACGTGGACCATGGTAAGACCGCTCTGGTCCAATGCTTGACCGGAATCGATACGGACCGGTTGAAGGAGGAAAAACAACGCGGAGTTTCCATAGAACCCGGCATTGCCCTACTGACTTTACCTTCCGGGAACCAACTGGCCCTGGTGGATGTGCCCGGGCACAGCGATTATCTGAAAAATACCATTCGGGGCTTAAGCAGCGTGGATATGGCCATCCTCGTTGTGGCCGCTGACGACGGAGTCATGCCCCAGACCCTGGATCACCTGGAGGTATTGAAATTTCTTCGGGCGGAAAGCGGTTTTATCGTCCTCAGCAAAACCGATCTGGTGGATGGGGAAACCGTTGAATTAGCCGAACTGGAAATCCGCGAGGTGGTGAAGGGGACGTTTCTGGAAGGTAAGCCGGTCCTCCCCTTTTCTGCCGTTCATAAACAGGGTGTTTCAGAAATCCTTAGGGCTCTCGAAGGGGAGAGCCTGCCGATACACGGCAAATCGATTAAGGCCCCTTTTCGATTCTGGGTCGATCAGGTCAGGAACTTCCCAGGGTTCGGCACCGTAGTCAGCGGCACCATCCTGACCGGTATCATCAGGCAGGACGACCTGCTCCATCTCCAGCCGTCACAGAAAGAGACCAAGGCCCGTTTTCTGGAGGTCCATCACCAGAAAGTTGCCCAGGCCGTTGCCGGACAAAGGGTCGGCATCAACCTTCATAAAATTCCTCTTCAAGAGGTTCATCTAGGAATGACCCTGGCCGCTCCCGGTCTGCTCAACCCGAGCAAATTTTTCAATGCAGAAGTGACCCTGCTTGGAAGCAGGGCCAAACCCCTGCTGGATCGCCAGAGGATAAAGCTCTGCCTGGGAACCGGTCAGTTCAATGCCCGGGTAGTCATGATGAATGGAAAGAGGCTTGGTCCCGGAGAGACGGGTCTGATCCAGTTCCGGTTGGAACAACCGCTGGCTGTTCTGCCCAGAGATCCTTTTGTAATCTGTCCCATGAATTATAATACCGTTATCGGAGGGGGCATGGTTCTTGAAGCCACCCGGGAGAAGTTCCGATCGGTCAAGGCTGAAAACAGCTTGGCCTATTTACACCCCTTGCATCAGAACGATGTCCAGACCGTCACCAATTTATTCTTTGAAAAATTTCCCAACCGTCCGGTCACCGTAGATGAAATCGCCGGGCAGACGGGTTTTCCGTCAGGAGGGATCTTCAAAGTAATACAATTAAAAAAGAAGCTCGGCGAACTGATCGAACTGGAAAACCGGGGTTTTTTCCTTAAGGTCCGATACGAGGAGTTAAAAAGACAATTGCCGGAAATTGCCAGAAGGATTCTGGGCGGCAACGCCTTTAAACTTTCCGTAGCCGCCGAGGAACTCCGATGTCGGTTGGAGCCGTCTCTGGATAATGTTGTTTTTGAAAGAATGCTCAAGGGGCTCGTCCTGGAAGGCCAACTGATACAAACGGAGGGATTGTATTGCCTGCCGAATTTTAAAGGAAAACTTTCCGAAGAAAAAGAAAAGCTGACTGAGCGGTTATTGGCTCATGCCCGGGATTTGGGTTATGAGTCTTTTTCTGCCGGATATTTTTGTAAACTGTATCAAGAGGGGTTCGATCAGAGGGAGATTCAAAAACTGCTCGATCTGCTGCATGCCCAAAAAAAACTCATCCGCCTGAACGATAACCGTTTCCTGGTGCCGGAGGCCCTGGAAAAAATCAAGAAAAAAGTGCAAGAGGTCATTTCGGTCCAGGGGAGATTTACCATAGGGGACATTAAAGGGGTCTTCGGCTACGGCCGGACCCGCGGCATCCCGGTCCTCGAACATCTGGACACTATCGGTTTCACCCGCCGCATCGGTGATGAACGGGTGCTGGTGGAAAAGAACCGGGATTCGAATGGAAAACAAATTTCCAATATATAAAAAACAAGGTGCTTTTATGAATTCAACCAATAAGAAAACAATAAAAGAAAAAGTCGGCGCGGTCATGGTCGTGGGCGGCGGGGTGGCCGGGATGCAGGCCGCCCTGGATTTGGCCAATTCGGGCTTTTATGTGTATCTGATCGAGAAATCCCCTTCCATTGGCGGAGGAATGTCTCAATTGGACAAGACCTTTCCGACCAATGACTGTTCCATGTGCATTCTTTCCCCCAAACTGGTCGAGGTGGGCCGGCATACCAACATCGAACTCCTTACCCTGGCCGAGGTGACCGGTATCGAAGGGGAGGAAGGGGATTTTCAGGTTCAGGTGCTCCAAAAACCCCGTTACGTGGATATGGAAAAGTGTATTGCCTGCGGGTTATGTGCCCAGAAGTGTCCCAAAAAGGTGGAAGACCGCTACAATGAAGGACTGGGAATGCGTAAGGCGATTTATGCCAAGTATCCTCAAGCCGTTCCTTTGAAATACGCCATTGACGATGAAAACTGCATTTTTTTTCAAAAAGGCAAATGCCGGGCCTGTGAAAAATTCTGCCCCAACCAGGCCATTAATTTTGAGGATCAACCCAAGACCCTGACCCTTGAGGTCGGATCGGTCATCCTGGCCCCCGGTTTCGAGTGTTATGATCCCACCCGCTATGACGCCTATTCCTATGCCAAGCTGCCCAACGTGGTGACCGCCATGGAATTCGAGCGGTTGCTATCCGCCTCAGGACCCTTCATGGGCCATCTGGTGCGCCCCTCGGATCAGAAGGAACCCCGAAAGATCGCCTGGCTCCAGTGTGTCGGCTCCAGGGACACCAACCATTGCGATCATGGCTATTGCTCGTCGGTCTGCTGTATGTACGCCATGAAAGAGGCAGCGATCGCCAAAGAGCACAGTCATGACCCACTGGACTGCACCATATTTTATATGGATATCCGCTCCCATGGGAAGGATTTTGAACGTTTTTATAACAAAACCGAGAAAGACGGGGTCCGGTTTATCCGCTCCCGGATTCACGGCATTGATCCTATCTTGAATGATGATGATTTGAACTTGACTTATGTCACCGAGGACGGTCAAATTTTTACCGAAACCTTTGATTTGGTGGTCCTATCCATCGGGCTGGAAATTTCCCGGGAGACCACAGCCCTTTGTGAGAAACTCGGGGTGACTCTGGATCACTACCGGTTCATCCGGACCGGCAGTTTCTCCCCTGTGACCACATCACGTCCAGGAATCTATGCCTGCGGGGTGATATCCGGACCCAAAGATATACCGCAGTCGGTGGTGGAAGCCAGTGCCGCTGCCTGTGCGGCGGCCGGCAATCTGGCCAATGTCCGGAACTCCCTAACCCGTGAAAAGCCGACTCCTAAAATCCGTTCGGTGGCCGGGGAACGTCCCCGGGTGGGGGTTTTTATCTGCGACTGCGGGATTAACATCGCCGGGGTGGTCCGGGTGCCGGAGGTATTGGCTTACGCCAAGACCCTCCCCTTCGTAGAGTATGTAGAAGAAAACCTCTTTACCTGCTCCCAGGACACCCAGGATAAGATGAAAGGGATGATCCGTGATTATCATCTGAATCGCATAGTGGTAGCCGCCTGTACCCCCCGGACCCATGAACCCCTATTTCAAGAAACTCTGATCGAAAGCGGACTGAATAAATATCTTTTTGAAATGGCCAATATCCGTAATCTGAATTCCTGGGTCCACGCCGGCGATCCCGATGGGGCCACGGCCAAGGCCAAAGATCAGGTCCGCATGGCCGTAGCCAAGGCCGCACTTTTGGAACCCTTGCAGGACACCGAAGTCGAGGTGACCCAATCCGGACTGGTAGTCGGTGGCGGGGTGGCCGGCATGACCGCGGCCCTGGAATTAGCCGATCAGGGATACCAGGTATACCTGGTTGAAAAATCGTTCCATCTGGGGGGTAATGCCCTTTACCTGAATACCACCTGGCGGGGCGAAGATATTCAGGATTATTTGCTGGGGTTGGTTAGAAAAATGGATGATCACCCGAGGATTAAAACCTATTTGAGCCACACAATCCAGGAAGTGGACGGGTTTGTGGGCAACTTCACTACCAGGGCCGTCGGTCCCGATGTGCAAGCGGAGGCGGTGGAACTGAAGCACGGCGTGGTGATTATCGCCACCGGGGCAAAGGAATTACTGCCCCAGGAATATCTTTATGGACAGGACCCGAGAATAGTGACTCAACTGGATCTGGACTCAAAAATAGCCCGACAGGATCCTCTGCTGGAAAAGGCCCGATCCATCGTTTTCATGCAGTGTGTGGGCTCCCGGGAACCGGAGCGTCCCTATTGCAGCCGGGTTTGTTGTACCCATTCGGTCCACTCGGCTTTGAGATTAAAAAAGGAAAATCTGGAACGAGAGGTTTTTATTCTGTATCGGGACATGAGAACCTATGGAGGACGGGAAGACCTCTACAAACAGGCCAGAGAGGTGGGGATTATTTTTATCCGTTATTCGAGGGAGAGCAAGCCCCTGGTGGAAGCGGCAAAAGACGGATTGGTTATTACGGTAAGGGACCCTATCCTGCGTCAGGAGGTTCAAATCAAGGCCGATCTGGTTGCCCTGGCCACAGCCATCGTCTCCAACCAGGAGCAAGAACTGGCCCAGATGTTTAAAATTCCCTTGAATGAGGACGGATTCTTTTTTGAGGCCCATGTTAAACTCAGGCCCGTGGATTTTGCCACCGATGGTATCTTTTTGTGCGGTTTGGCCCACTATCCCAAATCGATCGATGAATCCATCGCCCAGGCCCAGGCGGCGGTCTCCAGGGCGGTAACCTTGTTGTCGGGATTGAAAATTCAGGTCAGTGGAACGGTTGCCCAGACCACGCCCGGTCTCTGCAGCCAATGCGGCGTTTGCGTGGCCATCTGCCCCTATTCCGCACCGGGATGGAATGAAAAAAACGGTGAGGCTGAGATCAACCCAGCCTTGTGCAAGGGATGCGGTCTGTGCGCCGCCTCCTGCCGCTCCGGGGCCATTCATCTGAAAGGGTTTGATCAGGGACAAATTTTTGCCATGATCGAAGCCGCGTAAAAGTTTTTATTTGGAACCCCAGGTGCCCAGTTCACCTCTTTCGGAATTGATTAACCGTCTCGTAAAGCGCATCCTGTACATGAGTCTCGTACAGATGATATCGTCGCAGTTCCTGTGCCGCCGAAACCTGTGTAAGGGTCTTTTGCGGGGGAAAGTTATCTTTGATGTTGATAATATTGGAACTACCTGATATTATAAGAAAACTATACAATAAATGGTTCGCTGCAAAAGAATAGGGCGGAGATTCTATGAGAACGGTGTCTGTTTTCTTGATGACGATGTTATTGATCTGCTTCGGTTTTACCCAATTATGGGCTGGGTCCGACACGGAGAAGGCAGTAGTTTCTGCCGCGCAGACCTGGCTATCTGCCATAGACAGCGGGAATTACGTAGGTAGTTGGAATGGGGCTTCTACTTATTTTAGAGGAGCCGTAACTGAACAGAACTGGGTAACCTCTTTGGAAGCAGTCCGCAAGTCGCTCGGTAAGCTGGTCAGCCGCAAGATAGTAAAGACACAAGAAACAAACAGTCTTCCCGGAGCACCAGACGGAAGGTATGTCGTCATGTCTTTTAAGACGGCATTCGAACAAAAGAAATCCGCCATCGAAACAGTAACGTTCATGCTCGACAACGACAAAAAATGGAGGGCTGCGGGATACTTCATCAAATAGAACAGCGAACGAATAGCTGCACCGGACGTGACAAAACAGTTTGCCACGCCTGTGAGCATTGCGTTCTCGCCGTCGCTTGCGCGTTGGCGAGAATGGGCGCCGGTTTGCCACCCGGTTGTGCCGCCGCAGGCGTCACCAACCAGGTCCATTGGACCCGATGTCATTTGCTTGCATGGGCCTCCGGCCTCGCAAGCTGCGTGCCACGAGTCAACGCCGCATTAAAAAACAAAAATCCCAAGTATATGGTAGTATATAAAATATGAGCCCTACAATTTTTAGAGAAAAAGGGTACCGATTCTATTTCCTGTCAAATGAAGAAAATCGCATCCATATCCACGTTACAAGCGAGAGCGGAGAAGCAAAATTTTGGCTGGAGCCCATCGTGTCGTTGGCTACGTATCACAAGATCAATCCGAAAAAGCTGAAAGATATCCAAGGGATCGTTGAGGAGCATAAAGATGAAATCATCCAGGCATGGCGAAAACATTTTGCTAAGCGTTGAGAATATTACTCCTTTTGGCATTTGGCTTTTTGTCAAAGGAAGGGAATATTTTCTCAGCTATAAAGATTACCCTTTTTTTAGAGATCAAACCCTAAAATCAATTCAGGCTGTTCAATTGCTTCATGGTTATCATCTATATTGGCCGGAATTAGATGTGGACTTGGAAATCGATAATCTCGAAAACCCTGGGAAATACCCTCTGAAGTGGAAAACAACTAAATCTCATCTAACGAATCAATCCAGCGGCTCGACCAAAAAGCTGGCCTCCCGCTGATTTCTCGGTTTGGTGTAGAAAAGATAAATGAAATCTGATAAGACGATCACCATCATGGCTGACTTCGGATTTGGACCCTATGCTTGGCTTAAGGACGCATCGGATGAATCTGATTACGTTGGGATTAACATAGCCAACAGCCATACGGGCATGACCGAATTCGACATCTCAAATAGCCTCCAGAAAGGCTTTGCCCACTGGATAGGGCTATTCGAGAGAGGTGCACTCGATAACCCCGGTTTTCCTTGGGCATCGTTTCATAAAGAAGGTTTGGCTCTTAGCCGTCGATTGAAGGAAGAAATAGGAGAAGCTGCCAAGGTGGTCTACGTGAAACCGTATGAAGATCCGGATCACGAACAAAATGAAAAGACTTGGATCCTTTCAAAGGCAGAAGAGCGAGAAGCTGCCAGAATACACACAAGAAGAAAGGGCCCAGTGGGTCAGCCGCGCAATCGCCAAATAAAATTATGACTGATCTTGTCAGCATGTAATCTACCTGCCGTGAGTCAGGGCGATTTTCTCGAACATGGTCACCAACCCGACGCAGAGCGTATAGATCGATTCGATTTTGAGATTTTCCTCTGCAGTGACGTCAAAGAACAGATGCAGGGAAGAATCCATACCGTCCTCGCTTTTCCAGTAACAGAGTAAAATGGGCAGTCGGGGCAATGGATGGATGATGACGGCGATATCCGAATTGAAACGGTCGGGGGCGGGTTTCCCGGCGAAAATTTCGACCAGCAGTTCCAGGAGTTCGGTGTATTCGTCGATTACCCTTTTTAGGGGTTTCTCACAACGCTGCCCGAAAAGACGCCACCAGTCCGCTCCGCCCTGGGTTTCCCGGAGCGGAACCCACTCCCCCCGGGGCTGGCGTCCGGTGCACTCCAGGACATAGTTCAATATCGGGATGGAAACCCATCGGTTTACATGGCAACCGGAATAGATGGTGCCTGCGGCATCAACGCTGAAAGGTTTGCCTAAACAGGTTAGCGTCAATTTCCCCTGATTGTACAGGGCGCCGCACCGCTTTGCGGCCTCGGCCAGGTTGATCGCCCGGATACGTTGTTGCAGGTTATTCAATGCTTTCTCCATATCCCTCTCGATCTGGCTGGCTTCCCCTGAACCCTTCCGGGCCTCTATCGTGCCATCCCCTTCAAGATAGGGGCAATCGGTGAGTGTTTTTTTACCCTGGAACACGGCCACCGAAAAGGCCAGGCAACTGGCTTGACGGCATTCCCGGCAGTTGGTCTTGGGAAGCCGGTTCAATACACTCAGATGACTTGATAACTGAGTCATAGTCTTTCCTCCGTAAAAACAGTTTGATTCCATGGTACCCTAAGCTCAAGCGGTTGTCATCACCCGTTTGGGCTATATGGGTCGATTATTAGGGCAGGGAAGGGGGGTAAGCAAAGCGAAGAAATATTTTTTTGGAATTTATTGTTACTCTGGAAAAAATAGTATATAGTTCTCATCCGGAAACCCAATATTTCCAGAGTTTTAAAACTAATCAGGTCAGAGAACGAGCGGCCAGAAGATCCTAATTAAAAAGGTTACGGTTGTGGAATCCCCGAAGGAAGGAGGAGGACATTGATAGGCGACTTTCTTGAATTTTCGTTTGAAAGAGCCGGTATGCGTTCTCTGGTTAACGGCAGAAGTTATGGGGCCTGTTTTAAGCTTGACCAGGATGTGCGGGGCCTTTTCCCCTATATCAATTCCGTTATCCCGGATGCCCGGTATTCTGACCAACCCGCATCTATCCAATTCCTTTTCAAGAATATTCAATCCACCCTCTATCCCCGGGAAGTGGTAGCCGCGCCATTTTCGAGCAAGGATCAGGCCCTGGCCTTTTTTTCACAACTTGTTGATTTTTTAAATGATCTCCATACTAAACGAAACGATTTCCTGCCGAATCATCGAACCTACCGCCCCCTTTCGGTCATAGACGTTTTATCCCTTTTACCGAAAAACAATTGCCGGGAGTGTGGGTATCCCACCTGTTTGGCCTTTGCCGCGGCTTTACGCCAGGGAAAGAGCGTGCCCGAACTTTGCCCGGGATTTTCCGCCCCCATCTACGAAAATGCCGTCTATCCGGTTTTCGATCGGGACGGCGGTCTGGCCTCCACCATCACCATCGAAATCGATCCGGCCAAACGACACCAGGCCATTGGCGGGATCTCCGGACCGATTGCCCCTTCCTCGTCCCCCAACTCATCGTCAGGGACGGGTAAAGAACCCCCACGGGAACCGGAACCAGCGATTGGCCAGCCACCTTTGACGGGGCGGGAAATCCAGGTCCTTCGTTTGGTTGCCGAAGGGGCCACCAATATCGCTATTTCCGAACTTTTGACCATCAGTCCCCACACCGTAAAAAGCCATGTCATCCATATCTTCAATAAGCTTGGGGTAAATGATCGCACCCAGGCGGCCGTCTGGGCGGCCCGACACCGACTCATCTGACCGACCCTAATTTTTTTTAAAAAAAAATTACTCAATCCCCCGAATGGGCGATGACAAGGTATTGGGTATCTGCTTAAATAATATCCAGAGGTCCTGTTTTTAATACGCCGGCGGATTAGCCGGTAAAAACCAAAAAAGATCGGGATAATTCTGGATAATTCGGGATAATAAGGAGGGTGCTATGGCCAGAGTGAAGGATTATACATCAGGGAAAGTCGTTGAATATATCAAGACAGCCTTTTCGGTCATGGACCAGGCGACAACCCCGCTGCAAGAGACTGAGATGGGAAAGGCCCTGGAGACGGAAGCAGCCAAAATGATCCCCACCAAAATCACGCTGGAACAGGCCAATGAACTGATAACCGGCGCCGCACAGTGCGCTGTTGGGGAACGGGTCTGCCGGGTTCTGCATACGGATACTCCGTTGACCGAATCGGTTTTTTTGGATGAACTGGCCCTGGGGATGGCCGAAGCCGGGAAAGCCCGATTAGTAACCCGGGAAGAGGCTATCGAGAACTTAGAAAAATTTAAAGGCCATCCTATCATTCTGTCCCGGGTATCCGATAAGCCGATGGAAATCTGCCCTACCTGGCCTAAACGCTGTTTGTATTGGAATATGGAAAAACACGGGTTGAAATGTATACAACGTTAAAGAATTGAATCGGTTGGCGGAAGTCTCTTAATATGAGATGGCCGGAACGTACCGGTTGAAGTCTAAAGGGTCCGGGTGGAAAGAAGTGAAGGCCGGATTATCTTAAAGTTATGGTAGGGAGGGCAATTATGGAGAAGGCAGCGATTTTCGAAGAAATATATAGGGGATATCTGAATGAGATAGCCAATATGGATTTAACCCGGATCAAGGATAACCTTGGTTTGATACTGGAAAAGGGAGAGACCCTTATCCCTTTTTATGGAACTCCCTATCGGATTTCAGATCAAGGGATTGTTGATCAACAGGGGGACCGGCCAACCCACTCGATTTGTGTTATTCTTTGCAAATATCTGCTCATGGGCCCTGAAAAAGAGCCAGCCGGATCCGATTGGGTCAGTTACAAGGATTTTAAGGATGGGGGACCTTTTTTCGGCGGATTTCTGAATAACGCCGAAAAGCCGATCAGCCGGACTTTTTCAGGACGTCTTTCGGATCTTCGGAAGGCCTCGGGCGAATTAGGCGGGCGTCCTGTGGAAACGGCTATTTCCGCCGATCTTGTTTTGCGATTTGAGGCCTTGCCCAAGGTACCTGTTCTAATGGTATTTAATGATCGGGATGATGATTTTCCGGCCCATTGTTCCCTCTTATTTGAAAGGCGGGCCGAGAAATACCTGGACATGGAATGTCTGGCCATGACGGGCTGGGCGCTTAGTGAATATCTGAAGAGGAAATCAACATGAAACAGTTCATCGCCTCAGGCTGATGCCCGGCGTTGGCTTTGCATGGAGGCGAACTTTTATCGTGTTGACAAAATACACATAATGTTGTTTATGGGCAATATGATTCGACATTTTCCGCTGATTATTCTGGCCGGGGGCAAATCCTCCCGGATGGGAACACCCAAGGGCCTCCTCAATTACCGGGGGGACTTTTGGCTGCTCGAACAACTCAAGCGATTTAAAGCGGCTTCCGGAGGACGGGCAATTGTTGTCCTGGGCTTTCACAAAGAACAATACTATGAAAAGATCCCCTGGCTCCGGACAGCAGTGGACCTGCCGGCGCATCAACTTGGGCTCGAGGTCTCGGTAGTTGTCAATCCGAGTCCAGAGCATGGGCAGTTCTCTTCGCTATTAAGCGCCATTTCGATCCTGCCTGTTAGACCTCCCTGTTCCGGACAACTTCCAGAAGGCCCTGAATTCGCCTTCGCCGAACGCCGAACGTCGACTCCGGAACAGTATTTTCTTATTCCCGGGGCCTTTGTGCTTCCGGTTGATGTTCCCGGACCGGGGAAAGCAGTCTATAAAAATCTAACTGAAGCCTTCAATGATAAAACCGCTGCGGCTATCCCCCGCTATCAATCCAAAGGAGGACATCCCGTTCTTCTTTCCCGGGCCTTTCTCAGAAGTCTGGCCACAGTCTCTCCCACCTCTGCCGAGGCCCGCCTCGACCTTCAAATCCGGTCCCTTCCCGTGGATCGGATGACGTTTGTTCCTGTCGATGATGCGTTTGTTTGCCTGAACATGAATTCCCTGGATGAATTTCAGTCCTATTCCAACCAATAAAACGGTTATTATTCACACCCTGTCCATGGCATTGGCTGAAACAAAAAGATTTCGCCTTCGGAAAGGGACAGGGCTTTCAACCAGGAGGATGGCTTTAAGGCTTTCCAGTCCACCCGCAAACCAGGGTTCATGAAGAAAATATTCAGGCCTTTCGGTCCAAGCCGGAGGCGGGAGTCCGGCTTCTCGACATAAGTATTCAGCTACCGCCGCCAAATAAGCATCGGCGTCATTAAATTCCTTTGTTTGAATCGGTTCCGGTTTTTCCTCCACCAAAGCCAATTTTTCTTCGCGGGACTTGGCCCGGTGGCGAAAATCATCTATGAAATCGCCAAGGAAGTGGTCTGGGAATTTACCGCCGGAAATTTCAGATTTGATTTTTTTACTCACTTCTCGAAGTGAAAGAAGAGGAGCGGCCATACCTGATCCTTATTCGTGGTGATTTAAATTTTCAAATAATTCTTCAATGGCAAATTGCGTCTTCGGACTGATCCGATTTCTGGGATAATAGTTTTCTACCAAAGTAAGTAGATCGGTTGCCGATTTAATGCCAAGATGATTGATCAAAAAAAGGATGTCTTCTAAATCCGTGTCCCCTCTTCCGAGCCGAAGACTGATGCATTTCATGGCTAATAAATATTCAGGTGTAGCAGTATAAACTTTCAAATTTGAAAAATCCCAGAAAGGTACATGTTCATCCCGGGAGCTTATAAATCCTTTGACAGCGTCATTCAACCAATTTTCAGGAGCACCCTGCAAATCCTCTATTTCTTTTGCAGCCTGATAGATGATTTCCTTAGGGGCAAAAACGGCATCTACATCCTTTGTACTTGGCCTGGCATTTAAGACCAGAACCATGGCCACCCCTCCGTATATGACGATCTCCCCTTGGACCCCCTTTCTTTCCAGAGCTTCGGATAATTTTTCCAGATAAAATTTTATTTTTTCCGTATCCATTGCCTGCTTTCCTGGAAGCTTTGTTGCAATACATGTCCCTATCAGAGACCATCCGCAGCATACCAATATCTAATTGAATCTGCAATAAATACTTGGGAACAGGGGGAAACGTCATGCTCCTGGTTCTCAACCTTCCCCTGATCGGCATCTGGGTCCAGATACTCAAAATTCCCTATAAGATCCTCTTTCCCTTGATTCTCCTTTTCTGCCTCAACGGGGTCTACAGTGTGAACAATACCGTTTTCGATATCTATATCATGCTCCTTTTCGGGATCGTGGGTTACTTGATGAAAAAATTCGACTACGAGGGGGCCCCCCTGGTTTTGGCTTTTGTCCTTGGCCCGATGATGGAGAACAACCTCCGGAAATCGCTGATCATGTCCCAGGGGGATTTCACTATCTTTTTGTCCCGGCCCCTGGCGGCGGTTTCCCTGATCATCGCCTTCATCCTTCTGATCTCTCCTATGATCCCCTGGCTACGCAAAAAAAAGGAGGAAATCCCAAAAGAGGAAACAAGCCGAAAGGTGACCGTTTTCGCGGCTGAGTTTTCCCCCCCTTCACTTTTGGCAGCCTGGCCCAAAAAGATTCGAATAATCAAGGGACGTGGTTGAGTTTTCCCCTTGACTCTCATTTCTTACCTCCTTTATACTTATATACTTAGTGCATTCGAAAAAAGTCTCTTGGGCCGTCACCCCGGCGAACCCCGGATCAGGTCCGGGGCAGGCGCCGGGGTCCAGACACCGTCCCGGTGGAAACCGGGAACCAGACCTTAACCTGGATTCCGGTTTTCACCGGAATAACGGAAAAGAGTAATCTTTGAATTATTACAAGGTGGTCATACTTAATTATACCCAAAAGAAAATTTCAGTTAAACAGGTTTTTGGGGTTTAATGTGGCCGTTAGTTCGAAAAGAGCCTTCAGGGGTCAGGGGTAGGCGAAAGGTATTTTATAATTTTTGGCGCCCCCGTGAGGCATGTGGGTTTTGTAAAGAAATCTAAATCGGGAAGGAGGGCTGTATGAACGAACAAAGCCGGAAATATAAATTTTTTTGGGAGTTATTGGGAGATATTGATCAGGGGCGGCCTAACCTCGGGAAGCAAACCCGCATAGAAGTCTACCGGCTCATGCAATTCTGTTTTCGGGATATTATGGAGCAGCACCTTGGCACCGAAAAGACCGACCAGATTTTTTATGAGGCCGGCCAGTTGGCAGGAACAGAATTTTACAAAAACATCCTCGGCCCTATTAGGGATTTTGACCAATTAGTCCGTCAGTTGCAGATCTCCCTCAAAGAAATGGGCATCGGTATCTTTCGCATTGAAGAATCGGACCTGCAAAAAGGGATATTTACCATCACGGTTTCGGAAGACCTGGACTGTTCCGGATTGCCGGAGATGGATTTCGAGATTTGTACCTATGATGAAGGCTTTATTGCAGGAATACTGCAAAGTTTCGTGGGAAAACGTTTTGAGGTCAAGGAAGTGGATTGCTGGTGTACGGGCGATCGTACCTGCCGGTTTGCAGCCAAAATGGTTGATTGAGTTTGGGGAAGGGATCGAAAATTTGGCCATGGAAACTGTCACTGTTTGCATAGTAAGGAGGTAGTCAAGGGTGCGCAAAGATGCCCCGACAAAGGGACAGATTTCCTCTGCGAACGATGATGATCTGCAGCAAGCCATCGAAGCCATGAAAAAAATCTGGCTTAGAGGTTCTGCCCTGCCCACCCATTTGCCTGGTAGCCCGGACCAGCAGGCCGAGCTTTCCGGGCTTCTATCCGATATGTTGCTGGTTCAGACCTTTGCCCTTTCCCTGTCGAAGGGCGATCTGTCGCAATCAATGAAAAGCAAAGGGGTGATGGCCGGCAGCCTGAAGGCCCTGCAGGCCGACCTGCGGCACCTGACCTGGCAAACCCAGATGATCGCCAATGGTGATTTTACCCAAAAAGTCGACTTTATGGGTGAATTCTCCGAGGCCTTTAACTCGATGGTTGCCAAGCTGGCTGAATCCCGGTCGGCTCTGGAAAAAACAAACCGCATGCTGGAACAGCTTGCTACCATCGACGGTCTGACTCAGATTGCCAATCGCAGGTATTTCGATGAATATCTGCGGTTGGAATGGGCCCGGGCCCATCGTGAAAAGAGCCCTATTTCTTTGATCATGAGCGATATCGATTGTTTCAAGGGATTTAATGACACTTACGGGCATCAGGCGGGGGATGATTGTTTGAAGACTGTCGCCCGGATTATGTCGGGAATCGTAACCCGACCGGCTGACCTTGTGGCCCGCTACGGGGGTGAAGAATTTGCCTTGATCCTTCCCGATACCAACGCCGGCGGGGCTATCCATGTGGCGGAAAAAATCAGGGCGGCCGTTCTGGGAAATAAAATTCCCCATGGCGCATCAACTGCCGGCCCTTATCTAACTCTCAGTCTGGGCGTCTCCTGCCTGGTACCCGCAGAAGACAAGATACCGGCCGTGATCATTTCTCAGGCGGATAGAGCCCTTTATGAAGCGAAAAAGCAGGGGCGCAACCGGGTAATCTTGAACCAGATATGACCCTTTCTTTCAAGGATCGTCTTTCCATATCCTTAGCGACCAATACGGCTGCAGGCCTATTTAAGGTCTGGTTTAAGACCTGCCCGGTCCGAATAATACGACCGGAAATTTTTAAGGAGTGGGCCTATACCGATCGCCAGGTGATTGCCGTAACCTGGCATCGCTCGGCTATCTTTTTTGTAAATTTTTTTGGTCCTATTCGTCCCATGATCTTGTTCAGCCGGAGCAAGGACGGGGAATATCTGGCCTGTTTTGCTCAAAAGTTCGGTGTTCAACCGGTACGGGGCTCTTCCAGCCGGGGAGGGGCAGAAGCCCTCAGGGAAATGATCGATCACCTGAAAAATGGCGGAAAGGCCTGTGCCACCGTTCTGGATGGACCCAGGGGACCTGCACGGATAGCCAAAAAAGGGATGATCCTCCTGGCAATGGAAACCGGGGTGCCCATAATTCCCATTATCTGGTCGGCCCCCCGGGTCTGGACCTTCAAAAAGAGCTGGGACAAGACCATGATTCCGATGCCTTTTTCCCCGATCACCATAAACTGCAGCGATCCCATCTATATTCCGCCCAAATTGGACCCGGCCGGCCTGGAAGTCTATCGACACAAAGTAGAAGAGATCTTAAACCGCCTCACAGATGAAGTGGATCAGATGTGCGGTTATCGCCCCCCGCCGGACAGGAGCCGATAACCTAAGGCTGGAATCTTACCAATGACCTATTATCCTGACAACACCCCTACCATTGATCAGCTCATCGCCTGGGCAGACCGGTTGATGTATGAGCGGAAACGGGAGATACGGACTGTGCAGTCTATTCCAAACGGTCCCGCCAAGGACCCTGGCGGGCGGATGCCATCATGAACACCAACAAATTCAAGGGTGCCTCGAAGTGGGCCTTCATAGGTCTTTTCAGTTTGATCGCCCTGATCCTGGCGGTTGGCGGGTATTGGTTCTATCGCCGTGAAATACAAACCATCCGGAGTCATGAATATAACGATCTGAAGGCCGTTGCCGAGTTGAAGGCCAACCAGATCACCCTCTGGCGCAATGAGCGAATGGCCGATGCCCGCCTCAATGCAGCGGCCACCTTCCTGCGATCGACCGTTGTCCAATGGCTCAAAAATCCGGGCAACAGGGCTTTAAAAGCCGGCATTAAGGCCCGACTGCAATTGTTGAAGGATTCATCAGGGTATGAAAACGTGATCCTGGCTTCTACGGATGGCCGTGTCCTGATTACCCTCAATCCCAGTCTGAACAACCTGGAAACAGAGACGAAACGGCTGGTATCCCGAGCATCCTTGGTACGAGATGTGGTTTTCGGGGATTTCTTCCGCTGTCCGGCCTGTAAACAGGTGCACTTAGATGTGGCCTCACCGATCCTCGACAATACCCGGGAAACGATAGCGGTGCTTATCCTGCGCACCCATCCCGAGGACTACCTTTACCCCCTTATCCAGATCTGGCCCACCAGGAGCAGGAGCGCCGAGACACTCCTCGTTCGACAGGAGGGGGATGACACCCTGTTTTTGAACATACTCCGCCACCGGGCCGACCCGGCCCTGACCCTGCGTATCCCTCTTTCCCGCACCGGGGTCCCGGCCGTCCAGGGAGTGCTCGGCAGGAGCGGTATGTTTGAAGGGGTCGATTATCGGGGGGTAAAGGTGTTGTCTGAAATCCGGGGCATCCCCAACTCGTCCTGGGTCATGGTGGCCAAGGTGGACCGGGACGAGATTTTTGCCGAAGCGGCGGCCCGGGCCCGTCTGATCGGGTTCCTTACCCTGGCCCTTATCCTGCTGTCGGCTACCACTACGGCCTTTATTTATAAACACAAAGGTAAGAGAACCTTTGAGGCCCTTTTTCTGGCTGAGCGCCAAAGGACGGAGATCCTGGAAGAAGCGCGGGTCACCCTTTACAGTATCGGCGATGCGGTTATCTCAACCGGGCCGGCCGGCAGGGTAAGACAGATGAACCCGGTGGCCGAGCACCTGACCGGCTGGAAGGAAACGGAAGCCCTGGATAAGCCCCTTTCCCAGGTCTTCCAGATCGTCAACGAAAAGACCCGGGCCGAAGTCGAGAACCCGGTGGAGCGCGTATTGCGGGAAGGGGTGGTCGTGGGTCTGGCCAATCATACCCTGCTTATGGCCAGAGACGGGACCGAACGGCCTATTGCCGACAGCGGTGCCCCCATCCGGGATGAATCGGGGACGATCAGCGGCGTAGTACTGGTTTTTCGTGATCAGACAGAAGAACGGGCAGCCCAGAAGGCCTTGCGCGAGAGTCAAGAGCAGCTCCGCATTATATCGGAAAATATCCGGGACACCGTCTGGCTCATGGACCTGAGTTTCCGCACAACCTGGGTCTCCATGTCGGTGGTGCGGACCCGCGGCTATACCCTTGAGGAACTGGCCGGGATGCCCCTGGAAAGGCACCTGACTCCGGAGTCCCTGGCGGCCCTGTCCGATCTGACGACTGCCCACCTGACAGCCGACAAACTGGCCGATCCAAAGGCCGAGATCACGGTAAAAGGAGAATTCGAATTTATTCGTAAGGATGGCAGCACATTCTGGGCCGATTCGGTCGTTACCCTGCTCCGGGATAAAGAGGGCCGGCCCACGGGCTTTTTGGGCGTCGGACGGGACATCACCGAGCGCAAGCGGACCGAGGACCTGGTCCGCACCCGTTTAATATTAATGGAATTCGCCGTATCCCATTCTCTGGAAGAATTGCTTGAAAAGACCCTGGATGAAGTGAGCGCTCTGACCCACAGTCCCATAGGATTCTATCATTTTGTCGAAAAGGATCAGAAGACCCTTACTCTCCAGGCCTGGTCAATGCGGACCAAAAAGGAATTCTGCCGGGCGGAGGCGAAGGGACTGCATTATCCGATCGACCAGGCCGGAGTCTGGGTGGACTGCGTTCATGAAAGAAAACCGGTGATCCATAACGATTACCGGTCGTTGCCCCATCGCAAAGGGATGCCCGAAGGACATGCCGCCGTGATCCGGGAACTGGTTGTACCTATCATGAGATCGAACCGAATCGTTGCCATCCTCGGAATCGGGAATAAACCGACGGATTACACGGAAAACGATGTTGAAATCGTCTCCTACCTGGCTGATGTGGCCTGGGAAATCACCGAGCACAAAAGGGCACAAGAGGCCATGCAGGCCTTGACCATCCGTCAGGAGGCCCTTTTATCGGCTATTCCCGACATCATTATGGAAGTGGATCAAAATAAGATTTACACCTGGGCCAACCAGTCGGGTTATGCGTTTTTTGGAGAGGATGTGATCGGCAAGGAGGCTGCTTTTTATTTCGAAGGGGACCAAACCACCTACCAAATGGTACAACCTCTTTTTAGCGGCCTTGAGGATGTGATTTATGTGGAAAGCTGGCAGAGGCGTCAGGACGGAGAAAAAAGGATACTGGCCTGGTGGTGCCGTGTGCTCAAGGATGAGCAAGGGAATGTGACCGGGGCGCTTTCAACAGCCCGGGACGTCACAGAATCCAAGAGGGCGGAGGCGGAAATCCAGCGGTTGAATGAATCGCTGGAACAGAGGATCATCGAACGCACCGCTCAGCTTGAGGCGGCCAATAAGGAACTGGAGGCCTTTTCTTATTCTGTCTCCCATGACCTGCGGGCCCCTTTACGGGGGATCGATGGCTTGAGCCTGGCCTTGCTGGAAGACAACTTTGATCAATTGGACCATCAGGGCCAGGACTTCCTGAAACGCATACGGGCGGCGAGCCAGCACATGGCCGAGCTGATCGACGATCTGCTGAAATTGTCCAGGGTCACCAGAAGTGAACTGCGTCGTTCAAAGGTGGATTTGAGTGGCCTGTCGCAATCGATTTCCGAAGATCTGAAAAGGGGCCAACCGGAGCGCCAGGTCGAGTTTGTCATACAGCCGGGGATGATTGCCGAAGGGGATGCCAATCTGTTAAGGATAGCCTTGGAACAACTCCTGCGAAATGCCTGGAAATTTACCGGGAAGCATTCTCGGGCCAGAATCGAGGTGGGAGCGATCCAAATGGAAGGGGAGACGGCCTTTTTTGTCCGCGATGACGGGGCCGGTTTTGACATGACCTATGCCGACCATCTTTTCGGGGCCTTTCAACGCCTTCACTCGGCCAGCGAGTTTGAAGGCACGGGGATCGGGCTCGCCACGGTCAAACGCATCATCCACCGCCACGGCGGACGGGTCTGGGGTGAAGGGGCGGTGGAGAAAGGGGCAACGTTTTATTTTTCGCTTTCAGCGTAATGATTACAGTGATAAAAAACACGATTACAACGATTAAAAATGATGACAGTGATGGGAAAATACGATGATGGCGTTGATCGAGGATGATTACAGAGATAATAACCGTGATAGGGATCCGCTAACTGCCAAGATTATTAAAGCTTGTTGTCATGTTCATAATCAAATAGGTCCTGGGTTTTGATTAATCGTAGTAATCGTATTTTCCATCGCCGTAATCATTTAAATATCGGAGGAATTATGTCACAAGGACCCATTCTTTTGGTAGAAGACAACCCCAACGATGAGATGTTGACCCTGCGGGCTTTTAAGAAAAACAATATTGCCAACGAAGTGGTGGTCGCCCGGGATGGGGTGGAGGCTTTGGATTATCTTTTCGGGACCGGCAGGTACGCCGGGAGGGATTTAAGGGATCTGCCGGCGATTGTTTTATTGGATTTGAAGCTCCCGAAGGTAAACGGCCTGGAAGTGCTCAGACGACTGCGGGCCGATGAGCGAACCAGACTTTTGCCGGTTATTGTCCTTACTTCCTCCATTGAAGAGCAGGATGTGATGATGAGTTATAAACTCGGGGCCAACAGCTATGTGCAGAAACCGGTGGACTTTGAAAATTTCTCTGAGGCGATCAAGCAGCTCGGGATATACTGGTTACTCGTTAATGTGTTGCCGCCTAAAGGAGGGAGGATTTAAATGGCCACCGTTCTCCGGCTATTGATGGTTGAAGATTCAGAAAATGATATGCTGATCATCCTTCGGGAATTACGACGAGGCGGATATGATCCGAACTGGGAACGGGTTGAAACCGCCGAAGGTCTGACGGCGGCCCTTGAAAAGCAGGCCTGGGATATCATTCTGGCCGACCATCGGCTTCCCCGATTCAGCGACATCGAGGCCTTGAAACTGATAAGGGAACAAGGCATCGACTTGCCGTTTATTATCGTTTCCGGGACCATCGGCGAAGAGGCCGCCGTGGCGGCCATGAAAGCCGGGGCCCATGATTATGTCATGAAAGGGAACCTGAAACGACTGGTGCCGGCTGTGGCCCGCGAATTGCGAGAGGCCGAGGGGCGCCGGAAACGCAAGGAGGCGGAAGATAAAATTCTCCACGCCAAAGAGGAATGGGAGCGGACCTTTGATTCCATACCGGATTTGATTGCCATAATGGATCATGAATACCGTATAACCAGAGTGAACCGGGCCATGGCCGACCGGCTGGACCTGACGCCCAGAGAGATGATCGGGTCCTGTTGTTATGAGCTGATTCATGGGCTTCATTCGCCTATATCTCCCTGTCCGCATCGCCAGGTTTTGGATGATGGCCAACAACATTATACCGAGTTTTATGAACCGAGATTGGGGGGGCATTTTCTATTGACTGCTTCTCCCCTTTGCGGGATCGGGAGCAATCAGGCAGGAGTGATCCATGTTTTTCGGGATATTACCGACCGTAAACAGGCCGAGGGAAAAATTATAGAAGAGGCGGAAAAATTACAAAAGGCCTTGGCCGGGATCATTCAGGCCATGGCGGCAACGGTTGAAGCCAAAGATCCTTATACCGCCGGTCATCAACGGCGGGTGGCCGATCTGGCCCAGGCCATAACCGAAGAGATGGGACTTTCGAATGATCAAATAAACGGCGTCCGTATGGCCGGGGTGATTCATGATTTGGGGAAGATCTCCGTTCCGGCCGAGATCCTCAGTAAACCGACTCAATTAACCGAGATTGAGTTCAGCCTGATTAAAGTTCACCCTCAGACCGGTTATGAGATTTTAAAAGGGATCGAATTCCCCTGGCCTATTGCCGAGATCGTCTGGCAGCATCATGAACGGATCAATGGATCCGGCTATCCCCAGGGACTCATAGGAGAGGAAATACTCCTGGAGGCTAAAATCCTGGCCGTGGCCGATGTAGTAGAGGCCATCGCTTCCCATCGCCCCTACCGTCCGGCCCATGGAATTGAAACAGCCCTGGAGGAGATCGCCAAACAAAAGGGGATACTCTTTGACCCTGAGGTGGTGGAGGTTTGTTTGAGACTTTTCAGGGAGAAAAAATTTCGGTTTGAATAAAAAGAGTTGAAAGGGATTGACTGATTCTCTTACCCCCGGTGTTTTTGAAGGGTGCGAATTTTACAGCTTTCCTCGGTGTTCTCACAAGGTTCTTCGCAGGGTTCGATATGGATGACGATGTCCATGGAAGGGATCTTTCGGGTTATTTCGGATTCCAATTCACGGGTTCGCTCATGGGCTTCATCGATTTTTAGCATCCGGCAGAACAAGACATGCAAATCCCCATAGATTTTACTGCCGGATATCCTGGTTCGAAGCTTATGAAATCCGGCAAAGGGGTAAGGCATTCCTTCCAGGAGGTCGATCAGTTGCTCTTCCGTTTCCTTTGGAATGCACGAATCCATTAAACCGAAGAGGGCCTTTTTGGCGATCATCCCCGCCGAGTAAATAATAATACCGCCGACGATGACGGCAAAAAGTAAATCAAAAATGATCTGCCCTGTAACATAGGTTAATACAATGGCCAGCAAAGCAGCCGAATTGGAGTAGAGATCGCTGGAATAGTGAAGGGCATCGGCCTTCAATGCCTGGGAACCGGTAATTTCTCCGGTTTTTTTGAGACGTCTGGAAATAAAAAAACTGAAAACCAGGGAGAGAATCATCACACCCAAATCCAGGGGGGAATAGTGTATTTTCTGATATCCAATCCATTTGTGGACCGAGGTTACAATAATATAGCTGCCGGAGAAAACGATGACTACCGTTTGAAATATGGCTGCCAGATTCTCCGCCTTGCCGTGTCCATAGGGATGGTTGCTATCGGGAGGTTTCATGGCTTTTCTGATAGCCAGGAAATTCATGCCCGACATAAACACATCCAACAGGCTGTCCAGACCGGATGAAACCACGGCCATGGAACCCGAAATGAGACCGGTGGAAAACTTACTGCCGGCCAGAATAAGGGCGGAAATAATGGCAAATAAGGAAGCTTTTTGTTTAATGTCCATTGTTAATCATCACTTTTCCCGGGCTAAAGGCTGACCACTCCGAATTTGAACACTCTTATCCTCAGGATTCAGGAAGTCGACGGTCAGAGTCAGCCCTTCTATTTTTTGAACCACTACTTTATTTCCGGTTTTTAACGGAATTGTGCTGACGGCTCGCCAAAGCTCCCCATCGACAAAAATATATCCTTCCTTTCCCTGCCAATTCTTGACGTTACCCACTTCCCCCAGGATACGCCCTGGACCATAGGGGGATTTTTTCTTCCGGTGAACCAAGGACCAGACGAGAGGAAATACCACATGCTCTATGAACTCATAGATTAGAAATAAACTAATCAGAATTATTATCAGAGTTTTCAATTAATTGCTTCCATAATTTTTTTAAAAATCTGGATTATGATGTTGTCTGATCCCGGGACCGGAGTCTTTAGAGAGACGACACCGTAGGGAACAGCCGTTTCTCCTTCGACCACAACTTTTTCCCCTTTGAGGATTTCAACTTTTAAAGAACCTTCAAGCCCCGTCTTTCGAAAAAGACAAAGGGCCATAGCCCCTTTCCCTTGATATTCGGTGGAAACAATTCCCTCGACGTTTTGTGGGATTGGGACTGAACCTGTGGTCACGAATGAGTAATGGCCTTTGAACTTAATGTCCTTTGTCCCGCTCACCTTAATAGTGAAGCCAGATTCTACCGCCTTCAAAAGATCGGAACAACCCCAGAGGGGAAGAATCATAATCAGCAAAAACAGCCATAGCCTTTTTTGTTTATTCTTTTTCCTGTCCAAATTGTTTATCCTTTTTTATTTTTAATTATTGGGTTTTTGACGAAAAGGGAAACCACCTGGAACGCTCTTATTGAGACAAAGAGCAGCGAGGTGGTTTCTAAACGGCGGATTGTATTTTCCGCCGGGTCACAAGGGGTGGCTACTGGTCCCCTTGGGAGTTTTATAAATCAGGCTTACTCGTCCATAGAAAAGACTTCGTGTTTAATCAAACAGTTCACTCAGAAATGATTTACGTTTTTTCTTCCCGTGACGGCCGTAGTCGTGATCGTCGCCATGATGCCCATAATGAGAAGTTTCCTGTGGTTGCCGAGGATAAGGTTGTTCAACTTTCCCTCTTTGAACATCCGAAGGATTCGACTTTTCGATAATCTTGTCTAACTCCCCCCTGTCCAACCAGACGCCCCGACACTGAGGACAATAATCAATCTCAATACCCTGTCGTTCAGACAAATTTAATGGGATATTACAAACCGGACAATTCATTTAGTTTCTCCTTTATTAAAATTTTCTATACTATATACTAACAATCGGCAATAATTAATCTACTGAATTTTGATGGATTCGTAAAAAGTCGCCGAACGTCCATTTTCGTCATTCCCGTGAAAACGGGAATCCAGTGTTTTTAACTGGTTATGTGTGGCCTGGATTCCCGCCTGCGCGGGAATGACGAGTTTTTACCAGACCATCAATTTTGGTTTTATCTTCTACCAGGCCCCCTGGGACCGCTCCCTCCACCAAACCCGCCTCTTCCACCGGAAGGAGGGCCAAAACCTCCTGGAGTTCCTCTCTCCGGCCCGGGAGTATTTTTCCATAAGGGGGTCCCGGAGTTATCCCTGAATATTAAAGAATTGCCGGTTGAAACGATTTTAATATCTTGGGCCACGATATAAAGGTTGCCGTCTTTTCCAACCGATTTCGAACCTCGGACAAGTACCTCCGTTCCTTCCGATACCTTACCTTGAATTTCATTCCAGTACCACGAGGGAGAGGTTAATACCGTATAAGTTTCCCGATTTGTAACCAGTTTAAAACGAACCGGACCAGTTTCGGGTCGGAAAAAATGGACCGCCTTTCCCGAAACCTCTCCTGCCGTATTTGCATCAAATCCACTCGGGTAACGGATTCCGCTTTCTTCCAGTATGATGTCTCTTTCCTCGGCCTGTACGGGTCGGTTAAAAGGAAGAAAGGAAAGAATAATAAAAAAAATCAGAGAAGTACTCATTATGAATTTCAATTCGGAATTCGGCCAGTTAAATTTAGTTAACAAAGAACAGAAAGACCGAACCTGACCGGTTTCATAGTCGGTAATCCGATAGGATCTTAAACGATAGGAGGTCTTTATTTGCATAATAAGGTCAACCGTCGTTTTCTGCATTCAGGTCGTTTTTGTTTTAATTTAACTTTTTACTTAGGAATGGTTACATAATCCTCATCGAAATTTCCCTGCTCTGCTGTTTTATGGCAGGCGATGCAGTTCGATAAAGACCCTATGGTTTTCCGGTTAAGGACTTCCGGTTTAATCCCCCGGTGCTTTTTCTGAATATAAGGAATTTCAGTGATGCGCAAAGGCGATCTCCCTTTCAGACAAATTACGATTTTCCTGGCTTTTTTAGCCGAGGAACGGTCTGCCCCGTTCTCCGCAAGATATTTGCTGATCACTCCCTTGGCTGAGGGATCAATCGGAACCTGCTCTCCGAAATGTTGATCCACTTGATTGATTATTTTTCCCCAGGAAGCAGCCGGGAGCAACTCCGGCGGATAAGGAAAATGACAACCTCCACAGGTGAATTTATAAGTCGTGTCGGTTACGGGTTTGAAATCATTTTTATTCTGGAACCTGTTTTCTCCCCCCCGGCCATGATTTCTCTCTCTGTGGCGATGTGAGTCAGCGAGAAGATGGGTGAAAAATCCGGAACAAAAAAGAAGGACCAAGAAAGAAGCAATGTAAATAATTCCATGCTTTTTTATCATCAATCCATTCACTCCTTAAGGATAGAAAACCTCGAAGATGTTTCTGAACCAGTGTGGGGAAGTTAGAAGTCAATAGGCTTCTAACTTCCCGATAAATTTATATTAAACTTTCATGCCCGCGTAGGCACCACGAAGCATGAAAATGGATTCAAGGTCCAAGATGTTCGCACTTGAAACTTGCATTTTGCATCTTGAAACTTTATTTTCGAACTAAAATTACCTTGCTCCGACAGGCTCACCTTTGCAAAGGGGCGCCATAGCCTGTCCCGTCCTTGGGTCCGACGCCTGCGTTACCTGTGCCGTCACCAGGGCCATAGGTTTTCCCTTTCTTGGTCCCGGCCTGGGTTGGGGTCGAATTGGTGCAGGATCCATCCCGGAGACGCAATCGGTCCCGGTCCTGAATCCGGTTTTGGGTCTGGAGAGAAGCTCCTCCCATCTGTCCGCCTCCGCCTCCGCCTCCGCCCCTGCCGGCCTGTACCGTCAGGGGGAGAGCGGATGTTACCATTAGGGCGCCGGCTATTATGGTGGTAAAAAATTTTCTATTCATTGTTTTTCCTCCTTCATCTATTTTTCCCATAGATAATCTGCAAAGGATGGGCCAATGAATTTACCGGGGATAACCTGTTATAATTTCATCTAAACCAAGGGATGACCGCTTAACCGGGTCCGAGAGTTTTTAAGAAGTATGCAAATATTGCAGATAAAAGTGCAAGGTCTGCATATCTCCCATCTCCCATTCGTTTAAAGTCCGTACGCTTTAATTCGATATTGCAAAGTCCGGAGGGAGATTCCTAAAATCCGGGCCGCCTGTTTTCGGTTGCCTTCCGTATCTATCAAGATCTTCCGTATTAATTCCCGTTCGCTGGTTTGGAGCAATCCTTCCGTAATCGAAGGCCGCTCCTCCAAAGGATCGATATTCAAATGATGGATTTCAATGAGGCCACTGGAAAGGATAACGGCCCTTTCAATCATATTCTGCAGTTCCCGTATATTCCCGGGCCAGAGATAGTTGAGGAGCGCTGTTTTTGCTTCGGGACTGAATCCGGATATCTTTTTCCCTAAAGAAGCACAGAATTTTCCGGCAAAATACTCGGCCAGGGGGATAATGGCCTCCCGGCGCTCGACCAGGGGGGGCAGGCCGATGGGAAAAACATGAAGCCGATAAAAAAGATCTTCGCGGAACCGGCCGGCCGAGACTTCTGTCTTGAGGTCTTTGTTGGTGGCTGATATGATCCGGATATCAACAGAGATCGTCCTGGTGCCCCCGAGGCGTTCAAACTCCCGTTCCTGAAGGACCCGGAGCAGCTTGACCTGAACCGCCGGGGATATCTCTCCGACCTCATCCAGGAAAATAGTCCCTGCATCGGCCAGTTCAAATCTCCCTTTCCGGCTTGTTGCGGCCCCGGTAAAGGCCCCTCGTTCATGGCCGAAAAGTTCGCTTTCCAGGAGACTGTCGGGCAGGGAGGCACAATGGACGGCGATAAATGGTTTTTCTTTACGCGGACTCAGTTGATGAATCACCCGGGCGACTAATTCTTTTCCCGTTCCGCTGGGCCCGCTGATCAAGACACTGGCCGGGGTGGGGGCCACCTCCTGGACCAGGTGTTGTATCTCTTTCATCTTTTCGCCTGAAAAGATCATTTCCACGGCAGGAAATTGTTTTCCCAATTCTTCCGTGAGAAGAGAAATTCGCTGCTGGGTCTCGGCTTCTTTCAAAACGCGGCGAATGACATGACGGAGTTCCTCGGGCTCACGAAAAGGCTTGGTCAGATAATCCGATGCCCCGGCCTTTATGGCCTCTACGGCATTGTTGATGGAACCAAAGGCCGTAATGATGATCCAATGGATCTCCGGTTTTTCCTGACGCACTTGACGCAGCAGCTCCAGACCGGAAAGTTTCGGCAGCCGTAAATCGCTGATGACCAGATCAAAATCTCCGGCCAAAATTTTGGCCAACCCTTCTTTCCCATCCCCGGCCGTGGTTATCTTATATCCTTCTTCCGTAAGAATTTGGTTCAGGAAAGAACGCATCAATTCATCGTCTTCGACAATCAAGATCGTTTGGGCCATAGGGGTTACGTCCTCTCCGCCTTTGGCAGTTTTATCCTCAGCACTGCACCGATTCCACTTTCCTGATTATAAAGGTCCATTACGCCTCCCATTCCTTCGACGACTTTTCGGGAGTAGGCCAGACCTAATCCGGTACCGGTTGTTTTGGTCGTAAAAAAAGGGGTGAAAATTCTGGGAAGATCCTCTTTTGAAATTCCCCTCCCATTGTCTTCAATACGGATTACCGCCCATTTCCCTTTTGACTCGGCCGTGATACGGATGCCCGGATTTTCTTCGTTAGACTGGAAGGCGTTCTGAAGGCCGTTCAACAAAACCCGATAAACTTTCTCTTTGTCGGCCATTATTTTTATTCCTTTTTCAATATCGGTTATAATGGCTTTCCCTTTCGGGACGATTTTCGAGGTTATCACCTCCTGTATAAGCCGGTCAATGGTTAAGGATTCAAGATGATAAGTCTCTTGGCGGGAATATAAGAGCAGGTCTTCGACCAGGTCTTCAATCCGTTTTACTCCTTTCAGAACAAAGGCCAAGCCCGTCTTTTTTGGATCCGAGGTCTCCATTTTTTCATCCACCCATTGGGTATAGCCTTTAATGCCACCCAGGGCATTGCGGATCTCATGGGCCAGCACCGCCGTCATCTGCCCGATAACAGCCATCTGCTCCCTTTGTTGCAGTTCTTCTCGAAGACGAAGCTGGCGGATGAACAGACGTTCGAAGAGTATGCCAATAGTCCAAAGGATCAGCAGAACCAGCCCGACGGTCCACCACATCCGGTTGGCCCGTAAAACAATTTGATCGGCAGGGAAGGTGTGGAGTACCAATCGGAGCAGTTCGGCCCGGCCATCCGGGAGATGAAGGGGGTAATTGAATTCAAAGGCCGGAAGTCCGGTACGTAAAGTGATTCGATGTCCATAGGTTTGCCCCGTTTGGAGCCAATGAGCCAGTCCGGTTTCCCGGAGTTTTGTACCAATCAGACTGGTATTGGTATGGAATAGAAGGAATCCGTTTTTGTCGGACACTAAGGCATAGGCGACTACCCGGTCTGAAAAAATGCGGCGCACGTGATGGGTTGTCAGTTGGTCTCCGGAACGCAGTTCCGCTTCGATCGTCGAAGCCAGGGCCAGGGCCGTACCCTCTAAAGCCCGATCGCCCAGTTTTTGGGCGGACCGGGTGTTTTGAAAGGTGGTATAAAGAATGGCCGCAGAAGAGAGGACCAGGAATAGAAAGAGGGCGGTTCTCAAGGCAGCGGAACGAAAAGGGGTTTTCATGACAATCGGCTACGGCAAAACAGATATGGTCCCCGGGTCCTGTTCGGTTATTTCTCCGATCAGGGCAGATTCGGCCACCCCCCTTTCCTTCAGTTTCTCCAGGAGGGAAGAAGCGCGATCAGATGCCACAGCGATCAGCAGCCCTCCGGAGGTCTGGGCATCGGAGAGGATATCCAGCAGATAATCGGGAATAGCAGGATCCGTGTTCAGGGAATGGTGACAAAAATTTCTATTGGCGTGGGTCCCGGCCGGCACCATACCCATTTGGGCATATTCCAGGGCATAGGGAATGATCGGGACTTTAGAGGCATAAATAGTCATGGCGCACTTGCTGGCCCGGGCCATCTCCAGGGCATGGCCGAGAAGTCCGAAACCGGTGATGTCGGTGCAGCCATGGGCCCCTACTTCCTGCAGGGCCTCGGCCCCTTTCCTGTTGAGTTCGATCATAACGGCTATCATGGCCTCTTCCGCTTCCCTGGAGGCAAATTTTCCTTTCAAGGCCGTGGCGATGATACCGGTTCCGATGGGTTTGGTCAGGATCAGTAGGTCCCCGGGCCTGGCCCCGGCATTGGTCATAACTTTATCGGGATGAACGATTCCGGTTACCGAAAGGCCGTATTTTAATTCCACATCGTCCACACTGTGGCCGCCCACCAGCAGGGCCCCGGCTTCGTGGATTTTTTCCAGCCCCCCTTTTAGAATCTCTTTTAAAACCGATTTATCCAGGGTCTTCTTGGGAAAACAAACGATATTCATGGCCGTTAAGGGCCTGCCCCCCATGGCATAGACATCGCTTAAGGCATTGACGGCAGCGATCTGTCCGAACCGGTAAGGATCGTTGACAATGGGGGTAAAAAAATCGAGGGTCTGGATCAGGGCCAGGTCGTCCCGTATTTTATAGACCCCGGCATCGTCGGAGGTCTCCCGGCCTACCAACAAATTGGGATCGGTTTCCAAGGGCAAGTCGGCCAGAATTTCCTGCAGGTCTCCCGGACCCAGCTTGGAGGCTCAACCGGCAGCCCTGGCGCCGTTAACCAAATTGACAGGATGCTCATCGATCATTGTTGTCTCCTTCTAAGATAACAAAGCTGAAAGCTGAAAGCTCAAAGCTCAAAGGGAAACCCCTTAAGCCTGAAAATAGGCAACCCGAAACACGCAACGTTATTTTCCACTAAACTTCTTTTAGAATAAATTCCCGAAAGGCCTCCGCCAGGGGTGAAAGGGTCCTTTGCTTCAGATGGATGAGATAAAAATTCCGAATCAGTGGGAATTTTTTTATTTTCAGTTCCTGAAGCCGACCTTGTTCCAGATCTTCCAAAACCGCCCGCCGGGAGATAATGGAAATCCCCACCCCGGCCTTGACAGCCTGCCGGATGGCTTCATTACTCCCCATCTCCGCCACCACCAAGAGATCCTTTATGTCCAGGTCTATTTTTTTTAAGGCCTGTTCCAATGCCTTTCGGGTCCCGGAGCCTTTTTCCCGGAGGATAAAAGGGAGGGCCAAAAGCGCCTGGCTATCCAGGGCCTTTTGCCTGTCCTTGACCTGCTGCGGGGAAGCAATGCAAACCAGTTCGTCGGTGGTCAGCATCTGACAGGAGATCTGGCGGTGGTCCACCTGGGCTCCGACCAACCCCAATTCAATGGCCCCTTCCAGAAGTTTATTTTGAATGTTCTGGGTGTCTCCGATCAACAACCTGATCCGTATTTTGGGAAAACGGTCTTTAAAGCGCCCCAAAAGGCCAGGCAAGAGATACTGACCCGGGATGTTGCTGCCACCGATCAACAGATCACCGGTTCCCAGGTCTCGAAACTGTTTCATGGCCCTCAAGGAATCCTGACGAAGGGCCATCAACTGATTGGCATACTGATAAAGGAGCCGGCCGGCCGGGGTCGGCAGCACTTCTTTGCCCTGACGATCAAAAAGGGTCAATCCCAGGTCTTCTTCTAAAAGCCGGATATGTTCACTGACCGTAGGCTGGGACAGGTAAAGGGCCTGACCGGCCCTGGAAAAACTTTTCAACAGGTAAACCCTTACAAAAACTTCCAACCGTCTGAAATCCATTGTATTGTCAAAGCCTTTAAAGTTTGGACCAATTTAGTCTTTTGAAAAACTGTTTTCACCGCAGAGGCGCAAAGAGCGCAAAGGGGGTATAATTTTTCCTTTCTGTTGAGAGGACAGAAAGGAAATAGCTTTCGTCCCGCCTTTGGCGGGATTCAATCCCGCCTCTCACGGGATTGAACACTTAATGATTCTCTCTGCGTTCTTGGCGCCTTTGCGGTGAACAAAAAGGTTTCTTTTTAAACACCAAAAGTGTTACTAAATTTTTTTCTTCCGAAGTATATTAACAATCAACCACAAACCCAGGATCCCTGAGACCAGATATCCCACTACCCCAAGGGCCGGAAAACCAAAGAGCAGGGGTTTGACGCCGGTAGTGATAATCATGGAAGAACCGACGATCAGGGCGGCGATAATGATCCCGAAGGTGACCCGGTTGCTGATCCGTTCCAGGGTGTTGTTTAAAGTCGAAAGGCCGGTATGTTTAAAGGTTAAGGTCAGATCCCCCTTATCCACTTTCCGAAAGAAGGCCTGAAGCCTGGCCGGAAGATCCTGAACCAGATCGTAAAGGTTTAACCCCTGGGAACGGAAGTCCTGGGACAGGGTTTTGATGGACCACCGTTCCTTGACCAGTTCGGTAATCAGGATACGGGCCTCCTCGATGAGGTTGAAATCCGGGGCCAATTCCTTACCCAACCCTTCCAGGGCCAGCATGGCCCGGCTCAGGAGGGCAAAGTCCGAACGGATGCGAAGACGATGCTCGTTAAGCAGGTTCATTAAGGACAGGACCAAATCACCGAGCTGGATTTCTTTCAAGGACAGTCCGTAATGGGCATCGATCAGGTCCAGCAGGTCCCTTTCCAAACGGTTGCGATTGACGTCGGAGGGGACATCGCCGGTAAGATAGGGGATGAGACGAAGCAGGGTATCGCTGTCTCTCTGGATCAAGGCCTGAATCATTTCGATCAGGCGATGGCGCAGATCCCGGGTGATCCGGCCGGTCATGCCCCAATCCAGAAAACATAAACGGCCGTCCTTCATGATCAACAGGTTGCCCTGGTGGGGATCGGCATGAAAAAAACCATGGCGGAGCATTTGATCCAGCATAATCCTGGCCCCGTTGCGGGCTAATTGTTCCCGGTAAACAATGGATTCGTCCAACTGATCCACCCGGATTCCTTCCACCAGCTCCATAGTCAGGACATAGGGTGTTGTATAGGTCCCGAAGACTTCAGGGATGTACATCAGGTCCGGGAAAGAAAGGGTTTTCCGGAAAATGGTCATGTTCCGGGCTTCCCGGGTAAAATCCAGTTCCCGGGTCAGGCTGAACCGGAGTTCTTCAACCAGACCGGGGAAGTCATATAATTGATAGGTCCGCAGCTCATTCAGACGGTTGGCGATAATCGTCAGGATGTTTAAGTCGGCCCGGATCAAGGGGCGGATATCCGGCCGCTGGATCTTCACGGCCACCACTTTATCTTCTTCTTTTAAACGGGCCCGGTGAACCTGGGCCAAGGAGGCCGACCCCAGAGGGGTCCAGTCGAATTCCGAAAAGACCATATCCATGGGCCGGCCCAGGGCCTTTTCGAGAAGGAGTTGAACTGCCGGTTGCGGGGCCGGCGGGACCTGATCCTGTAATTTTTTAAGTTCCAGGACCAGAAGACCGGGGACCAGGTCGGGGCGCATACTCAGGATCTGTCCGAATTTAATAAAGGTGGGGCCCAGTTCCTGAAAGACCATGCGGATCCGTTCATTGACCGTCAGGACGCCCTTGACGCGGCTGATCCGTTTCAGGATAAAGGACCCGGGCAGATCCAGCCGATGGATGACATCGTCGAACCCATATTTTAAAAGGACCCAGATAATATGTCTGAAACGATTCAGGTTGAGGATGGATTTTATTTCCAATATTTTTCCTTTATATATTCTGAGCAGGCCATACCAGGTAAATGAATTTTTTTACTTCTTACAGGAAATCTACCGTTTTTATAGATAAAATTCAACTTATAAGTTATCATAATAATTATCATGGTGATTTCATATAAACCACCGCCGAAAAAGTATCTAAGACTATTCTAAATATGTTAATCACCTTTACTCTTGACAAACACGTCACTTGACGCTATCATTATAGACAAATGTCATATTTCTGAAAGGGAGAAAGATGGAACTTTCTCACGTGAAACGGGTATTAGGATTGAAAGAAACGATCCGGACCCCACTCGATCTGATGAAGCTGGGAGGGAAAGGGATTTCCAAAGGGGCCGTATCCCGGTTAGCCAAACATCTGTCTTTAGGGCTCCAGGAGATGGCTCCCCTCTTATCCGTGAATCTGAGGACGATCCAGAGATACAATGCCGAAAGAGTTTTCAGTAGACCTGTCTCCGAACGGATTTTACGAATCGCCTTGGTAGTAGTATCAAAGGGAGAAGAGATATTTGAAAATGTCGAGCAATTCAACACCTGGCTAAAGGAACCGAACCGGGCTCTGGCCGACAAAAAACCGCTGGACCTCCTGGTATCCGACTTCGGTATCGACTTGGTACTCGATGAACTTGGGAGAATCGAGCAGGGAATTATTTCCAGAATCGTCAATCATCTGGCTCACAGTCGGCTGGATGTCTTGGAATGCCCAGCCTAAAATTCCTTTCGGTCATTTCCGAGTGATGCCCTTGAGATCCTCCGGCCGAAGCCGATAGCGAATCACATTGCCCTCGTGCATGCCTCGAATCTCATTTCCTATGTAATTGACCACCTCCTCTCGGTCCGCTTCAGGGATATCAACCTCGGTGGCCATGATGATCTCGGGCCGGAACGCCTTCCATTCTATACATAACGTCATAAATAATGCCGCATAATTGTATTATCATTAACCATATATTACAATTATTTGCGATTATAAGAGAATCATTGAGAAGAACATAAAGTCACTCTTTTATAGTTATGCGGCAAAAATTAAGTCGCTGTGTATAACACGCTGCGGCGAACTGCCTTGCGAACGAAATCGCGATAGACCAGCGCTGCCTTCTTCGGGGTTTCGATTTCAGCGCGTAGCGTCCTGTAGTTCTCAGCCGAAGTCAGGTAGGCATCGATATACGCCTCTCTCAGTAGGGAAACATTGTTCAGCTCATAGATTCCGATAAGACCTTCAATATGGGCGCTGTCGTCCATGGTGAGGTACGACAAAGGTGCGAGATCGGCCTTCAATAAAGGAATGTTGGAGGCGATGCGCGAGGTTCTCTTGTTGATATCGTCGAAAGCCTGCAGATAAGGGATATGAACGAGAAGAAAGAACGACTGTTCAAACGGATCATGAATGGCCGCTGCTTTTTCGATCAGTATGTCGAATTCTTCCTCTATCTCGAACTGGTCGTCAAGGGGCCTGAAGCTTGAATGGGTAATACCAAGCGGCATGCGTCGCAGCCGGCAGGCCATGGCAGGATCGACCAGAAGGCCGTCCGCGAAATTTCCAGTTTGTCCTCATCCACGAGCCGCTTCAGAGAGCGCCAGACGGTCGTTTCGCTTGTATCGGGGGCGACTTGGCGGCGGATATCCTCCCGGCGAGCATCGGGATGGGCAGCAATGTAGTCAAGGATAGCTTGGTTAGAGATCGTCATGAAACGATTGGTAAAAATAGTGAAATAATTATGTCATTATAATAAAAGGCTATTTCCATATTGTCAAGATATCGTTTCATGCTTCTTGAAATGATAGCCGCCGCAGGTCGGCTGCAATGAAAAATCTTCGGTATGAATAAGTTTAACTAATTGAATGCACAATATAAAGCACAATGGAGGGCAAAAGTCAATCAAAAGAACTTTAAATCTGACTTCCTTAAATTCTACGGAAAACCAGTCAGACAATACGACAAACCCGCCGAGGCAGAGACGATTTATAAGCCCCAAAAGTAATGAATTCTTGTGGTTGGCTTAAGAGGAGGGGCAAGGGAAAAAGAAGGGAAACTGGTTGATTTTTAATGGAGCCGGCGATGGGATTTGAACCCGCGACCTGCTGATTACGAATCAGCTGCTCTACCCCTGAGCTACGCCGGCTTGAGCAGTATAATTCCATATTCGGTCGGATTTGTCAATATATGGATTGGAGATAATTT
>CAZVHO010000039.1:35789-44775 GCA_964627515.1 uncultured Thermodesulfobacteriota bacterium | reverse complement strand
TTGAGGGATGACCAACATCCGCCTTCGGCGGAAGCTGGTCTCAAGAAAAGGGAAATCCCTTTTCTTGAGAAATGAAATGGTTAATCCGTGTAATCCGTGTGTCAGGGTTTGTGCCTGACCCGTGCCTAAATAAGCATTTGACTGGTCTATTTTCATGCTTCGTATTGCCCGCATCAGGCGCAGTATGAGGGCTTAAGACTCCCAAAGGATTTTCGGGGACCGTTTCACCTTTAACTGCCCCCGCTTCTTTTTTTCAGCGATCCGTTGTTCCCGGACTCCCCTGGGAACCCCGGTCTTCTTTCTTAACCGGGGTTTTTGCAGGGCCTGTCGTAACAGTTCACCCAACCGTAGTTTGGCTAATTCCCGGTTGTCCGCCTGGCTTCGGGTTTGCTGGACATTGATCCAAAGCACCCCCGACCGATTAATACGGGTTGGGAGTTTTTGGAAGATCAGTTCTTTGGCCTCCTCCGAAAGACTCGGAGAATTAAGGACATCGAACCAGAGGGTGATACGGGTACTGACCTTGTTGACGTTCTGCCCGCCCGGGCCACTGCTGCGGGAGGCGGTAAAGATCAACTCCTTCTCGGGGATGGAAAGAAAATCAGTAATTCTAATCCGGCCGGTTTCTGAGTCCATTTACATAAAAAGCCAAAAGCCATTCAAAAAGTTAATTATCCCCCAAGCCCCGATGACCGACCCCAGGATCCAGACCGGTTTTTTTTTCATCAAAGCAGCTATGGAGGAGAGTAGAATGGCAATCTGGAGATAAATGACGGCTACCCCAAAGGCCTGGGAATGCTTCTGGGCGGCATCCCGGATGGCTTCAAAATTTCGGGCCTCTTTTTCAATGACCGCCTTTTCTTCGGTGTATTTATTTAACTTTTTAGTATAAAATTCTATCTTACTGCTATAAGCATCATTCAGGGTCTGGGAGGACCTGGGTTCAAGGGCTTTCAACTCCAGCTCCAATTTTTCTTTTTGAAGTTCATAAAGATAACCTTTGATGCTCTTGGATTGGAAGTAGGCCCACTGGTTGGCGGCCTGCGATTGACTCAGGACCGAACGGGTCGAAAAACTGCCGCCTCTAAAAGTCGACAAGGTGGCACATACGGCCAGGATGACCGTGGTCAGGGCCAGGTAATTGAGCCATTTTTCCTTTTTTTCTTCCGCCATAGACAATACATAACCTCCTGTAAAATTAAGGGATTCCCGGTTAGGTGGGAAAGAGGAAGATGCGTTATTACGGGAATATACCATCTGACCCTGTCTGGTGCAAATAATTAATAATGATGGACTCGTAAAAAGTCCGAATGCACCCATTTTCGTCATTCCCGTGAAAACGCGTCCCGCCTTTGGCGGGATTAATTAGTTAGGCCTGGCCTGGATTCCCGCCTGCGCGGGAATGACGAGTTTTTACATAGGCATCAATAACTATCGGCTTGAAAATAACTTTTGACAATTCTTTATATAATTCATTAGAATTCAAAAATTTAAACCGTCAGGATCTTCGAAAAAGGAGTCCCTATGATCAGACCCTTCCCATTAATTCCCATAGACCTTGCCGCTATGCGAAAAAGTTTCTGCCTGACCCTGGTTCTTTTTGGTTTCCTGGGTCTCCTGGCCTGCTCCGATAAAAAGAATGACCCTTCAAAAATGAAAAGGGAAAAGCTGGTGCCAGTTACGGTGAGTCTCGTCGAGGAGAAGACGGTCCCGGTACAACTGACGGCCATTGGAAATGTCGAGCCTTTTGCAACGGTTTCCATCAAGTCCCGGGTCACCGGGGAACTGAAACAGGTCCATTTTCGGGAAGGTCAGGATGTTTCCCAGGGAACCTTGCTCTTTACCATCGATCCTGCCCCCTTCGATGCCGATCTGAAAAAGGCCCAGGCCAACCTGGCCCGAAATGTGGCCCTGACCAATAAGGCTGAAGAGGATCTCCGGCGTTATGCAGACTTAATTAAAAAGGAATTTATCAGCCGGGAACAATACGAACAGTCCGTGACCAATCTGGAGGCCCTTAAGGCCCAGATCAAAGCCGACCAGGCGGCGGTGGAAACCGCCCGTTTGCAAGTCGCCTACTGTTCTATCCGGGCCCCCATTTCCGGACGGACCGGGACTTTGCTGGCCGATAAGGGCAATATGATCAAGGCCAACGATGACAATAAAAATATGGTGGTCATTAACCAGATCCAGCCTATCTATTGTTCTTTTTCCCTGCCGGAACAGAATCTGGCGGATATTAAAAAATATTCTTCGGCCGGAAAACTCAAAATAAAGGCGGTTATTCCCAAGGACCAGGAACACCCTGAGGAAGGGGTGGTTACCTTTATCGATAATATGGTGGATAAAACGACCGGTACGATCCGCATCAAGGGAACCTTTTCCAACAAAGAAAAAAGGTTGTGGCCCGGCCAGTTTGTCAACATCATTTTGGCCTTAACAACCCAAGCGAACACCTTGACCGCCCCTTCCCAGGCCATCCAAACCGGTTTGGATGGACAATATGTCTTTGTGATCAAGCCGGACCTCACCGTCGAATCCCGTCCGGTTTCGATCAGTCGAAGCCTCAATGGCCAGACCGTTATTGAAAAAGGGCTTAAGGCCGGAGAAACGGTGGTCACGGACGGTCAGTTTCAACTCGTTTCCGGAACCAAGGTCCAGATCAAAAAAGGGTTGGAGGGGAAAGGGGCACCCCGTCCATGAATATCGCTGAAATATTTATCCGCCGGCCTATCATGACCACCCTGGTCATGATCGGCATCCTGCTTTTCGGGATCATGGGCTACCTGCGTTTGCCGGTGAGTGACCTCCCCAATGTGGATTTCCCGACCATCCTGGTAACGGCTAATCTGCCTGGGGCCAACCCCGAGACCATGGCCTCGGCCGTGGCCACCCCTTTGGAAAAAGAATTCTCGACCATCGCCGGATTGGATTCCATGAATTCATCCAATGCCTTGGGGGCTACTCAGATCACCCTCCAGTTCAGCCTGGATCGGAATATTGATGCTGCGGCCCAGGATGTTCAGTCGGCCATTGCCCGGGCTGCCCGCTTGCTCCCTAAAGACATGCCCACCCCTCCTTTTTATCGAAAGGTCAACCCGGCCGATCAACCAGTACTCTATTTGTCTCTTAACTCGACGCTCCTCCCCCTTTACACCATTGATGAATACGGCCAGACCATCATGGCCCAACGCATTTCCATGATCAGCGGGGTGGCCCAGGTTTCGGTTTATGGCTCTCAAAAATATGCGGTCCGGATCCAGCTCAATCCCCAGGCCATGGCTTCCCGGGCCATCGGGATCGATGAAGTGTCCGCAGCCGTCCAATCCAGTAACGTCAATCTGCCGACCGGCACTTTATATGGGCAGCACAAGGCCTTCACGGTTCAGGCCACCGGCCAGTTAAACAATGCCGAAGCCTATCGCCCGGTCATCACCGCTTACCGGAATGGTTCTCCGGTGCGCCTCCAGGATATCGGCCGGGTTATCGATAGCGTCGAGAACAGTAAAATCGCCAGTTGGTATAAAGACCGGAGGGCCATCGTTCTGGCCATTCAACGCCAACCGGGAACCAACACCATCGAGGTGGTCGATTCCATTAAAAAACTGTTGCCCACTTTTCGTGCCCAATTGCCGGCCTCGGTCAACCTGGATATCCTCTATGATCGTTCTGAATCGATCCGCCATTCGGTGAATGATGTCAAGTTTACCCTGATATTGACCATCTTCCTGGTGGTCCTGGTCATTTTTCTCTTTCTCCGTAACATTTCGGCCACCATCATCCCCAGCCTGGCCTTACCCATGTCCATTATCGCCACCTTTGCGGTCATGAGTCTGCTGAATTACAGCCTGGACAACCTTTCCTTGATGGCCCTGATTCTGGCCGTTGGGTTCGTAGTCGATGACGCCATTGTCATGCTGGAGAACAATGTCCGTCATATGGAGAAAGGCGAGCCCAGGCTTCAAGCCGCCCTTAACGGATCCAAAGAAATCAGTTTTACCATCCTGTCCATGACCCTGTCCCTGGCCACTGTTTTTATCCCGGTCCTCTTCATGGGCGGAATCCTGGGCCGGCTGCTTCAGGAATTCGCCGTGGTCATTGCCGTGGCTATCCTGGTTTCAGGGTTTGTCTCTTTGAGCCTGACCCCCATGCTGTGCAGCCGCTTCCTTAAGCCCCCGGAAGCCCAGCACCACGGACGTCTTTATTGGTTTTTCGAGCGTTTCTTTAACGGGATGCTTCAGGTCTACGATTGGAGTTTAAAGAAGGTCTTAACCCATCGCCGGGCCACTATGGTGGTTACTCTGCTCACCCTGCTGGCCACCTTTTATCTTTTTCAGGTCGTTCCCAAGGGGTTCATCCCCAGTGAGGACACGGGCCAGATTTTGGCCTCCTCCGAGGCGGCCCAGGGGATTTCCTTTGAGGATATGGTCCGGCATCAGCAGGCCCTGGCTAAGATCGTCCGCGAGGACCCCAATGTGAAGGCCTATAATTCAACGGTCGGATCCGGCGGCCCGAATTTGACCGGTAATACCGGCCGGATGTTCATCCGTCTCAAAGACCGTTCCGAACGAAAACTGAGTGCCGATCAGGTGATTCAACAGTTACGGCCCAAACTGGCCAAGGTCCCGGGCATTCAGATTTTCCTCATCAACCCTCCGGTTATTAACGTCGGAGGCCGGCTGACCAAGGCCCTTTATCAATTTACCCTCCAAAGTCCCAATACCAGGGAACTGTATCGCTATGGGGCCCTTTTTGAATCCCGGCTGAGGGCCTTGCCGGAACTCCAGGATGTCACCAGTGATATCCAGCTTAAAAACCCCCAGATCAACATCGAGATCGACCGGGATAAGGCCATGGCCCTGGGCGTTTCGGCCCAACAAATTGAAGACGCCCTTTACTCGGCCTATGGGTCCCGGCAGATCTCGACCATTTATGCGGCCAACAACGCCTACCAGGTCATCATGGAACTGGAGCCTGAATACCAGATGGACCCGGCAGCCTTATCCCTGCTCTATATCCGGTCCTCCAAAAACCAACTGGTCCCCATAGACTCGGTGGCCAAATTGAGTTGGGGGGTAGGACCGCTCTCGGTCAACCATTCCGGTCAGCTCCCTTCAGTCACCCTTTCTTTTAACCTGAAACCAGGAGGGTCCCTGGGAGAAGCGGTTGCCGTCGTTGAAAAAACGGCCCGTACCGTCCTGCCTTCGACCATCAGCACCAGTTTTCAGGGCACGGCCCAGGCCTTTCAATCCTCACTCAAGGGTTTGTGGCTTCTCCTGGTCCTGGCCGTCCTTTTGATCTACATTATTCTGGGAATACTCTATGAAAGTTTCATCCATCCCTTGACTATCCTCTCCGGTCTGCCTTCGGCCGCCATCGGAGCCCTGATCACCCTCCTGATCTTCGGCCAGGATCTGAGTATTTATGCCTTTGTGGGGATCATCATGCTGATCGGTATCGTCAAGAAAAATGCCATCATGATGATCGATTTTGCCCTGGCGGCCCAGCGCAATGAAGGCAAGAGTCCCTTTGAGGCCATCTACCAGGGCTGCCTGATCCGTTTCCGGCCCATCATGATGACTACCATGGCGGCCTTTATGGGCACCTTACCGATCGCCCTGGGTTTCGGGGCCGGGGCCGAATCCCGGCGTCCTCTGGGTCTGGCCGTGGTCGGGGGCCTGGTCTTTTCCCAGCTCTTAACCCTTTACATCACCCCGGTCTTTTATCTTTATATGGAGTCCTTTCAAAATAAGATCAAGAAATGGAGGGGAAAGGAAAGTATCAGTTCCACCCCCTCAATCGATAATAATCCTTAACCAGATAGTTCAGTTCGTCTTCGGTGATCACTTTGCCGCTTTCCGGCAGGGCCTCGGTGTGGAAGCGGGAGGGGAGTGCATCCAGGTCCGGGGTCATGCCCTCCCGCAGATTGAATTCCCGGCACAGGGTAATGACCCGATTGGCCATTTGATGGATCTCTTCTTTACCCCAGGTCAATCCGGTGGTCATGTGGATGATCCGGGACAGTTCCGGCCAGGGATAAAGGTCCCGGTAAAAACGGCAGAGGATCAGGGTGTCGAACAAACAAAGCCGATCCTCGAAGTCAATGAATAATTCGGCTTTACCTTCGAGCTGGTCCGGATCGATCATCCTGGAAAGTTCAGGTTTATAAAAAGTGGCCCGGAGATGACAGGCCCCCCGGTCGGAAGTGGCATAGCCCAGGCCGACGCCTTTGAGCACCCGGGGATCATAACCGGCCGGCTCCAGACCTTTAACATGAATCGCGATATCTTCCAGCCCCCACTCGGCGGCGGCTGTTTTGATTCCCTCGGCCAGAACGGCCCCGATGCCCTGTCGATAAGCTATTTGTTTCAACAGAGCCGCAATGGCCGGCGCGTCGCCGTATTCTATTTTTTCCGGAATCTTTCCCCGCTTGGAGGCCTCGATGGCCAGGCCGGCCAGATTCCCGGCCGTGATGGTATCCATTCCCAGACGGTCGCAGATATCATTTAAATACAGGATATCTGCGATGCTTTTGATGAGACACAAACCACCGAAGGCATAGATGGTCTCGTATTCAGGACCTTCCAGGGTCATCCCTTTATGCGGGCCTTCCTTGACCTTGCTCAATCGGCCACAGGCGATAAAACAGCGGGCGCAGGCCCGGGGCTGGACTTCACAGCGTTCATGGAGGCTGTCCGCCCCAATGGCTTCCCACCCCTCCAGAACCCCTTTAGACCAGTACTGGGTAGGAAAGGCCTGGGCCTTATTTAAGACCCCGACCATCATGGGGGTCCCCATTTTCCGGTAATTGGCCACCCCGGCATCGGTCTTGCCTTTTTCCAAAATTTCCAGGGCAAAGGCCTTGACCTCATCCGGAAAGGCCAGGGGGCGTTTTTGGAGACCATAAAAACAAAGGGCCTTGATCTTTTTGGATCCCATAACCGCCCCGGTACCGGTGCGGCCGGCCGATCGCCAGTAATCGTTTTCGATCACCGAAAAGCGGACCAGGTTTTCTCCTGCCGGACCGATCACCAGGGCGGCAGCCCTTTCAGCCGGGGGGCCCATCCGTTTTTTATTGATCCGTTTTAACACTTCATCTTCGGCGGCATAGGTATCCAGCCCCCATAGATCCCGGGCCGGGTGAAAATGCACTGTTTCATCGTTGATCTCCAAAAAGACCGGCTCCCTGGAAACGCCACGGATGAGGATGGCATCATATCCGGTCCGGCTGATGCTTTCTGCGGCCTTTCCACCGGAATAGGATTCGGCATAAAGGCCGGTTTGGGGGCTCTTGGTGAATATTCCGTGACGACAGGATCCGTAAATAGGGCTGTCGGTAACGGGACCGACGGCGATGATCAGGTGGTTATCCGCTACCAGGGGATCCACCCCGGCCGGGTTGTTGGCCATCAATAAGCGGGTTCCCAGGCCCTTGCCGCCCAGGCCCTGTTCCAAATCCTGGTCGGATATTTCCTGAATGGAAAATGATTGTTCCCCGACATCAATTTTTAAAACGCGATTAAAAAAACCTTTCATGTTGTTCACCTATGAAATTTTGAAAAAATTTTTAATACCATCACCGCAAAGGCGCAAAGGACGTAGAGAGAATCAGTATAGTTCAATCCCGCAAAGGCGGGACCCTGGCCTCCGGCCAAATAATTACGCGGTCGACTTCGTCGACCTTAAACAAAGGCTTCCGTTTGGAAGCCGGCAGAAAGATAGCGAAAGCTTTTCCTTTCTGTCCTCTCAACAGAAAGGAAAAATTTATTTCCCCTTTGCGTTCTTTGCGGCTCTGCGGTGAAAACCCTTTTACCAGGCAGCCCGGTAAATGCGTTCGGCATCCTCGAGGGTAATCCTCCGGGGATTGTTGGCCAGCAGACGGGTTACCTTCATCACCCCTTGAGCCATCTCCGGGATTGCCTCCTCCGGAACCTTAAGATCCCTTAGTCGGAGCGGGATATTTAGATCGATCATCAACTCTTCAATAACCTCCAGACCCTCTTCAGCGGCCTGCCGGTCGGTCAGGTCTTCGGTTGAGAGTCCCAGGGCCAAAGAAATCTCGGCGAATTTAGGGAGATTCCCGAGCATATTAAAACGAAAGACATGGGGCAACATAATGGAATTGGCCAGCCCATGGGAAATATGATGAAAGGCACCGCCCAGGGGATAGGCAAAGGCGTGGACCGCCGTTACGCCGGCATTGGCAAAGGCCATCCCGGCCAGCAGACTGCCTTCCAGCATTTTTGAGCGGGCCTCCGGATCTTCGCCGCGGGCATAGGCGGTCAATAGATTCCCGGAGGTTAATTCAATGGCCCGGAAAGCCAAATGATCGGTCAGGGAATTGGCATTGACCGAAGTAAAGGCTTCGATGGCATGAATCAAGGCGTCCATGCCGGTGAAAGCCGTAATCATCGGGGGAACCCCAAGAGTCAGGATAGGATCCAGAAGGGCCAATCCAGGGAAAAGATAGCTGGAAACCACCCCTTTTTTGAGATGTTCGGCCTGATCCGAAAGGATGGCAATAGGGGTGACTTCGCTCCCGGTCCCGGCTGTAGTGGGAACAGCTATCAAAGGCAGACCGGGACTCGTCAACAGGTCCACTCCGAAGTAATCGGAAATATGCCCGGGATTGACGGCCATGGCCGCCACCAGCTTGGCAATATCCAGAGAACTGCCCCCACCCAGCCCGATAACCGAATCGCACTGCTCTTTTTTTAATCGGACCAGGGCCTGGTCCACGACCTCAATGGGGGGGTCAGGTTCTACACCGTCAAAAAGGGCATGGGCGATCCCCGCTTTTTTTAAAGAGGGCAGCACCTGATCCAGGAGTCCGGCCTGAATGATCCCGGGGTCCGTAACGATAAAGACCTTTTCTCCCTTCAGGGCCTTGACCTCCGGACCGATCTGGTCGATAGACCCCGGACCCATCAGAATACGGGGCGTGGTCCGAAATAAAATATTCGGCATAGGTTTTCTCCTAAACTTT
>CAZVHO010000039.1:12913-35689 GCA_964627515.1 uncultured Thermodesulfobacteriota bacterium | reverse complement strand
AATACGGGGCGTGGTCCGAAATAAAATATTCGGCATAGGTTTTCTCCTAAACTTTACTGAATTTTTTGCTCGTTACTCGTTACCGGATGCTGGATACTGGATTGAAAAGAAGTAATTTCCCCAACTCCCTGTGAAAGTTGATGGACTTGTAAAAATTCCAAAAGCGCCCATTTTCGTCATTCCCGTGAAAACGGGAATCCAGTGTTTCTAATTAGTTACATATGGACTGGATTCCCGCCTGCGCGGGAATGACGAGTTTTTACGAGACCATCAAAGTTGTTTATCCAGCATCCAGCAACAAATTCCTACTCCGCCTGAACCACCCCCCGGTCTATCCGGAAGACCCGGTCCAGCATATCCGTGGAATGCTGCAGGTTGGATTCAGAAAGGATAACCGAAAGCCCTTCTTTGATTAATTCCCCGACCACCTCCACCAGACGCTGGGACAAGGCCGGGGCCACCCCTTCAAAAGGTTCATCGAGTAGCAGGAGATTATGGCCGCACATCAAGGCCCGGCCAAGGGCCACCAGCTTCTGCTGACCTCCGGACAGTTCCATGGCCTTCCTTTTGGCAAAGGTCTTTACTTCCGGGATCATCTGATAGATCTTCTCCAGACGCTGAGGCCCTTCGTTTGCACCAATGGCCCAGGCGGGCAAGAGGATATTCTCCTCTACGGTCAATTCCGGAATAAGACGCCGTTCCTCCGGCATGTAGCCGATTCCAAGACGGGTCCGGCCATAGGCCGGCAGTTCTCTTAACTGATGGCCGTCAAACTCGACCAGACCGCTGCTGGAAGGGAGTAGTCCCATGATGCTGCGCATCAGGGTCGTTTTACCGGCCCCATTACGACCGATCAGTCCGGCTACGGCCCCGGTAGGCAACTCCAGATCAACACCCCGCAAGATCCTGACCGACTGGATGGAAACATTCAGATCTTTAATTTTGAGCATTTCCGGGCCCCCCTCCTGCCTTCTTTTTACCATCCCCCCCGATCACATATTGACGCACCTTGCTGTCGGACAGTACAGCATCCGGCCCCCCATCGGCGATCACCCGTCCTTCGTAGAAGGCCAGGATGCGGTCGGAATAGCGGCTGACGATATCCATGTCGTGTTCCACAAAAAGAACGGTAACCCCTTCGACCCGTAAGGCCTCCATGATCATATCCATCATATCGAATTTCTGGTCGGCGTTGATTCCGCTGGTCGGTTCATCGAGCATCATGATCTGCGGTTTTCCCACCATGGACATAGCGATATCCAAAAGCTTACGGATCCCTCCCGGCAGGACATGGGCCGGTTTGTCCCGGTAATCGATCAGACTGAACCGTTCCATAATCGATTCGGCCACCTCCGGGGCGCTGCCCTGATGACCCGGAATATGTCGAGGTGCCCGGGAAAACAAAGATTTTTTGCTCATCCGGGAAACAATACCCAGACCGACCAGGATATTGTCTTCCACGGAAAGGGAATCATAGAGCTGGGGGATTTGAAATGACCGGCAGACCCCAAGCCGGGTAATCTCTCTCGGCGGGAGGGGGGTAATGTCACGGCCTTGAAAGTGAATCGTCCCCGAGCTGGGTTTTAAGTATCCGGTAATCATGTTGATGAAAGTGGTCTTGCCGGCGCCGTTGGCCCCGATCAGACCGACCACGGTATCCTTTCGGATGGCAGCGGAAATATCCCAGGCCGCTGTGACGGCGCCAAAACTTTTGCGCAGTCCTTGAGCTTCCAGAATCGGCATGGCTTCCATATCAGACTCTCCTTTGACGGGCTTGAAAAACAGACCATAACCCGGCGGGCAGGAAGATGATGACCAACAGCAGGGCCGCGCCCAGGACCATCTGCCAGGTATTGGGCGAATACTCATAGGCGAAGCTGCGAATCGATTCAAAAATCAGGGATCCGAGGAACGGGGCCAGGACATTACCGGTACCGCCGAGGATGGTGATGAAGACAAATTCCCCGGAGGTCGTCCAATAGGCCATTTCCGGATCGATATGGCCAATGGTAATGGCCGTCAAAGCCCCTCCTGCTCCGGCCAGGATAGCGGCAATCACATATTTGATATGGATGGCCCGACGTACCGAGGCCCCCATGTATTCCACCCGGATTTCGTTGTCTTTAATGGCCGGAGACAGGCGTCCTAAAGGCGTCTTCAGATAACGGTCCATGATCAGGGCCGCCAGAAAGACAGTCAGGCAGGCCAGGGCAAAAACAACATAGCGCGCCCAGCGGCCGGAAAACATGAATCCGAAGAGGGTAGGGACACCGACATTGAAGCCATCCGTACTCCCTAACAAGGCGGTTTTGACCAGTAAACCGTAAAGGATCATCGAAAAAGCCAGACTCAACATGGCGAAGAATATGCCCCGGTAGTTGGCCAGGAGAAAACCCAGGATGAAGGCGATGAAGCCCGCTACCACCGCCCCGCATAAGAGCGACAAAACCGCATCGGTTAAACCCAGGGATAACCCCAGGCTTCCCGCCGTGTAGGCCCCCAGACAATAATAGAGTCCCTGACCGAAGGATACCAGGCCGGTGCGCAGCAGCAACAACAAGCCTAAAACGACCAGTCCTTTGCCGAAGGAAACGGTTACCTGGAATAACATCCATTGGGGCAGGAAAGGACCGACGACCAGCAAGGCCGCCAAGGCCCCTATCGATATCCGAAAAGTATAATCCATGCGCTTCATATCTTACGGGCCTCCATGGCACTGTATAATCCTTGAGGTTTTAAAAGAAGTACCAGGGCCATAACCAGATAGATGCTGAACAGCTCGATTTCCGGCAGGTAATGGACGGCAGTAGATCGTACCAGCCCGACGATCAAGGCCCCCAGGGCCGCCCCTTGAAGACTCCCCAGTCCGCCGATCACCACCACGGCAAAGGCCAGGACGATCACCTCTACGCCCATACCGGGCACCACAGAGACCGTCGGGGCCGTAAAGGCCCCGCCGATGGCCGCCAGCATGGCCCCGGCGGTAAAGGTTATCAAATAAAAGCGATTCACATTGATGCCCATGGCCAGACTGACCTCCCGGTCATGAATCACGGCCAGGAGTAGCTTGCCCTGTCTGGTGTACTGGAGGATCCACAGCAGGCCGATTCCCGAGGCCAGGGAGACACCGATCATGATGAGATTATAGGCCGGGTAGCTCAACCCTGCAAATTCGAGGCTGCCCAGGAGTCCATAGGGCTCGGAGATGAAAAAGGGGTCAACCCCCCAGATCAGTTTAATCACATCTTCCAGGATCAAAAACAGGGCGAAGGTGACGATTAAAAGGAGGATCTCATCTTTCCCATACATAAAACGTAAAAGCCCCCGCTCGATCAGCGGCCCCATCACCAGGCCGACAATGACCGCAGCCAGGGCCAGCATTCCGTAGCTGCCCAATGGGGCGTAGCCATGGTTCAGCCAATAGCCGGCCAGGGATGCGGCGGCATAAGCCCCTAATGCATAAAGGCTGCCATGGGCCATGTTGAGGATCTTCATGACGCCGTAAATAAGGGTGAGACCCACGGCGATGATAAACAACCAGGAAGAATACAGTATCCCGTCCACCAGGACAGTCAGCAGATCGCTCATGGTAAATAGGCTCCTGAGGGAACCGGAGCGGTTGCCGCCCCGGCCCTGTTTGGAAATGGCTTAACCAATCCGGAAATCCATTGTTTCCGGATGGATACTACTACTTGGTCTTTTTAAACCCGGACTTGATCCAGTCTTCACTCTTGACCCCCTCGGGGGGATTGACCTTGGCAGCCGGGTAGTGCTTGATGTTGGCGATGGTCAATTGTCCTTTGACGTGCTTGACGGTACCATAAGCAGTCCCCTGGATGGCCTGATGACCTTTGCCCAAAGCCATTTCCACTTTCCCGCTCGGCGTCTCATAAGTCAGGTTTTCCAAGGCGGCGATAATCTGGTCCTGGTTAGGAGCCTTGCCGCCGACCGCAGCCATGGCCTTTTCATAAGCGGCCTTGACCCCCAGGATGGCCTGGACCATCTTATAGGCCGGATAAGTGGGGAAGAGGGCGTAGCGTTCCTGATAGGCTTTGCGGAACCAACGATTGAGTTCATTATCCGGGGCAAATACCCCATGAGGTCCTCGACCTCCGATCACCGTCCCGGCCGGGATCTGATTGGCCAGGCGAAACATAGCCGTTTCCCCGGCGGTCAGGACCACCGTGCTCTTTTTAAATAATCCCCGTGGGGCCGCTTGCAGGACAAAGGCCTCCAGGTCCCCGCCCCAGAAGCTGGAATGGACCACTTCGGCACCGCTGGAAAGTAAAGAGGAGATTTCAGCGCCGTACTGGCCGGCGAAGAGTTTGGGCATCTGGGAGACGGCCACCTGAACGCCGGGATTCAATGCCTTCATGGCCGCCTCGAAGTCATTCCAGGAATCCTGGCCCCAGGCGTAATTCTGATTGATTCCGGCGATCTTTTTTATTTTTTTGTTTTCAGTTACATAATAGGCCGCGGCCACATTATCCATGGTGGCGTGGGCGCCGGTTCGGAACACATATTTGTAGCTCCCGTCTTCAAAGATCCGAGGCGTACCGGCATCAAAAATGATGGTCAGTTTTTTAAGTTCCTCGGCCACCGGCGGGATGGCAATGGCATCCCCGCTGGAAATGTAGCCGATGACCAGGTCGACGTTCTGGCGCTGAACCAGATTCCGGTATTCGGTCACCTGCTTGGTGACGCCCCCGGCCTCATCGATAAAAACCAGTTCTATCGGAGCCCCCCCGAATCCCTTGGTGGCATAAGGGGCGGGTACCTTGCCGCCGGCATTAAGGGCTTCCGTCAATACTTCGGCCCCGTTACGGGCGGGTACCCCGAAAGGTCCGGCTGCACCGCCGGAAAGAAAGGTAACAACGCCGATTTTAATCGGTTTTTCGTCGGCAGCCGTGGCCGGGATGGTCCATCCTAAAATACAGGTCAGGGCCAGGAAAGTTACCAAACAGATCCCAGAAAATAGTTTAATAGAGAACAATTGCTTCTGCTTCATTTTTTCCTCCTGTCCACAAAGATTACCCTCTTCCTTTATGAGGAAAGGACTTTCTTTATAGCGTAATGGGTCTTCGGTTAGTAGATCCAAACAATGTTCAGTCTGAGAATTCATCTCTCACAATTTTATAAACGGTTTAAAGGTTATAGAAGAATTTCGATTGTCTCCGGTGGATCACCTCCTTACCTCAGTCCTCGAACATTTTCGGCACTATTATAACTCGGATCGTCATCCCTGAACCGACTATTCAACGGATTATGCTATTTATGGTTCATGGAGTCAAGTGTACTCTTACGAAAGTCTGGAGTGGCGAGCATGGATGGTCCAGCCAGGACCGGCCTTCTGATAGGGGCTATCAAAGGAGACCGGTCCTGGGCCATCATAGGACTGCCAAGACATGACGTGGCGACAAATCTCTCAAACCTCCTGTACAATGAATTTTTCAAACCTTACGATTTAAACGACTCCGGGGCTAACGATTTATTTTTCCAGTAATCGGGGTCATGAGGGGGGACGATCTCGGCACCCATGAACTGCATGATCCTGAAATGGTCAATATTAGTCATGGACCGGGGGATTTCCCAGGCCAGACCCGGAGGGATACTGGCCATCATGTTTTCCAGTGTGTAGCAGGCATCCTGGCAGAGGATGATATTCTTTCCATTGGCCTTCACCAGAACGGATTGATGGCCGGGGGTGTGCCCGGGGGTGGGGAAAGCCACTACCGTCTGATCGCCAAAAACGTCAAACATTCCGTCGATACCTACGATATTAACTTTCCCCATGCACTTGAAGTCATCGGGGATGTAGGCCGATTTCTTTCCAGTGGCGCACTCTTTTTTGATCACTTCCAATTCGGCTTTCTGAAAATATAAAGGGACATTGGTGTCCATAAAATTGTCAATGGCTCCGGCATGATCCAGGTGACCGTGGCTGAGAATAGCACACTTCAGATCCTTTGGTGCGAGCCCCATTTTTTTGATCTGAATCTTGAATTCTTCATAGGGTTTCATCACCGGGGTATAGGCACCGACGACACCCTCCCCCCAGTATTCAATGGGATTCTTGGCCACGGCCCCGTTATTGCCCGTATCAAAGGCCACCCAGGAAGCCCCGTGTCTGATGAGGAAGAAAGGAACCGGGATATCGAAGGGAACGCCAACACGTGTATCTTTCAATATATACTCCGTTTTCGTTTTTAAGATACCACAGATAAAGGCGTAAACCTGGACCCCCTTTCCTTCACCCCCCTTGGCCTCTGCCAACGAATCCACGGCATTGAACTGGGAAAGTCCCAAGGCCGCGGCAATCCCACCGCTGATCTTCAGGAAGTCTCTTCTTGTTGCCTCTTTCATAGGATGTCCTCCTTTTACACTCTGTATTCTTTAACCGGATTAACAACAACAATCGTGAATGGCCTGCACCTGATCCCCCCCCGACTGTCAAATCATCCATTTAGGCCTTCTTATCCACGCTCCCTCCTTTCCGGCTATGATCTTATAAGCCAATAGGGCCAGCCTACCATCCACTGCAAATCAATACAAATTGTGTGCCAAGCCTATTTATCAGTAAATACGGGACGTTGCTTAATTTTGGGGCAAGATTATTATGCAGAACAACATAATAGAAAAGAAAGGAGAGAGATCCATTATTTTTTATGTATTAATAACTTATAGTTATCTTGTGTTGCAAAATTGAAAATTTATATGCATTTATGCAAAATCTACGTTCTTTTTATTTCATAGTGATGAATTTTACGGGAGATAGTGGACTGGTTAACACCCAGGGATTGGGCTACTTGCTGAAGGGTCTTATGCTTTCGTAAAGCCTCTTCGATTAATTTCTTCTCGATATCGGCCTTGATTAGCTTAAGGTCATTTTCGTCTCGGGTAACGGAGATAGGTGCCGCTCCCGTTCTCAGGGAATAGGGCAGGTCCTCGATAGTTGTCGTCTGATGCTCACTCATCACCATCAATTGTTCCACTATATTGACTAATTCCCGCACATTTCCCGGGTAATCGTATCGGGCCAGGGAATCATAGACCTCCTGCGAAAAAACTTTTTTGAAATGAAACGATTGAGTAAACTTTTTCAAGAAGTGATTGACCAGAGGGGTTATATCTTCTCTTCTTTCTCTCAGGGGAGGTACAAACAAAGGAAGGGTACTTAATCTAAAATAAAGGTCTTTTCTGAACCGGTCGTTTTCGATCATGGAAAGGAGATCACGATTGGTGGCTGCTATTAATCTAAAATCGATTTGTTTGGTCTTGGTGCTCCCCAGGCGGGTAATTTCTTTGTCTTCAATCGCCCCCAAGAGTTTAACCTGCAAATATAAAGGCAGTTCAGCAATCTCATTTAGAAAAACAGTCCCTCCATGGGCTATTTCCAATAAACCGGCCTTCCCTTCTCCACTCGCCCCGGTAAAGGCCCCTTTTTCATAACCAAAGAGTTCGCTCTCCAGGAGGTTTTCCGGAATAGCCCCGCAGTTGATTTTTACAAAACTGTTCTCTTTTCTGGGACTGGCCTGATGAATAAAGCGGGCCAATAAATCCTTACCCACACCCGATTCCCCGGTTAAAAGTACTGCCGAATCAACCCGGGCCATTTTCAAGGCTTTTTGAACTACCAGCCGCATGGCCGGACTTTTAATGACCAGTTCCTGTTCGGCCTGGATCAGGTATTCCTGTTCGATCAGTTGATCCTGGTATCTCCGGGTGAGTTGTTTACTCTCCTCCAGTTCGATTTTGAGCTGGTTCAACTCGGTCAGATCCCGGACGTTGGTTACCACCCGGGTGATATGATCCGAGTAATCAAAGATGGGGTTTCCGGTGACCATAACCGTTTTTCCCCCTTTAATATTTTGCATAATCGTTTTAGGACGTCGTTCTTTAATGACGTCCAGGGTAACCGAGGGATCGAAAAACCCCTTGGCCACTAATTCCTCGGTCTTCTTACCGATCAATTCTGCCCTCCGGAGACCGGTGATCCGCTCATAGGCCTGGTTCACCCGCAGGGTCCTGGATTCCCCGTCGGTAATATAAAGGCCGTCGTAGGAGGATTCAATAATGGCGTCCAACTCCTTATTGAGTCTTTTGAAGGACTCCAGCTCCGAGCCGACCTTTTCATATTCGGAGATATCCTGAAAGATACTCATCACTCCTTTAACCCGGCCGTCAATAATGATGGGGGTACGGTTGGCGATAATGGTCGAATTCCCGATTAATATTTTTTTGGCGATTTGCGGGACCCCGGTTCTGATGATTTCCCGCATGTCCCGCCAGGGGCCGGGATTGATCGTTCGGATGGGCCTGTTGGCCAGATCTTTTTTCTGGATCCTCAAGACCTTTCGGGCGGCTTCATTGTAGATTTGAATAATGCCCTTTTCATCCACAATGACGATCCCGCTATAGGCCATATCAAAAAGAGGGCTTAACTGTTTTAAATAGACCAGCCACCCTTCTTCTTTATTTTTTTTTGTTTCCATAGAAGTTATCCCTGGCTAAAGTCTTGAGGCCATTCAGTCAAAGGTGAACATGAAAAGGTCGAATATCGAATAATGAATGTCAAAGGAAGGCAAAAACCAATCACTTCATGATTCGAAATTCGATGTTCGATATTCAATATTCGTATTTTCGCACTAAACCCTCATGCCTGCCTGTAGCGGGCACCGGCGAAGCATGAAAATGGGTTTTTCCGGACCTTGAACCCTGAACCTTGAACCTTGAACCGAATTTTCGTACTAAAAGGTTGGGGGATGGTTAACCCACAGGATAACGGTTTCCCTATCGCTTCGATTATGAAATTCATGCCCGATATCGGAATGCAGGTAAAAACTGTCCCCTTCTTTTAAATGAAAAGTTTCTCCATTATAGGCCAGGTCGAGTTCCCCCTTGATGAGGTACCCAAATTCCTCTCCGTCATGGTGGTAGGCCCCTTTGGAACTACCCCCCGGCTCTACGACTGCCAGCCGGGCATCTATTTTTTTTGTCCCGGGATTGGGGACCAGTATTTCAATGGTTGTTTTGGATTTGGGAAATTTGAAGATCTCCCGTTCGTTATTTCGAACAACGATCTTTTCTTCATAATTGGTCCGGAAAAAATCAACGATGGTAATGTCCAGGGTATTCGCAATTTTTTTTAAGGTGGAAATAGAGGGATCGGTCTTTCCGCTTTCCAGTTGGCAAATATAAGCAGGGGTACAATTGATTTTTTCGGCCAATTTTTTCTGGGTGAGGTTTTTCTTGAGCCTCAATTGTTTTAATTTTTTTCCAAGTTCGGTCATAAAAATTAACTGTCAGTTAACTGTTAAAAATTTTCTGTTCTTATTTTTTTCACCCATGATATAAATTTACCGATAAAATTTCAATATTTTTTTCTTGACAAAAAAAAGGGTCTTTTGGTAAAGGATCATATTATTAACTAATACTTAATCGCAAGCAACAAAATAGTCAGGTCTTCTCTTCAAGGCCCTAATCGGTTTATTATCTGGAAAGAGGCAGTCCATGACTTACCCCTTGGGTCTGTAAGAGGTCGAACCATGGAACGATCTTTTACCGCCTATAATAATCCCTCTTTGAATTGTCTCTTAAGGATCGCCCTCGATCCTTTATTGATTATTTTCCTTTTTTCCCCACTGATTATCTTAACGGATTGGCTGCCTCAAATAATGGATTGCCCGGGTTTTATTCTATGAGGCCAGGAGAAATAAACAGAGCCCTTAATAACGAAAGAGAAAGAAAGAATGGGTTTGGAACTTTTTGATTTAACCGGAAAGGTGGCCATGGTCACCGGCAGCACAAAAGGGTTGGGGGAAACAGTGGCCCTGGCCCTGGCCAAGGCCGGAGCGGCGGTGGCGGTGTGCGGCCGGAATCCTGCCGATTTGGAAAGGGTTTCGGGGGCCATCAAGGCCTTAGGCCGAAATTCTGCCGGATTTCACCTGGATGTCACCTCCAGGGAAAAGGTCCATCAAGGGGTGAAAGAAATCCTCGATACCTTTGGCCGGGTGGATATCCTGGTTAATAATGCCGGGACCAACTACCGGGTGCCGGTCCTCGAATATCCGGAGGATCAATGGGATCTGATTATCAATACCAACCTCAAGGGCTACTATCTGGTCGCCCAGGCCGTTGTCCCCCAGATGATTGAGCGGGGCTATGGGAAGGTCATCAATGTCAGTTCCATTGCCGGTCAGATAGCCTTGATCAACCTCATGGCCTATGCCTCTTCAAAAGGAGGGGTTAATCAGATGACCCGGGTCATGGCCCTGGAATGGGCCAAGCTGGGGGTACGGGTGAATGCCATTGCCCCCACCTATTTTGAAACCGAAATGGTCCAACAGATCCGGAATGATCCGGAAAGGATGAAATTTATTAATGAGCGGACCCCCATGGGCCGTTTCGGCAAACTGCCGGAATTGGAAGGGCTGGTGATTTTCCTGGCTGCCCCGGCCTCCGACTTCATCACCGGCCAGGTCATCTGTATTGATGGCGGCTGGACCGCTTGTTAGATTTGAAAGGCAAAAATTGGCATCGATTTACGAAAAAAGACCCTGGTTAAGACTCTATCCCGAGTGGATCCCGGCCGATCTGGAGATTCCGGATCAGACGGCCCTGGATGATTTTGAAAACGCGGCCAATCAAAGTCCGGAAAAACCGGCCCTCTATTATTTCGACCGCGTCATTACTTACCGGGAATTGAATGCCTTTTCCAACCGTCTGGCCTGGGCCTTATCCGATTGGGGAATAAAAAAGGGGGACCGTATCATGGTGGTCCTTCAAAATATTCCTCAATTTCCGATCTCCTTATATGGCGCCTGGAAAACGGGGGCCATCGTAGTGCCTCTCAACCCCATGTACAAAGAGAAAGAGCTTCGTTATTTTTGTCAGGACTCCGGGGCCAGGATTCTGATCATTCAGGATGATGTGGCCGCGGGGCTTGATCTGGGATTCCTGAAGGAAACCTCCATTGAGAAGGTGATCACCACCTCTCCACTGGATTTATTGATCCACCCGGATGAACCGCCGGTTTTACTCAAAGGGTTTAAGAAAATTATCCTTCCAGGAACCCTGGATTTAATGGAGGCAACTGCACCATATAAGGAGGAACGATTAAACCCGCCCGATCTTTCCCCCACGGATATCGCTTATCTAACCTATACCTCAGGCACAACCGGTCCTCCCAAAGGGGCCATGAACACCCATGGGAATATCGTTTTTAATGCCCGGATTTATCAAATCTTTATGCAAATGGGCGATGAGGATGTCATTTTGGGTGCGGCGCCGTTGTTTCATGTTACCGGTGAGATCGGCCATTTGGCCAATGCGGCCTTGGTCGGCTGTCCGATTATTCTCTATTACCGTTTCGACGCCGGAGAGACCCTGCGACTGATCGAGCAATGGAAGGCCACCATGACCATTGCCGCCATAACGGTTTATATCGCCTTGATGAACCACCCCGACATCCATAAACGGGATCTTTCCTCTTTAAAAAAAGCGTACAGCGGCGGGGCTCCGGTGTCAGCTGCTGTGGTCGATCAGTTTAAGGCTTTGACGGGCCTTGTGATCCACAATGCCTATGGAATGACTGAAACCACTTCGCCCTCCCATTTAGTGCCTTTGGGTATGCCGACCCCCGTGGATCCGGAAAGCGGGGCCTTGTCCGTGGGTCTGCCTGTTTCCAATACGGTAGTGAAAATCATGGATCTGGAAAGTGGTACCAGGGAATTGCCCCCTGACGATACCGGGGAGATCGTGGATTTTGGTCCCATGGTCGTTCCCGGCTATTGGCAAAAATCCGAAGAAACCCGGCATGCCATCCGGGAAGGCTGGCTTTATACCGGCGATGTGGGCAAGATGGATGAGGCCGGCTGGTTTTATCTGGTGGACCGTAAAAAAGATCTCATCGTCGCCTCGGGATACAAGGTCTGGCCCCGGGACGTGGAAGATGTCATTTATCAGCATCCGGCTGTTAAAGAGACGGCCGTGATCGGGGTGCCCGATCCTTACCGGGGAGAGACCGTCAAAGCCTTTGTAACCCTGAAGCCCGGCAGGGAACACTCCGTTACTCCGGAGGAAATCATTGCCTTTTGCAAAGAGCGGATGGCGGCCTACAAATACCCCCGGCAAGTGGAATTGGTTTCGGAGATTCCAAAGACCTTGACCGGAAAATTGTTGCGCCGGGACCTGCGGGAAAAGGAAATCGCGGATCGTCGGGATCCGACTCACAAAAATCCTTAGAGATAAAGGGGGCGTCATGGAAAAAAAGGAACTGGATCGTCGGGATTTTTTAAAATGGATTGGTACGGGGACCCTGGTCGCCGGGGCCGGTGCCCTGGGGTCGGGCGTGATGGTCCCGACCGGGTTGTGGGCCGCACCTCCACAGATCAAGGGGCCTATCAAGGTCGGTTACCAGGCCGTTATTTCCGGGCCTTTGGCTGGTTATGGTGAATTCCACAAGATGGGGGCGACGATGGCCGTTGAGGAAATCAATCAGAAAGGGGGTATTGCCGGGATAAAGGTCGAAATGGAATTTCGTGATTCCACCTTGAAACCGGATGATGCCATTAAAAACGCCCGCTATTTTGTGGACAGTTGGGGGGCCGATTATCTGGTGGGGATAGATTCCTCCGGACAGGTCCTGGCCCTGGCCCCGGTCGTTGAAAAATTAGACAAGGTCCTCATGGTGACCCATGCCGCCACGGAAAAGCTCACCGAAGAATGGGTTTACAAAAAAGGGGTTAAACAGATCTTCCGCATCTGTAACTCCACCTATCACGATGGTAATGCCGCTGCCTTTATCGCTAAAGATTTGCCGGCCATGAAATGGGCCACCATCGCCCCGAAATATGAGTACGGGTTTACCTGCTGGAAGATGTTCCAGGATATGCTGAAAAAATTAAAACCCGGGGTATCGTTTATTGCCGAATCCTGGGCCCCCTTCGGCACCACCGATTTCCGGTCCCATATCAATACCATCATGGATGCCAAGCCTGACGGCCTCTATAGTACCGAATGGGCCGGTGAATTAATCAGCTTTGTCAAACAGGCCAAACAGGCAGGACTTTTCGACAAAATAAAACACATCATGATCCCTATGGGTGCGGCTATGGACGCCCTGGAGGGATTAGGGCCGGAATACCCGGATAATATCTGGGCCTCTGCCCGCTACTTCTTCCTCTATCCCAACAACAAGACCAATAATGATTTTGTGGCCCGCTTCCGGAAACGCTGGAATCACTATCCGGCCTACGTTTCGGAAACCGGTTATTCGGCTATTTACACCTTAAAGGCCGCGGTGGAAAAAGCCGGGTCCAAAGATACTAAACCCCTGATCCAGGCCCTGGAAGGGATGGAGATAGACACGCCGGCCGGACATCGGGTATTCCGCAAGGAAGACCACCAGGCGATATACGATGTTCCCTGGGGAAAACTGAAGAGCGACCCCAAATATCCGTTCAAAATTTTAGGGGAACAAAAGGTTATTCCGGCAAAAAGCTATTATCACCGCCCTCCTTTTGAGGGACCGGGAACCGAGCCCCCTTTTGAAAAATAATAAATGAAAGGTTCAAGGCGCAAGGTCCAGGGTGCAAGGGAAAAACCTTGAGCCTGGGGCCGCTTATGGCATCTATATAATCATTGATGAATTGGTTAAAATGCGTCATTCTCGGCAGGCGGAAATCCAGACGGGACCCGAATAATCCAACGAGACAAGATGCACGTCATTCCCGCGCAGGCGGGAATCCAGACCACACACCAATGACGAAAATGTGTGCATTCGGATTTTTTACGATTTCGTCATCATTAAACAACCCAGAAGGTTACGATCGATAGTATGCTCCAATCCATCGTCCATGTCTGCCTGGCCGGTTTATCCACCGGCATGTTCATCTGGCTGGTAGCCAGCGGCCTGAGCTTGATTTTCGGCGTTCTGGGGGTGCTTAATTTTGCCCACGGCAGTTTTTATATGCTGGGGGCCTATTTTTGTTTCACTGTCTTAAAATATCTGGGTTCCAACTTTTGGCTTGGCCTTCTTATCGGCCCTTGGTGTGTCTGTCTGATCGGTTTTTTGGTGGAGCGTTTTTTCCTGCGTTATGTCTATCACCTGGCTTTGCCCTACCAGCTCCTGTTGACTTTTGCCTTTGTCCTCATTTTTGATAATCTGGTCAAGATCGTCTGGGGGGCCGGATCTATCAGCCCTCCGGGGCTGGCCGGCCTCGGAGAATCCGTTTCTATTCTGGGAAGAAATTTCCCCATCTATAATCTTTTTATTATTGTGGTCGGCCCTCTGGTGGCCCTGGGTCTCTGGCTGGTCATAGAGAGGACCTGGTGGGGCAGGATCATCCGGGCCGCTTCTTCCGACCGGGAGATGGCCGCGGCCATCGGTGTCCGGGTGCCGGCCCTTTTTACCTCGGTATTTATTTTCGGGACCTGGCTGGGCGCTGTGGGGGGTGGCTTGGCGGTCCCTTATGTGGGTATTATGACCTCCGGCATGGGTGAGGCCATAATTATCGAAGCCTTTATTGTGGCCGTCATCGGGGGGTTAGGGAGTTTGAAAGGGGCCTTTGTGGGCGCCTTGATCATAGGGGTCCTCTCGGCCTTTGGGACGCGTTTTTTCCCGGCCTTTGACATGTTCCTGACCTTTATCCTTATGGCGGTAATTCTGCTTTGGAAACCTCATGGGTTGTTTGGAGGGAAAAAATAGATGAGAAAAGCCCGGCCATCTTTAATCATCCTTCTGATCCTCCTTTGCTTGGTCGGGATCGGTTTATTCTCCGGCCGGTTCATTACTTACCTGACTATCCGGGTCATGCTTTTAGGCATTTATGCCCTGGGTTATAATCTGCTTTTGGGGCGTACCGGTCTCCTTTCTTTCGGGCACGGGGCCTTTTATGCCGCCGGCGCCTACGGTCTGGGTTTTTTTTCTCTCCATCTCTCCAATCATCCGCTGTTTGGAATCCTGGCCGGGGTGCTGACTGCCGCTTTCTTGGCCCTGATCATCGGTTTTTTTTGTGTTCGACACACCGAAATCTATTTCGCCATGCTGACCCTGGCCTTTGGGATGATGGTCTTTTCCCTGATCTGGAATGCCCGGGATTTTACCGGGGGAGATGACGGGCTGGTAGGCATCATGCGGGACCCCGTTTCGTTCTTCGGTTTGATTAAGTTGCCCATTAACACGGACAACCAATATTATTTCCTGGTATTGGCGCTGTTTATCTTAGCAGCCTGGATTATTTACCGTATCCGGGTATCCCCTTTTGGGCTGGCCCTGGCAGGTATACGCGAAAACGCCAATCGGAGTGAGTTTGCCGGGGTTTCCATTAAAAATTATCGTTTGGCCGTATTCGTCATCAGCGGGGCCTTTGCCGGTTTGGCCGGTTCCCTGGAGACGCTCCTGGAAAGCAACGCCCGTCCCTTTATGGCCCATTGGAGCCATTCGGCCGAACCGATCCTGGTCAGCCTTCTGGGCGGATTGCAGAGTTTTGCCGGACCGCTGGTCGGCAGCCTTTTTTTCGTAGCCATGCGGGAACTCATTCAACGATTCACCGAAAATTGGATGCTTTGGTTCGGGGTGGTTCTCCTGGTGATTATAATGGGATTTCGGGGGGGCGTGGTGGGCGTCATTCAGGGTCTGGTCTCCCCTTCCCTGAGAAACAGGAATAGGTAACCCATGGGTTCCGTCATCCTGGAAATCAAAAAATTGTCCAATTTTTTCGGTATGATCTGTACTGCCAAAGAGCTTGATTTGAGGATCGAAGCCGGTGTCCTGACTTCTATTATTGGTCCCAATGGGGCCGGCAAATCCACATTGATCAATCTGATCACCGGTAATTTACCGGTTCAAAATGGTATGATCCTCTTCAAGGGTCAGGATATTACCCATCTTCCCATTCATAAAAGGGTAGGGTTGGGAATATGCCGATCTTTTCAGGTCGTCAATATCTTTCCCGAGTTGACCGTTTTTGAAAACCTGATGATTCCGGTTTTAACCATGGCCGGCAGATCCCGCAGCCTTTTTGGGAAAATTTCCAGGGAGAAATCATGCGCCCGGGAAGCGGAAACCATTTTAGGAAAGGTGGGTTTAACAGGACAGCGGGAAACGGTTGCCAATGCCCTTTCCCATGGGGATCAACGGCTCCTGGAAGTCGGGGTAGCTCTGGCGGTTCACCCCACCCTGCTTTTTCTCGATGAACCAACCGCCGGCATGAATCCGGTGGAACGGGTACAACTCCTGACCAATATCCGGCAACTTTCTCAAGACGGCCGGACGACCTTTGTTCTGGTTGAACACGACATGGATATTGTTTTTTCCCTCTCTGAGAGGGTCATTGTCCTTCACCGGGGAGAAGTTCTGGGAGACGGATGTCCGGAAGAAATAAAGCAAAACGAACGGGTCCGGGAAGTGTATCTGGGAGATTCGGTCTCCGAATAAGGTGATTGCGGATTTCGGAATGCGGAGTGCGGGAATTTAGCAAGAAAATAAAGTTCAGAGTTAAGAGTTCGGAGAAAACATTTTAATAATTTTCAACCCTCATAGAAGGGTTCCACCAACCATTGAACTTAGAACAATTTTTTTAAACGATAGTGGAGCAATACTGAGGCCCGAATGAATGGTTCACCATGTTATTAAACGTCTCCAACATCGACACCTATTACGGCACCAGTCATATCCTTCAGGGCGTGTCCTTTTCCGTGGCCGAAGGGGAAGTGGTGGCCCTCCTGGGACGGAACGGGGCAGGGAAGACCACTACCCTCCGTTCCATCATCGGTCTGACCCCTCCCCGGAGGGGCTCTATCCAGTTCAACGGCAGGGAAATCCTTGGACAACCGGCTTATACCATAGCCCGTCAAGGGGTGGGGTACATGCCCGATGACCTGCGTATCTTCCCGGATCTAACCACGGAAGAAAATTTGGAAATAGCCAAAAAACTTTCCAAACGAAACGGATATTGGAACCGGGATCGGGTCCTGGATCTCTTTCCCAAATTGAAAGACCTGGTAAAAGCCAAAGGGATCAATCTTTCCGGCGGTGAAAAAAAGATGCTCGGTATTGGCAGGGCCTTGATGGCCAACCCCGCCTTACTTCTTTTGGATGAACCCTCGGAAGGATTGGCCCCCCTGGTAGTGGCCAATCTGATCGGGGTCTTAGACAGGATCCATCGGCAAGGCGTCACCATTCTCCTGGCGGATCAGAACCTGAAATTCTGCCGCCGGGTCTGCCATCGAGGCTACATCATTGAAAAAGGCCGGATCCAGTATGAGGGCAAAATGGAGGAAATCTGGAATAACGAAGAGATCATTCGCAAATATCTGGTTGTATAAGTTTTTCCCCTTCGCCAGGGGGAAGGCTATTTTTCAATGCCCCGGATCGTCTAAATATTACATCACCTTCCATCAGAAAACGGCCTTCCCGGTCAGGGAAAGGTCGTAACCTCCCAAACCTTTAACGGCTTTTTGAAAATCAGTTGATTGAATGACTGAGAGCAAGGCCTGGATTTTTTCCTCCTCCCAATATTTTTCAGGAATCACCAGATCGTATTCTTCCTGAACCACGGGGATAAAGTCCAGATCCAGGGCCCGGGCCGCGGCATAAATCCCCAGGCCCACGTCGGCCCGACCGCTTAATACCGCCACGGCAACGGCCATGTGGGTGAATTCCTCCTCTTCATAGCCGCGAATAGGGGAGGGATCGAGTCCTAATTCTTTTAAACGAAAGTCCAAAAGGATGCGGGTCCCGGACCCGGCCTGGCGATTGATAAAGGTCATGTCCTCTCGGGCCAGATCTTCCAGGCCTTTTATCTTTTTCGGATTCCCTTTGGCCAGGATCAACCCTTGCTGCCGCAAGACCAGATTGATCCCACGGACCGGCACCTCCGGGATCAACCGCCTGATATAGCTGATATTGTATTCCCCGGTTTCCGGATCAAGCAGATGCGAACCGGCCACATGAGCGATCCCCCGTTTGAGGGCCATCAGGCCTCCGGTACTGCCTACGTTGCTGGAGGTCAGGCGGTAATCCGGGAATTGTCTGGTCAAAAAATTACCCAGGAGATCCAGGGTATTATCATGACTCCCGACAATGACCACGGTACGGGACAGGACCGTTTCCTCCCGAAGGAGCTCGGCCTGGACCGACTCGTCCACATTAATGCCTTCCGAATTCATGGGGATGCGGATGATCCCGTCTGCCCGGGTCAGGGAAGTGATGGTCCCGGCCCCCCGGGGTAAGGGGTTGGCAATGACCTTGTCGCCCACCTGACCCAGGTTGACCCGCAAAAACTCCTCCTGTCCTAATTTGGAAGGGAAAGACCGGGCCGGAGAGACCGAAATTTTTTTCCGTTCCGGGGCGACGATCCCCTGCATCTTATAAAGCACCGGCCGGGCAAATTGTTCAAAAGAGATGGTGGCCGAAACCGGATATCCCGGATTGCCGATCACCGGCTTGCCCTGAATAATTCCCAGGATGGTGGGCTTACCGGGCATGATGGTCACCCCGTGAACCAGAACCTTGCCCAGGCTTTCGATGGCCGACAAGCTGTAATCCTCACTGCCGGCCGAAGAACCGGCGTTGATGATGACCATCTGACAATCGGAGTCAACGGCCTTGCTCAGGGTTTCCTGGATATATTCCTTTTTGTCCTGGATAATGGGCCAGCGTATGGTCTCTCCTCCGGATTCAGTCACTAACCCGGAAAGGATCAGGGTATTGTATTCCGGGACTTTTCCGGGAGGTAAAGGGCGCCCCGCCAGTTCTTCCCATTCGACCAGTTCGGACCCGGTAGGGATCATCACCACCTTAGGCCGCTGAACCACCCAGAGTTCAAAGACCCCTCCGGCAACCAAGGCCCCCAAATCATAGGCGCTGATGCGGTGTCCCTGCGGTAAAAGGAGTTCGGTGGCCACTAAATCTTCCCCCATCTTGCGCACATATTGCCAGGGATAGGCCGGGGCCTGAAGTTCAATCAAATTTTCTTCAATCTGCTGGATCTGTTCCACCATGACCACCGCATTGGTTTTCTCCGGCAAAGGATGACCGGTATTGATCCAAAAAGCCTCCTGGCTGATCCGAAACTGCCGGGGTTGGTCCACCGTGGTCCCAAAGGTATCCTCGGCCCGCAGGGCGATCCCGTCCATGGCTGCGGCATGGAAATTGGGGGAAGAAAAACAGGCGAAGACCGGCTCAGCCAGTATCCGCCCCAGACCTTCCGGGGTAGAGACCCGTTCCTTTTCCAGCATCCGGCCATAGTCCAGACAATTGAAAAATATCTCTTGGGCCTCCTGCAAGGGTTTCATGTGAAGATAGATTTTGCGTTTCATGGCCTTTTCCTTTCGATAAATTCTCAGGGGGATTCCTAAAACAACAGCACTTCCACCCATTCTCCTTTTTCCAAACCTTCACAGTTCTGATCGATCTTGATGATCCCGTCGGCCCGGACCATGGTGGAGATAAGCCCTGATTTTCCCAGGATGGGCGTGGCCTCCCAGCCGGTCTCTTTTTCCTGAATGGAAACCCGGACATAATCTTCCCGTCCCTGGGCCGAAGCGATATTTCTGGTCAATCGGGCCTTTTTCTTTGGGATTGGGCTTACAGCCTTCTCCCCTTCCAATTGATGTAAACAGGGTTTGACGAAGATGGAGAAGATAACCATGGCCGAAGCGGTATGACCCGGTAGGCCCCAGAGGATTTTATTGCCGATACGGGCCAGAAGGGTCGGTTTACCGGGACTGATGGATATACCATGGGCCAGGATCTCGGCCCCCGGGAAGCTGTGAATGACCTCCAGGGTGAAATCCCGGGCCCCGACTGAACTCCCGCCCGAGATCAGGATCACGTCGGCCAGGTCCAATCCTTTCCGGCAAAGGGCTTCCAGATCCTTAACATGATCCTTGGTCCGGCCTAAAAATTCCGGTACGGCGCCGGCCTCGGCAGCCAGGGCCTGTATCGTGACGGCATTGATGTCCCGAATAAACCCGGGGGCGGGTTGTTTTTCGACAGGCACAATTTCATCCCCGGTAGAAATAATGGCGACTCTGGTCTGTAGATAGACCGGTAATTCCAGTATCCCCAAGCCGGCCAGCAAACCAAGGTCTTGAGGCCGAAGACGCCGACCGGCCGTCAGGACGGGGTGCCCTTTTTTGATGTCTTCCCCCACCTGAATAACGTGATCCAAAGGAGAGACCGGTTTATAGATCTCGATGGTCTGGTGGTCGAGGGTTTGGGAATGCTCGATCATGGCTATGGCATCGGCTCCGGGGGGCAGCATCCCGCCGGTGGCGATCCGGAAACAATGCCCGGATTCAACGGGCGTCAATATCTCCTGGCCCATGGCCACCTCTCCGGACAGGGTCAGCAAGGCCGGGACGGCTTCCGAGGCCCCAAAGGTATCCCTGGCCCGCACGGCATAGCCGTCCATGGTGGCCCTGGGGAAATGGGGAAGGTCCTCCGGAGAGATGATGTCCCCGGCCAGGACCCGCCCAAGACCCTGGTTTAAGCGGACCATTTCCCGGCTAAGGCATGAAAAAGTTTCAATAATTTTAAAAATTTCTTTGGAGGTTTTGACCTGAAAGAATGGTTTCATAAAATCAACGGAATCCTTTGAAAAAATTTTATCGGTTGACACCAATTCTTATTAGCATTATTATGTAAAAAATGACATAGTATTGCAACAGAAAAACCTAAAAACCTGACCATGCTTCTGGACCCCTACAACCGCCGTCTTAACTACCTCCGGATCTCCCTGACCGACCGCTGCAACCTGCGCTGTGTCTATTGTATGCCGGAACAGGGGGTCCCGAAATTTATGCATGAGGATATCCTGAGTTATGAAGAATTGTTAAGGCTGGCCCGGTTGAGTGTCCGGTTAGGGATTGAAAAAATCCGCCTCACCGGCGGGGAACCCCTGGTCCGGAAAAACCTTCTGAATTTCATTGCTTCTTTAAGGGAAATACCCGGGATACGGGATATCAGCCTGACCACCAACGGGGTACTGTTAGCCCAACAGGCCCAGGATTTATGGGAGGCCGGAGTCAAAAGGATCAATATAAGCCTGGACACCCTGGTGGCAAAAAAATATGCCGAAATTACCCGATTCGATTTTTTTGACCAGGTTTGGAAGGGGATTCAAGAGGCCGAACGGATCGGTTTTTCACCGATCAAAATCAATGTGGTGGCCCTGAAGGGGATCAATGACGATGAAATCCTGTCTTTCGGCCGATTGTCTTATGAAAAACCATACCATATCCGCTTTATTGAATTTATGCCGGTGGGTCAGGAAAACGGCTGGAAGACCGAACGGTTTCTCTCCTCGGAAGAAACCTTAACCCAATTACAGGAGTTGGGGCCTCTTTTCCCGGTTAATGGCCAGGGACTGGATGGTCCGGCCAAACGGATGGCCTATGCCGGGGCCCGGGGCGAAATCGGTTTGATCAGCCCCATCAGTGAACATTTCTGTCCCACCTGTAACCGCCTGCGCCTGACGGCTGAAGGCTTGCTGAGGGTCTGTATCTTTTCCGATACCGAGAGCGATTTGCGAACGCCCCTGCGCCAGGGGGCTTCGGATGAGGTCCTGGAGGCCGTCATCCAGGAGGCCATCACCCGAAAACCCAAAGAGCACCCCGTTAAGTTGAGCCCCCTGCCTCGAAAATGCCAGCGTCAGATGTCAAAGATCGGGGGTTGATTCTTGCATGTTTTTCTCCCATATCATCGCCGAAAGAAAAATCCAGGAAGCCATCCGAAACGGGGAACTGGACAACCTGCCCGGAAAAGGAAAACCCCTGGAACTGGAGGATGACAGCGGCATTCCCGAAGACCTGCGGCTGGCCTATAAGATATTAAAAAACGCCGACTGTTTGCCTCCGGAAGTGGAACTCAAAAAGGAGATTGTGCGTTTACGGGATCTGTTGGAAAGTATTGAAGATGTGGATGAGAAATACCGCCTGATGAAAAAGCTCAACTTCCAGATCATGAAACTGAACACTATGCGCCCTGTTTCCCCCCTGCTCGAAGAAAATCAGGTTTATTACGAAAAGGTGGTGGAACACCTTTCCCTAAAGCCCTCGGATAAAAAGCAAGGGTAGTATCCCCCTCCAATCCCCGGAACTACCGGTTGGTGCCGGTGGACCATACCGGGATTACCGGTCTATAAATGACCACATTCCCGTCATCCTGAACGGCCAGAAAGGCCCCGGGATTGCCCGGGGTGTTGGATGCCCACACCGGATCATGGGAGTGCCCGTATAACACCAGGTTCCCATCCGGTTGCATGACGCATTCCCTGACCGCCCGGCCGGCAGTCCCGGAGGCCCACAAGGGGTTTCCGCTGCGATAAAGGACTAAATTGCCGTCTTTCTGGCAGGACAGTTGGAAGTCTCCGCCTGGAGCCCAAATGGATTCCCCGGAATAAAGGCGGGCGCCGGAAGGAAGTATGCCGTTGGGGTTATGCCGGTGCTTTCGCAGACAATCCTTACCAATACCCCGGTGGCAAGCCGCATCCCCTGAAAAATCAGCCTGGCCGGGATCAGCCAACATCAAAGAAATAAGAACCACTACGGACACGAGAAGAGATCGCATGGTATGCCTCCTTTTAAAGTTAAATTAGGACGCAGATTTTCGCCGATTCCCGCAGATAATTTTCTTTTTTTCAATATCCTGGCAATCTGCGTTCATCTGCGTCCAAAAAGCAAATTCCTATACTATTAAATTAACCAAATCATGCTTCTCCATACCCACTCAGTTGATGAAGGGCGGAAAGGGCACGGATAGCCTTCTCC
>CAZVHO010000039.1:6011-12813 GCA_964627515.1 uncultured Thermodesulfobacteriota bacterium | reverse complement strand
TTCTCCATACCCACTCAGTTGATGAAGGGCGGAAAGGGCACGGATAGCCTTCTCCGGCGTGGGAAAGACGGGGATTCCGTGATCCTCCAACCATTGCAGGGTTTCATTGGTTCCCGGCTCCTTGCCGGCCACCCAAAGGGCCAGGGGTTTGCCCAGGGCAGGAGCACGGTGAAACACCTTAAAAAGTTCTTTGGGCAAAAACAGGATGTGGTCGGGAAGCTGGACGTGAAGGGCATCAACGTTTTCGTCCTCACTCATGGCGGTAATCAGCGTTTCGTAAACCCTGATAGGGTTGTTAAACTGCAAGGCAACGCCGAGGTCGAAGGGGTTGGCGGATATTTCCCAGGGGGGGAAGATCGGCTTCAGTTTCTTTAGAGTCTTTTCGTTCGCCTTGGCCATCTTCAGGCCCTCCTGCTGAACGAGGTCCGTCATGACGACCGCTTCCCCTCCCGGGAGGGTGGCCACGGCGATGCGGCCTCCCTTGAGAGTGAGAGGGCCGAAGCGCTCCAGAGCCCTTACGGTATAAAAGAAATCCTCGATGGTATAGGCCCGGATAGCTCCGCACTGCTTCAGCAGTCTGTCAAAGACCTTATCGTTACCCGTCACCAGGACGCCGGTATGGGAAGCAGCGGCTTTCGCTCCTTCCTCGGTGCGGCCTGATTTAAGCACCACCACGCGCTTGCCCAGGGTCGAGGCTTGATGGATGAGATCCAGAAACTTGCGACCCTCCCCTTCGATGCTCTCCAGGTGGAGGCCGATGACCCGGGTCATGGGGTCCAAGACGAGGTAGGACAGGGCATCCACCTCATTCAGATCCATTTTGTTGCCGAGATCTATGAGTTTGTTCAGATGAAGATTGAAGGCCGAGAACAACCAGCGGAGGCGCGGTTCGTAAAGACCGGACTGGAAGATCAGGGAGAGACCGCCCGACTTGAGCTGTTCGATGGGGTGGAAGCTGATGGCGAAGTTGTGGCGGGGATTGATGGGGCTGAGTGCATTGGGGCCGATAGCCCACCCCCCGCTCTTCCGCACCAGTTCGAGCATCTGGTTTTGTATTTTTCTTCCTTCCTCTCCGGTCTCGGAAAAACCGCCGGCGACGAGAACCACCCTCCTGATGCCCTTTGCGATGCATTCCTGGAGGATCTTAGGGGTCTGGGCATAAGAAACAGCGATCACGGCCAGGTCGACGCACTCCTCGATGCTCGTGACACTCGGGTAAACCTTTACTCCGAGGATCTCCTTTTCCGTTGGGTGTACCGGATACATCCTGCCCTTGTAGCCGAGCTTGACCTGATTGCCGACGAGATGGTAACTCGGCCTTATGGGGTTGTTCGAGGCACCTATCAGGGCTACGCTTTCCGGATAGAAAAACTTGTGGAGAAAATGATCGGTCAGGTCTCCCATGTTCCGCCCCCCACCGCAAGGTCGAGATTGTCCCCTTGCCGAATATCCGCGAGAAATCGCAGCGGTATAGCGAAATCCCAACCCATTTCAATCGCCAACCCATGCGGCAGAAGCATCATTGAACGAGCGAAATCTAAGCCCGCGTTTTCGATCTGATCCCTTATTGCCTTTGAAACCGGACTTGTCGCCGTCACAACGGACGTGAGCACCTCCGGAGCATCCATTGTAGATTCCGGATCGTTTGCTGCACAGCAGGAAAGAGAAGGCGAACAGACAAAATGCGTTCGACACACGACTGGCCTCACGTGATAGGCGCTGCATACGTCATTTAATAGCAGTGGGCAGCAAGGATCATAGTTGGAAAGATCTGACTGATCGAAGATGTCGGCCGACGGATATCTGCCCGGCCTGGAATTGTCCCAGGCATGCCATTGTTGCGTTCGAATCCGAAGGTCGTTTATCTGGCCTTCGGACCATTCCCGTTTGACATATTGCGCCAAAGCATGGACCTCTGCAATATTTGTAAGAATATGATATCGGCAACAGTGACAACAACCCAATTTACATGTTGGAACGAGGCCGTCTTCCCTACGCAGTCGATCCAGTGCGCATGCAGTTGCTATATCTACCGAAGAATACACGCTGGTAACGAAGTTCTCTCGCGGTGCAATTGGGATGTCGGTTCGGAATTCCTTTGGGCTCATACTGAAATTGCTATTATCAATCAAGTTCATTGTTCGCCTTTTTTCGACAGTGAAAACGACAGGTCACCGATTATCTCCTCGTAGCGCATTCCTTGAAGCCCTATCCACAAGGGTAAAAAGCCTATCGATATCATCTCGTTGATTCGACACCTGATGTCCAGGCACTTTAATAAATTCACAGTCCAACGGATCGGTCATTTTGTAAAATTCCTGATAGAGCTCATAATTATTGAGGCGCTTATTTTTCTTTGAACGATAATCATTTTGCTCAAACCAATCCCGTCTTCCCTTTAAACCCATGATATTTTGAGAATCCGTATACACAATCACCCTACTCGCCAATGCTTGAATATCACTTAACGCCCATAATAAAGTCTGCAACTCCAGTTTCGTTGAAGACGTATGCTCAAATCGCCTCACTTTCACGCCCGTCCTCAACGAATCCAGCGAAAGTCCACGTTCAGACACGGCGAGGTAAGCCCCATATCCAATTTTTGACTGTGTATTCACACTTCCATCCGTAAGTAGTAGCATCGGGTCAACTAATTCTTTCACGTTCCGGTTAATCCGCTGCCTTCCAACCGGTCGGATTGAGCCGGTTTTTAGGCACCGATGATCTCGTTTAAACCTTCAACGATAAGGCACAATTCTTCCGCCGCCATCCTCCCTATTTTGTGCCCTAACCGTTCAATGGAAAGCGTTCGGATTTGGCTGAGTTTGACCCATGATTTCTTTGGAAGTTGCGGGTGCGAAATCTCAAAAGTCAAAGGAAAACCGGCCTTTTGCGGCTGGCTGGTTAAGGCCACAGCTATCACTGTGCCGGATCGCTCATTGAACACATCCTGGCTGATCACCAACACCGGGCGTTGGCCGGCTTGTTCCCTACCCTTGACAGGATTAAGGTCGGCCCAGACCATGTCGCCTCTCAGTATTCGGGCCATTCTCTCCCCTCAACCGACAAGCCTTCCTCGGCCATGGATTGCTCAAATTTTTTGTCCAGTTTGGCGCACTCCCTTGCCAACCGACTTCGTTCCAGCCGAGCCAATTTTTCACTCACCGCTTCCTGAATGGCGCGGCTTCGGCTTTCGAACAATCGGTCCTTCACCAGTCGATCCAATCGTTTCAGTAGATTTTCTTCTAACGTTATAGCTACTTTTGCCGTGCTCATTTTTAACACCCCTGGTATTACCAGTTATCATACCGTCCTCGTTTTGTCAAGGGGGACGAAAGGGTCACCCATTAACCCTGGTATGACCAATCAATAGTTGAAGGATCAAAGTCGGTTGTCAGCCCTTTTTTAATATCACTGTCTTGTTAAGAAACAACTTCGGCTTATCGACAACTATAAGGCCGGCGTCATTGGCTTTTCTGATCGTTTTTTCAAATGCCGTCTTTGAGACATGGAATGGCGGTTCTGCTATGAAAACTTGTCCGTTCGGTTTGAGTATTGATTCTATTTCATTGAAAAATGCTTCTTGATTGGGGATTTCGTGGAGCATATAGAAGGCTAAAACAAAATCAACCTTCTCTGCTAAGCCTATCTTGTTCTCTTGGCACTTATGCAGTGCGACACGTTCCTCAAGTTCCGTCCCTTGAATCTTTTTTCTTAGTTTCTGAAGCATCCCTTCCTGCAAATCAGCGGCAATAACCCGCCCGGATTTGCCTACCATTTGAGCCAGTTCAATCGAGAAAAAACCCGGGCCGCAACCGAAGTCCAGGATAGTCATTCCTTCTTTAATATAGGGTCCGAGTATTTTCCGGGGATCCTGTACCCATCTTCGAATTCTATTATCGAGACTCCCTGCCAATGCAACCGGGCATACACGACTTCTATTGCTCACTATATATTTCTCCTTTCAAAGGCTAACTCAAGATACAACAGAGTTCCTTGATAAAACCGATCTGGCCTTTATTCAATTTTCGGATGGCTTCAGCAACTCCAAACCAGGCCGCCCGGTCTATTTCCGGAAAGTCCGCCTTCCTGCCGGAACGAGGTGGCCACTCGATGGTAAACGTATTGCTCTTAATTGACGAAAGGTCACAATCCCCCTCAAATGCCCAGGCGGTTATCCGTTTTCCGCCCGTCTGTTTGAGCATAGAAAGCGGTTTGAAGATTCCCGCAGCAGAAATTCCAGTTTCCTCAAAAAATTCCCGTTTAGCCGCCTCAAGCGGATCCTCATCTTCATCGTATTCACCTTTGGGAATTGACCAGGCATTCTCGTCTTTTCCGGCCCAGTAAGGACCTCCGGGATGGACCAGAAAAACTTCGAGTCCGGAATCCCGATAGCGATACATCAGCAAACCGGCACTTTGACTGGACATATTAACTCCGGACCCGTACGGAGCACCTGGACCCCGCTGGATGGGTAAGGTTTCCTCGTTTTATCCTTTATGAAAATGCATATACCAGGGATACCGGGTAAATTCCTTGAATCCGAGCCGGAGATAGATCGGTTCTCCGAATTTACTGGCCTGGAGGATAACGCAGGATGCCCCCCTTCTGAAGGCCTCATTGGTGATCATGCTTGTACAGACTTCGGCCAATCCCTTTTTACGAGCGGATTCAATCGTTCCTACCCAGTAAATACCGGCAATGGTATGTGAGAAAATAAGCATGGCCGAGGAAACGGGCTTTTTATCCAGACAGGCGACAACGAGATGGTTATAAGGCCGAAGCATCCTTTCCGGTGTTTCAAAAATTTTCCTCCCTGTTTCTTTTGGCATACCCAGACTTTGATAACTGTCAATGACGACCGAGGCAAAATCAAGGGCGCCCGCTTTATCTTCTATGGACTTGATGGTTATCCCGGGGGGGAGATCCTTAATCCGGATCGGCTCTTGAATCGACATTCCGGGAGATTCGGAAATTTTCACCATTTCAGCCGCTTGACAAAGTTGTTCAAGATCGGAATCCAGATGGCGGCGGATACGAAAGCTGTAGCTGAGGTTTTTGTTGCCGAAATAAACCCTGACCCTGTCCATTATGGCAGCGGCTGGCGGTCCGGAATGATTACCTAAACGCATGGCGGAATTGGTTACCGGCGTCGAGTCTCCTCCGGCGATTAGCAAGAGATCATTTTGCTCGATGATCTCATTATCAGCTTTCCAGCGTGCTATCTCCCTTGCGGATTCGGCATAATTTAAATCAGCCAGACAGGTTAGATCATGGTTGGTCATTTCTGCTCCTTTCAGGCCCCTGGATTCCAGTCTTTGGGCGAACCAATAATCCCTTACCGGGCTTTCTATAGTAACTTTCCCCGGGGGATTCGTCAAAAAGAAAATGATAGTGCCCCTGATCAGAATTCCGGGCTTTCCCGGATCACTCGTCCTCCTTCGTCCCTTGCTTTTTATCTTTATTTCTCCTTGACCCGGTTTTTTTCTTATCCTATACTCTACCCAATAAAAAACAACCTTTTATCAAATAAATGCTGCTAATTTCAGACCCGCGGAAAAAAGGAGAAAACCACAATGGCTCAAATGACCGAACGTATGCAAAAACTATTCGAAAAAGTTCCTAACGTCGTGTTGTCGACGGCAACTGTAGACGGCAGCCCCAACAGTGTTCCGGTTGGATCCAAAAAAATTATCAACAGCGAGACCATTCTCATATCCAACCAATTCCTGAATAAAACCCTGGCCAATCTGAAGGCCAATCCCAAGGTGGCCGTGACTTTTTGGGAGGGCGTAGAAGGATACCAGTTAAAGGGCACCGTTACCATCGAAACGAGCGGTCAACGCTATGAAGAGACAGCCCGATGGATCGAAGATTTGGGCAATAAGCTCGGGTTCCCCCTTAAATCCAAGGGGGCGCTTATTGTGAACATCGAAGAGATCTATGGGGTCTCTCCGGGTCCGGGTGCCGGCAGGCAATTAGCCTGAGGGCGATGAACCCCTCGTATCCACAGGATTGTATCAATATATTTAAAGATTCCTTAAAAAAACGAAACGGAAGGCCAGGCGATGGAGCAACCAGGAGATGGATTGATTCTGTTTTGTAAAAAGGATTGCGCCACCTGCACGATGATCGTGCCGGTCATGAAAGAACTGAGCCAAGGGAATAGGATCCTGACCATCTATACCCAAGATGACCCTGGGTTTCCGGATGGCATACCGGGTGTCATCAACGATACAACGCTGGAACAATCCTACCATTTCCAAATTGAGACGGTCCCCACCTTGATTCTTATGGAAAACGGCAGGGAAACCGTCAGGACCGTCGGTTGGGACCGGGAGGAATGGCGCGCCATGACCGGGATCAAAGGACTGGGGGAAGGGCTGCCCCTTTTTCGTCCGGGTTGCGGCTCGAAGAATGTCGAACCCGGTATTGTGGAGGAATTGGCTGTCCGCTTTGGAGGGGTCCATCTAACATCGCGGCGCATAGTGTCGCCGCCTTTGGAAGACGACATCGAAACCTGTTTTGCCCATGGATGGACCGACGGGTTGCCGGTTGTGCCTCCAACCGAAGTCCATGTGGTGCGCATGCTTGCGGGAACCACACGGTCTCCGGACGAACTGCTGGGAACCATTCCTCCCAACCAGGCGGCCTGTACCGTGGAGAAAGCGGCCATCAATGCCGTCATGGCCGGATGTAAACCGGAGTACCTGCCGGTGGTTCTGGCGGCCGTGGAAGCCGCCTGTTTGGATGCCTTCTGTTTGCACGGTCTCCTGGCCACAACCTATTTTTCCGGTCCGGT
>CAZVHO010000039.1:1425-5911 GCA_964627515.1 uncultured Thermodesulfobacteriota bacterium | reverse complement strand
CCCCTTTCCGTGGAACGGGGGTTTCCGGAGGGGACCTCCACGGTGACCCTTTTCACCGGAGACGGGGTGCAGGCCGTGGTTGACCAGCTTTCCAGAACACCCGAATCCCTGGCCCGGACCTTTGCCTGGTGCCTGCGAACCGTGGCCCACCCCAAGATCCCCATGGCCGCCGACGCCATTTTGGTGGTATCCCCGGAACACGGACTGATCTTTCAGCAGGCCGGCTGGACCAAGTCCAGGCTCAAGGAAGAACTGGACACCCTGCTTCAAATTCCCGGCAAAGAGCTGGTGCGGGGGGCCCAGGGCATTGCCGAGGGTATCCCTGAAGAAATGAAGGAGTTGACCTTGCCCAAATTCCGGCCCGGGGGTCTTACCCTGGTTCATGCCGGGGGAACGGCCGGCCGGTTTTCGGCCATTATCGGCGGCTGGCTGGCCAGCGGACCAAGAGGAAGCCAACCCGTAACCAAGGAGATTCGATTATGAGGCAAACCACCTTTTTACTGGACCCCACGGCCGAACGTTCGCCGGAGATGCGGGAACGGTTAAGACGTCCCGGGGATCTGAAGGGGATCACCATCGGGTTGTTGAATATCTCCAAACCCCGGGGAGACATCTTTTTGGACGAAGTGGAAAAGCAACTTACCGGACAAGGCCTGAAAGTCAGGCGGTATCAAAAACCGACCTTCGCCAGAGTGGCTCCGCTGGAACTTAAACAGGTGATCCGGTCTCAATGTGAGGTGGTGATTGAAGCGCTCGCCGATTGAGGGTCCTGCACGTCATGCAGTGTGCATGACATCGTTGATTTGGAGGGTCGGGGAGTGGTCGGGGTTTATGTGGCCTCAGCAGAATTTAAGGAGGCGGCGGAGTCTCAAGCACGGGCACTCGGCTATGATCCGGCAGCCGTCTACGTGCCTCATCCCATTCAGGATAGAACGGATGATGAAATGAAGGCCATCGCCCGGGAGGCCCTGGGAGAAATATTGAAAGCGATCGGGGGAAAACAGGTGCTTTAAAAGGAACAGGTTCCCCTTTTTGACGGAACGGCAGCCATCCCAGCACATACCTTCCAACGACCGTCAACTTTTTTAGGGTAAGGGAACATCGAAATAGTGTTCGAGTCTGCTGTGCCTGGCATAGACCCCCTCATCCTATTCCCAGACCATCCGACCCCAAACTCCCAGGATGGGGTTTAAAGGGATGTCAGAATCAGATCCGCGCAGAGCATCGCACTTCGGGCGGCGCTGTTGATGGCCAGACCCCGTCCCTGATAGGTGTCTCCGGCGAAGTACAGGTTGGGTATTCCCGGGGCTTGCAGCCCGGGCTTGAAATTGCCCACCAGTCCCGGCTGCCGGGCCAGACCGTCACAGCCGTCCACGTAATAGGGAAGCTTCCATTCTACCTTCTCTTCGATTCCCGGAAACATTTCTTTCAAGTCTTCCCAAAGCAAATTCAGCAACCGCTCCCGTTGAAATTTATCAGAGGCCTGGGCATGCTCCACCACAATGTCCGTATGGAGCACCTGTTTCCCTGGAGGGGCAACCCGGTTAGAAAAATTGGAGGCCGGGAAACCCTGGAAGGGGAAACCGGCGTGTTTCGTTTTAAGGGCCGTGAGAAAGCAGCGTTTTTTCGGATCCACCACAGGCTCGGATAAACCGAGCATAAAACCAATCAGTCCGGTGATTTCATGCTGGATGTCGGTGATGCGCTTAAGCCACCAACGGGGAAGAGGACTGGATTCGGGGTTGAAGTCGATGATCCGGGAAAGTTTATAGATCGGCAGGGCGCAGACCACCCGGTCGGCATAGAGGGTTTCCGTTTCCAGCATGCGGTATTCTTCCTGATAGGGGTGCTTTTTTACCGGAATGCGGACGCCAACGGCCTTCTTGTTTTCCACAACTACTTCCTGCACATCACAATTGAGCCGAATCTCGCCGCCCTTTTCTTTGATGACCTCGACCAGACCCCGGGTGATCCCCTCCAGACCATCTGTCGGATAGCTGGCCTGGAGCACCTGGCGGGTTTTTCGAAGATTTTCCCTGGCGATGTAAAGCACCTCTCCGGCCGCCATATCAATGGCCCGGGGGATGGTGGTCATGATCATTCCCAGATCGGTAAAAAGCTCCCGCACGGCCGGCTGAGGCACCTTTTCCATCAGCCATTCCTCCAGGGAGCGGTTATCCCAAGCCTCGATCTCCGCATCCGACAGGCGGGCGATTTCGGAAAGCCGATCGGCAAAAACCTTTTTATCCTCACTGGTCAATGGGACCAGTTCGGCCACATTGATAAACCGCTCACCGTTCCAGATATCCACGGTTTGGCTGAAGGGTGCCCATTCCACCGTCTTTCCGACCCGGGCGTTCAGCTCTGTGCAACTGGCCTTTTCCCCTAATTCCACCATGTGCAAGCCGATATCGATCCGCCATCCCTTGGCCGGATAGCCGTCATAGCTCATCATCCGGCCGCCGACCAGGGGAAAACGGTCCAGGACCAAAACCCTTAACCCCGCTTCCTTGGCCGTAATGGCCGCCACACCCAGGCCGGCAATACCGGCACCGATCACGATGACATCATAGGGTTCTTTTTTATCATTTCGATCAGGTTTCATGAAACCAACCTCCAGGGGTTAACACGAAAATACCGGTCGGCGTTCAGCGAAACCCATTTTCATGCTTCGTGGTGCCCCTTGGGGCATGAGGGTTTAGTACATGTCACGGATAAGGTCTTTGAAGCGCTCATTGACATATTTTCTCTTCAGCTTCATGGTGGCCGTCAACTCCGGGTCATCACTGGTCAGTTCGATATCGATGAGACGGAAATCTTTTATGGTTTCCACCTGGGCCAGGGTCTTGTTGACCTTGTTGACCTCCTTTTGAATGAGGTCCCGTATGTCTTCATTATGACAGAGGCTTTTATAAGTCGTAAAGGGGATCCGGTTGTCCTGGGCATACTGGGTGACATTTTCCTTGTCGATCATGATCAGAGCCGTCAGATATTTCCGGCCGTCTCCGATGACCACGGCATCGTTGATATAGGGGCTGAATTTCAGCTTGTTTTCAATGAACTGAGGGGTGACGTTTTTCCCGCCGGAGGTGATGATGATATCCTTCTTCCGGTCGGTAATCATCAAATTGCCCTCTGCGTCGAAGCGGCCCATGTCTCCGGAGTGGAGCCATCCGTCGATGATCGTTTCCTTGGTCAATTCCGGGGCCTTCAGGTACCCCTGGAATACGTGGGGGCCTTTCACCAGGATCTCCCCGTCTTCGGCGATCCGTACCTCGGTATCTGGAATGGGTTTTCCCACGGTCCCCAGTTTAATATCCTCCATCTGATGGATGGAGGTCGGGCCGGTGACCTCGGTCTGGCCGTAAACTTCCCCGACCAGTAGCCCCACGGCGTGAAAAAACCTGAGGATATCGGGAGAAATAGGCGCACCACCGGAGATCATATATCTGGCCCGTTCCAGGCCTAAGAGGCGTTTTAGATTCCGGAACACCAGGAAGTGGGCCAGGGCGTATTGGACCTTGAGAGAAGCCGGCAAAGGTCGGTGTTCCAATTTGAGGCCTGAGGCCTTTTGACCCACCTCTACGGCCCAGGCAAAAACCTTTTTTTCCAGCCAGGTGCATTCCTGCATCCGCAGGATGATCTGGGAATAGAATTTCTCCCAGATCCGGGGCACGGCAAAAAAAGAATGAGGGGAGATCTCCCTTAAATCCTCAGGGACCGTCTCCAGATTTTCGGCGAAGTTGATGACATAGCCGTTGGTCATGGCCGCAAAGGTCGTACTGTTTCTTTCGGCCACGTGACAAAGGGGGAGATAGGACAAAATTTCATCCCCTTCATAAGCCGTGTTGGACTTCACCAGGGCCCGGTTGGTCCAGGTGACGTTCCGGTGGGAGATCATGGCCCCCTTTGGGGGTCCGGTGGTACCGGAGGTATAGACGATCAAGGCCGTATCTTCCGGCTTCACCTGGGACCAAAGCTGATCAAACCGCTCCGGATCTTTCCGATATTCTTCTTCCCCCAGGCCCAGGAAATCCTCAAAACTCATCACCAGAGGATCCCTGAGATTGCGGAGCCCCTCCATGTCATAGACGATCACCTTCTCTAAAAGGGGAAGCTGGGCCCTGGCCAAAAGCACCTTGTCGATCTGTTCTTCATCTTCGACAAAAAATATCCGGGATTCGGAATGATTGAGGATGTAGGCAATCTCCTCCGAGGAATTGGTCGTATAGATGCCCACGGTAATACCGCCGATACATTGGATGGCGATGTCACAATACAACCATTCCTTGTTATTACCGCTGATAATCGAAACACACTGGCCTTTTTTCACTCCCAGGGCCAGCAGACCCATGGCGACCAGGCGCACATTTTCCCGGTATTGATTCCAGGAAATCTCTTTCCAAACGCCGAGGACCTTTTCCCGCATGGCTACCCGGTCTTGGAAACGCTTCACCTGGGCGTGAAACAGCTTGGGCACCGTATC
>CAZVHO010000039.1:0-1325 GCA_964627515.1 uncultured Thermodesulfobacteriota bacterium | reverse complement strand
CTAATCCGGGATCTTCGAAAATACCCATCCCGGCGTGATGGCATGCCAATCCCCTTCCTTGGCCTGAAACACTTTAACGGAATGTCCGCCGGCCCTTAAGTTCGGACCCCAGGTAATGGGAGCCATGATGCCGTTATCGTATTTATTGAAACCCTCCAGGGCCTTGATCAGCCCTTGACGGGTCAGATCCTTGCCGGCCCGCTTGAGCCCCTCCACCAGGGTGATGGCCGCCTGGTACCCATAAATATTATAGGAGTTTTCCAGGGTAGCCGTCTTGTACTTGGCGCAGTTTTTCTCGAACAACTGAACGGCCGGCGTCTTATCGCGGTAGGGATCGATCATGATATTGGTGGCATAGACCTTGTTGTTATAGGTCAGGGCATCCCCGGCCAATTCCAGCACCTTTTTGTTCACCGAGGGATTGGCATAAAAATAGGTCGGTTTGTATTGCAGGCGTTGGGCCTCTTTCATCAAGATGGCCGGTTCCCGGACCAGGGCCCAGATCAGGCAATGGGTGATCCCGCCCTCCTTGCACTTGGCCATCTGGGAACTGAAATCCACCGCCCCTCTTTTGTAAGGCAGTTCCAATACCTCCAGACCATAATATTTGGCCCCCTGACGTACTCCGTTTCGCCAATCATGACCGGGCGTGTCATCCTGATAGATACAGGCGATCTTAGGCTTTTTTTCCCCCATTTTTTCCACAATATATTCCAGGGCCAACTTACCTTGGGCTGTGTAATGGGTATCGGCTAAAAACAAAAACTTGCGTGGAGGTACCCCCATATCCTGGTTCTGGGTGGCCGGGGTAACGATGGGAATGCCGTCGGCTTCCATCAGGGGATACATGGCATTGACTTGGGCCGACCCAAGGATCATGAACATACTGAAGACCTTATCCCGGGTGATCAATTTTTTAGCGCCCTGAACGGCCCGAGGCGGCTGGTACCCGTCATCTTCCATTAGAAAATTTATTTTTCGGCCATATATACCACCCTGGTCGTTAATATACTGGAAATAGAGCTTGGCGCCGTCCGTGACCCCTTTGCCCATGAAGGCAATAGGCCCTGAGAGATCCGTGGTGGTGCCGATCTTGATCTCGGTGTTGGATACCCCGTCTTCCGCATAACTGAAACTAACACCAAGGATAAACAAACAGGCTATGGCCGTGATGGCCGCCAATTTTTTACTTTGTAACATTTTTCCCTCCCTTTGTGATTGGACCTATTGTCGTCATCTCGATAAAACGGAACGACGAATTCATTCATGTCCGTCAATAGTGATGAAATCGTAAAGAGTCGCTGAAACCCGCGCTACGTCATTCC
>CAZVHO010000038.1:6646-45237 GCA_964627515.1 uncultured Thermodesulfobacteriota bacterium | reverse complement strand
GCGGCTTCGTCCGCTCAAATTTCTTCTTCGACATCTCCGCCTCCCCTTGGTTAAAAAGGTTGAAAATAATGGATTTTAAATTAGGACGCTGATTTCCGCCGATACCCGCAGATCATTATTCTATTAGCCCTTTAAAAATGGTGGAAATTCTGGCAATACAATCGGCCTTCGGCCGATCCGACTGCACGATCGGCCCTCTGCCGATCCGAGTTCATCTGCGTCCAAAATACAAATACCTAATCTATCAATTTTTTTTGGAGCCCACGACCGGGATTGAACCGGTGAACCTCTTCCTTACCAAGGAAGTGCTCTACCAACTGAGCTACGTGGGCCCTGCTATGCTTAGTCTATTTGTACTTTTGAATTCGATTTTACAAATAGCTCTTTTTTGTTGGAGCGGGAAACGGGATTCGAACCCGCGACCCTCAGCTTGGAAGGCTGACGCTCTAGCCAACTGAGCTACTCCCGCTTATTAATTTTGAGGAAAAGAGAACCTATGGCTGTAGTTTTATCAATATGGCCCTACTTAACCGTATTTCCTACATCCTCCTCGTTGCCGGGTTCCCCCGTCAATCGATACCATACCCTTTCATGGCTGGTGGAGGGGGGAGGATTCGAACCTCCGAAGGCATGGCCGACAGATTTACAGTCTGTTCCCTTTGACCGCTCGGGAACCCCTCCCAAAGTGGGTTCATCTACTGATGTCTAACTTCAAACAATACGACCGGTATGATTTGTTTCGCTAAAACCCTTCCTGGAGCCAGCGAAGGGAATCGAACCCCCGACCAACTGATTACAAATCAGTCGCTCTACCGACTGAGCTACGCTGGCCAAATATTCTTTAAAAATAATTATATAATTATAAAGCCTTCCAAGAATTATTCAACAAATTTTTTTTGCCCGATCCGTCCGTCCTTCGTTTTGTTACCGGCCCAGACGGATTATTTTTAACTATATCGGGAAGTTATTCTTTGGTTCGGCTATCCTTTATCTATATAAAAATATTTAATTTAATTTATTTCGATTTAAATTTCAATAAAAAAATTCATTTAAATCTCAAAGCTTAAAAAGAGGCCTTGGGATTTCACCGGAGAGGGCCGTTTTCCACTGATAAGTCTTCGGCCGTCATGATGCGGGGGCAGAGAAGCAAGGGGTTGTGACGGTAATTATCGAGGGTCCCCTGATGCATTTCAGGGGCCGGGGTCGCCGAATTATCTTCTAAGATAATCGCCTGAAAATCATAACAAAAATTTGGAATTGTTCAATTATTTCATTGCCATAATTCACTTCTGATATCGTTAAAATTGATACGTTCGTAAAAAGTACGAAAGCACCCATTTTCGTCATTCCCGTGAAAACGGGAATCCAGTGTTTTTTAATAGATTAGAATTGGCCTGGATTCCCTCCTGCGCGGGAATGACGAATTTTTACGAGCTCATAAACTTTATTCCATAAAATAGTTTAATCCAAGTCACATGATCTCCGGCAGAGCCGGGGGTTTACCTAAAAAAAATTTGCCATATGCCACAATAATTATCTCGACGATTGCTAAAAAATGACAAGAAACCAGCAATAAAGACATTTCATCATCCTCCTACAGCGGGAGGAAGCAGTAAAACCTCGTCACCATCATTAAGTACGGTATCCATTTTATTTAGAAATTCTATGGTTTGTCCGTTGACCAGCAGACGTATATGGGATAGTGGTTGACCGCTTTCCGGATCGAATAAGAGGGGGGACAGATTGTCCCCCCGGATTTCTAACAACCTGGACAGAAGGCCGCCAACCGTTAGGCCCTCGGGAACCATCATCTCAATGTCTTTACCGCCAAACGCTTCTTTGAGCCACAAAATCGAATGTACCTTAATCTTCATGGGATCTACCGGACTTTTTTTTAAACACCCGGATCATCAGCCACAGATCCAAGCCCAAGCTCATCCAATTTTGCCCGAGTGGGCACCCCTGTCTCAACATCCCATCCGCGTTCCAGGTAGTATTCATCGAGCATCTTCTTCAAATCATCCCGACTGATCAATTGACCTTTCGAGGCCCCGGCCTTCAGGGGTTCCGTCATCAGTCTTTCTGGGAAAGTGTCGTCGGCACGAGTGAATCCTTCCCTGACGTTGAAAGCCTTGGCCAGGTTATTTAACCTTTCCCCGACCTTTTCGACTTCCTCGGGGGTGAAGGTAAGGCCGGTAACCGCCTCCATGAGAGTAGAGGTGTTCTGGGTAGCCATCCCGGGCAGGGCGGTATCCAGGATAAAGGCGCACATGGTCGGGCAGTCACAGGTCGCGGCCCGCACATCCTGATTCCATTTGGTCAGCTTCCCTTTGCCTTCTATGGCCAATCGGTCTACCGGCCAGGGAACAGGGATTCCAAAAATCTCCTGAAAGGCGTACCCCCTGTTATGATCCGCCCCGGTATAGGATGTGGCATAGTTCAAGCCATGGGCTTTGGCTCCCCGGACATCATAGGCCGGTAGTTCAAGACCTTTGATATGCATGGCATATTTTTCGACTCCTCTGCCGATCACCTTCGCTGCCGCCTTAGTCCCATCGGCCAGGACGCTGCCGATCCCTTCCCGATAGGCCATCAGACGGAGCACGGTTATCATAGCCTGGTCATTACCGAATTTCAATTCCAGGCCACCGGTATCGCTAAGGGTCAGAATTCCTTTTTCAAACAACTCCATGGCAAAACCAATGGTTACACCGGCAGACATGGTGTCTAAACCCAGTTCATCAGAGAGCCGGTCGGCGGCAATAACAGCATCCAGGTTGGCCACCCCGGTCGCGCTGCCAAAAGAGTAAAGGGTCTCAAACTCAGGACCTTCGGTCAGGATACCGGCATAGGGTCCGCTCCTGGCCAGTTTCATTTGACTGCATCCTACCGGACAATCATAACAATGTTCCTTGCCGATTTTCCGGGTGTTTTGGGCCTCAAGCCCGAGTTCTTCTACGGGGACAAACTCTCCGGTAGCTGACCAGTTCTTGGCCGAAAGGATCCCCATGGCGCCCGTCAAGTCAAGAACCATGGGTGTACCTGCCCCGGCAAAATGAGAATAGAGTACCGGGCTTTCTTTCATGGCCTTCAACATCGCCGCTCGGCCGGCCTTATATTTTTCAGGAGAAGCAATCGAAACCGACCCTGTTCCCCTGACCGCGATGGCCTTCAAATTTTTTGAACCCATAACTGCACCGAGGCCCTTGCGCCCCATGGCCCTCCTTTCATTAATGATGCAGGCCATGCGGCTTAAATGTTCCCCTGCCGGCCCGATGCAGCAAACCCGCGTGTTCTGGTCGTGAAGATCATCCTTTATTATTTGCTGACAGTCGCCGGTCAAGGTTCCCCAAGCATTATTGGCGTTATGAAATCGAACGACACTGTCCTTGATAGAGATATAAGTCGGCCTCTCGGCCTTCCCTTCGACAATGATGGCGTCCCATCCGGCGAACTTCAGTTCTGCCGGAAACTGCCCTCCCGACAGCGCCATACCCACCGCACCCGTCTGGGGGGATTTCCCCGTAACCGCCATACGACTGGCACAAGGAAGGGACGTTCCGGTGAAAGGGCCGGGAGCAAAGATCAGCTTGTTCCCCGGTCCAAGGGGGTCGGTACCGGCCTTGACCTCATCAAAAAGATATTTAATGCCGAATCCTGCCCCCCCAATAAAATCTATTGCCATTTGTAGGGGCAATTTTTCCTCCTTAGCGGTCTGGTCAGTAAGGTTGATGCGAAGTATCTTTCCTGAATACCCACCTGAATACATAGCTTTTCTCCTCTTCTGATTCCACGAAGGCGCCTTTTCGTGGAATCAGAATCGTCTACTTATGTGTTCGGTTAGCCCGCAATGGCGCCCCTAATGGTGGCTGAACCGGCCTTCATCGAAAAAATGCAATATCCCCGCCATGCTTTTAGTGGAACGAGAGTCCACCATCCTGCACAATCATCTGACCGGTGATGAAGGCACTGTCTTCGGTGGCCAGAAAAAGAGCAGTGCCCACCAAATCTTCCGGGACCCCCGGTCTTTTTAGACATCGCCCTGGAAGTTGGAGTTCATCAAGTGGCGGCAAGGGCAAGGCCTTACTGCGATCGAACTGATCTCCCCCTTCTGAATGGGTAAATCCCGGGGCTATCGTATTTACATTGATCTTGAAATCTCCCAACTCTCGGGCCATACAACGCGTTAAGGCCATTATCGCACCCTTTGAAGCAACGTAATGGGGCATACCGGGCACGCCTTCGATAATCGAGGCGGAAGAAATGTTGATAATTTTCCCTCCATTTTCCTTCATGTAAGGAAATACGGCTTTAATACAGTGGAATGCCCCGCTCGTATTGATCTCTAGTACTTTTTTAAATTCTTCACTCGATAACTCAGTGAAAGGCTTTAAAACAATACTCCCGAATACAGCGGCGTTATTGATAAGGATGTTTATGTCTCCGAAATGATCAAAAGCCGCCTTGGCCAAAGCCAGACATTCGACTTCGTTGTTCACGTCGGTTTTTAGAAAAATCGCTTCACTACCCGCCTGCTCCACCTTTTTGACAGTATTTCCTCCATCAGCAATATCGCCTATCGCAATTCTTGCGCCCTCCTTGGCAAACCCGACCGCAAAGGCAGCCCCAATTCCTTGGGCAGCCCCTGTGATGATGGCTACTTTATTCTTTAGTCGCATTTGATCTCCTTTTTCTGATTTTTGAGGTATTTTGGAATCCCGGAGGTATTTCTCGAGGGGCCGGCTTGATATCAGATTGGCTCCTGGCCCCAGGGGAAAAACAAGTGAATGAGGCAACCCTTTCAGAATCAAGCCAGCCTTTTCAATGGGTTTTCTTGTCTACCGTTTATCCCAGGTGGGAGCTATTTTTGCTTTCCAGCCGCCTTTAAAAATCGGATAGACCACTTTGAGTTGGCCACTCCACCACTGGTAGGCACAAAGCAGGTGAAGTGCCGTTCCATCGGGCCTGTATTTTGCATCACCCATCGAGGTACCTTTGAACTGCATAGTCATGACAGCCTGGCGCACCTTCTCCCCATCCAGTGTACCTGCCTTTTCTATGGCAGCAAACATTTGTTGGGCAAGGGCATAGAAAAGGCCTATGCTCGCCGAGTGTTTATTTAATTGCTTTCTGTATCTGTCGCCAAGTTCCTTGGCCATGGGATAAGGGAAGTCCTCATGCCAGAAGCCGTCAGCAAGCACATACTGCGCATCTTTGCCTAAGGCGTTCCAAAAATCCGGGGCCCACGTTCCCTTATACCCATGCAGGTACTTCAGATTCAATCCGGCCTCTTTGGTCTGACGCACAAAGGTAACACAATCCGCACTTCCGGCAAACAGGATGGCGCCATCAATACCTTTGGATTTCAGCTTCAGGATCTGGGCGGAGTAGTCCTTTGATCCGACCGCCACAGGTTCGTCGAAGACGATATCAACCTTGTGCTTTTTGGCACCGGCCCTGAAGAAGGGACCGAAGGCCCTCCCGTCGGTGGTGTCTTCCATCAGAAAGGCCATTTTCTTTGGTCTTTCTGCCGCGGGAATAGTATCAAGGACCTGAAATGGTACAGAGCCTGCCTGGCTCGTATCAAAGAAGTAAAGGGTGGACCACTTAAACTTTTGTGCCTGCCATGGTTCGAGAATACAGGTCGTCGCCATGTAATAGACCTTCAGTTTTTCAGCCGCTACAGAGGTCGGAAGAACCAAATTGGTCGTGAAAGTTGATAGCATTAAATCAACCTTGTCAACCTTCACCAGCCTTTCAAAAGCTGCTGCCGCCTTGCCCGGATCACTTTCGGCATCAGCAATGACCAGCTTTACCGGGAGCTTTTTATTATACTGCTTGACAAAAACCCCTCCTTTGGCATTAACATCGGCTACGGCCTGCTCATACGCCCATTTTTGTTCGGAACCCTCCATGGCTAATATGCCAGTTAAGGGGATAGGAGCGCCTATGAGAATTTCCGTCTTATCTGCGGCCTGAACCGGGCCGGCGAAGCATAAGCCTGCGGCCAATATAAAAATAAATAAGCCAATAACCCAGGTACCTTGTAACTTCATCTTCATTTTTGAGCCTCCTTGTTTTGATTTTTTATTGGTTCTCCGTTACTAAGTTTTTTCCAATCCTCCTTCCTTGTTTTATTGGTTGCCAAACTATGGTTCAGGCGACACTCCTTTTCCTATGGAAGATACGACCGAGCTTGAGCCGGATCAATCCATTCGGCAGGAAAATGATTGCAATAATAATAAACAATCCGGAGAAAACGGGGTGAATCTCGGGCAGCCAATACTTGGCCAGCTCGAAGACGGCTGTCAGAAATAAAGCCCCTATAACAGGTCCGGATAAAGTGCCCGTGCCTCCTAACACACACATCAGTACGGGATAAAGCGTCCAATTAAGGCCAAAGAAACCTTGCGGTTCAACATGGAAAAGATAATAGGCCTGAAGGCCCCCACAAAGCCCTGTTAGAAAGGCTCCCACGGAAAAGGCGAGGACCTTAAACTTCAGGATATTGATGCCGTTGGCTTCGGCGGCTGCTTCATCATCCCTGATGGCCATCAGGGCCAGTCCCGTATGGGATTGGGCCAGGTAATAGGTTACACCGATGGCCAACAGTGCCAGGAATAGGGCCATGAAATAATGGGGGGTAATGGTGGTGAAGGAAGAAGAAGGGAGCAGAATACCCGTGGGTCCGGCCGTAAAGGCCCCTCCCTGAATGGTAACAAGCCTCAATATTTCTCCGAGTCCCAGTGTTCCCAGGGCAAAATAGTCCCCCTTCAGTTTTGAGAGAAGCGGTATGCCTACCAGGATGGCCAGAATCGCCGCACCACCTCCCGCCAGCAACATCCCGACAGGATCGAGATAGCCAAAGAAGCCCCTGGACCATCCAATGGCGATAACATATCCGCCCAGACCAAAGAAGGCATGAAGACCGAGAGAAACCTGCCCGGTGTAGCCTGCGATCAGGTTCCAGGCTTGGGCGAGGGTAATGTAGATAAAAGCTGAGAATAGAAAAAAGACCACGTAGGAAGTCTTAGGATCGAAGATTAAAGGAATGCCCGCCAGGGCCAAGCAGATGGCCATCCACCATCCGAGTTGTTTCTGATTTTTTATCTTTTTCATAATTTGGTACTCTGGTCCCGGGAAAAGAGACCTTCCGGCCTGAACATCAATACCAGGAGAAAGACCGCGTACGAGATCGTATCGGCCCAGCCACCGGTGAGAAAAAAACCCCCAAAGCTTTCAACCACTCCTAAAAGGATTCCTCCAAAGAGGGCCCCGGCCACGCTGCCCATGCCCCCGAGGGCCAAGGCGATCATGGCCTTGAGGCCAAAGACGAACCCGGAAAAGGGATCAAAAGAGTAGGCGGTTGCCGTTGCTACACCGGCCAATCCGGCCAGGCCGATCCCTAAAGCGAAGGTAACCGCATTGACTTGATGGGGGGTAATCCCCACCAGGGTCGCATATTCCAGGTTTTCTGAAGCGGCCCTCACGGCTTTTCCCAGTAGGGTTTTTTTAAGAAAAAAGGTCACCCCCGCCGTCCCCAAAAGGGCCATCACAAATACCATTAAGCGGGTGAAGGAGATCTTCAGGCCCAGGAGGGTCAAGGCGTAAGATGAATAGTTGGTCTGGATGGCCCTCGAATTGGCTGTAAAGATCACGGACATGAGATTCTCCAGGAGAGCCATTAAACCGAAGGCAATTAAGAGGGTGGGAAATTTTCCGGCCCGGGCCACCTTCCTGAATAGAACCTGATAAAAGCCAAGACCAACGATAAAGGAAAGGGGAACGACGATAAGGATAGAGATATAGGGATCCACGGACCATAGATGGAACAGCCAGAAACTGCCGTAGGCCGCCAGGATGATCATCGTCCCCTGGGCTATGAAAACGATCTGCATCGTTCCGAAAATCAGGCTGAGCCCGATGGCGGCAATGCCATACATGGTTCCGAAGAGAATACCGTTGATTAGAAGCTGGAAGAAAATATCAATAGGGATAAAACCCATCGCCGACCCCCCTTAAGGTAGAGAGCCCATATAGGCTTTTTGAATTTCCGGGTCGGCCAAAAGCTGGTTTCCCGTTCCCATCATGGTAATCCTCCCGGTTTTGATCACGCAGGCATGATCGGCAATTCTCAAGGCCTGATGGATATTTTGCTCTACCAGCAGGATGGTTACCCCCTGCTGTTTCAGGGCTAAAATGATCTCAAACATCATCTTGACGATCAGAGGAGCCAACCCCAAAGAAGGCTCATCGAGCATCAACAGTTTCGGCTTCGACATCAGCGCCCTCCCGATGGCCACCATTTGTTGCTCCCCGCCACTCATCTTTCCGGTAAGTTGGTTCTGACGCATCTTGATGATTGGAAAGCGCTCAAATACTTGGACGAGACTTTCCTTTAAAAACGGTCTGGCTCGCTTGGTGAAAGCCCCTAACTCCAGATTCTCCAAGGCGGTCAGCGTAGTAAAAAGCCCTCTTCCTTCAGGAACCAGAGAGATACCGCGATCGACGATTCGAGTGGCACTGTTTCCATCAATACGGGAACCAAGAAACTCCACTAGCCCGGAGGCGGGAATTAAAAGACCGCTGATCGTTTTCAGGATGGTTGATTTCCCCGAACCGTTGGATCCTATGATAGAGAAAATTTCGCCTTCCTGAACTTGAAAACCGACGTCCCAGAGGGCCTGGGCGTCCCCATAGAAGGCATTCAGATTAGTTACCTTAAGCAAGGGGGCTTCCAAGATAGGCCTCTACCACTTTCTTGTCTTTTGCGATTTCTCTGGGTTGCCCTTCAGCGATCTTCTTCCCATAATCAAGGACCACGATGCGATCACAAAGATGAAAGACCACATCTATCTTGTGCTCGATCCAGATGATGGAAATTCCTCGCGTTTTCCTGATGTCCTGAATGACGCCCATGATTTTTTCTGTCTCCGCCGGATTTAAACCTGCCAGGGGTTCATCCAGGAGGGCCAGACCGGGTTTGGCGGCAACGGCCCGGGCGATCTCCACCAGTCTGCGGTCTGAAAAGGTTAAATGGGCCGAGAGGGTATTGCCAACGTCTGCCAAATTCAGAAGTTCCAGGGACTCCCGGGCCTCCTCCAAGGCCTTCTTTTTATCACCCATTTTGCCGTAGACCGCCCCGATCAGAACGTTTTCCAAAACAGTCATGGAGGGGAAAATCCTGACCAGTTGAAAAGTCCTGGCGATACCTCTTCTGCAAATCTGGTAGGGCTTTAAGCCTACCAAATTCTTTCCACGGAATCGAATTGAACCGGAGGCCGGGCGATATATACCAGTGATGACATTAAAAATGGTGCTCTTTCCCGCCCCGTTCGGCCCGATAAGTCCTATAATTTCCCCTTCGTTCACATTGAAGGAGATATCCAGGAGGACCTGTAGTCCACCAAAATTCTTGGTCAAATTTGATACTTCAAGAAGCATGACATGGTGACCTTTTCACCTTAAGGTTTTTTGGGTAATCCTGATGGCCTTGATGGCCTTATGGAATCTTACTAAACCGTTCACAAAATTGGGTTATCTTTTAGAGCACTTCTAATAATTTGGTTAAGTCGTTCCCGCACAGAAAAAGAATGTTTTTCCTAACGGAGGCATTAAAATGGATAATGTCTCTTGCCTTTTTGAATGGTCAGCCACTTCAATTCGCTCATGGCTTCCATGGAATGCCGCCCGCCTTCACGACCCTGGCCGCTTCCTTTGCAACCTCCAAAGGGGCAAAAGGGTTCATCGTAGACCGAGGCGTCATTGATGTGAACCATACCGGACGCCAGACCTTCGGCCAGGAACAAGGCTTTTTGCAGGTCATTGGTAATAACTCCTGCGGAAAGGCCGTATTCCGAATCATTGGCCGCCTCCAGGGCCTCAACCTCATTCTTCACCACCAGGATGGGAGCAGTGGGACCAAACGTTTCGTCCCGGAAAATGCTCATATCACGAGTGACCTGAGTAAGCACCGTGGGCTTGTAAACCCGGCCTTGAAAAGTCCCACCGGCCAAAAGTTTCGCCCCCTTGGCGACCGCTTCTTTCACCTGCGCGTCCACCTTAAGGACAGCTTCATCATTGATTAAAGGCCCAATCACGGTAGTCGGCAATTTCGGATCTCCGCAAGTCAAGGTTTCCGCCTTGGCGGCCAAACGCCTGGCGAACTCTTCGGCGATGGGCTCCTGAACGATAATGCGCTCCACGGCCATGCAGATCTGTCCCTGATGCATAAAAGAGCCGAAGGCGGCGGCGTTTACGGCGTGATCCAGATCGGCATCGGATAGAATAATCAGCGGGTCCTTTCCGCCCAACTCCAGGGTATATTCCTTGAGATTGGTGGAGGCCCGCTGAGCCACATGCCGTCCGGTGCCGGTTTCTCCGGTGAGGGTGACAAAGCTGCAGCGCGGGTCCTCGATCAGGGCATCTCCCAAAACCCGGCCCGGCCCGGTGACCACGTTGAGCACTCCGGGAGGAAGGCCTGCCTGCTCAAAAATTTCGCCAATCTTGAGCCCAATCACCGGGGTTTCACTGGAGGGCTTCAGGACTACCGTGTTCCCGGCCGCCAGTGCGTAGGCTACTTTATTGATCGATAAGAGCAGGGGAAAATTCCAGGGAGTGATGGCGACCACCGTGCCGCGGGGGCTGAAAACGGTCATGGAAATTTTGTTGCTATCGGAAGGGAAGGTTTCGCCAAGAAGTCGCTTGCAGTCTTCTCCGGCTGTATGCAGGAGATCTACGGTATAGGTTGTTTCGAACATGGCTTTGCCGAAGGTGGCCCCGCCTTCCGCAATGAGCACCTCGGCGACCTCCTGGAGCCGGGATTGCAGAATTTGGGAAGCCCGGAATAAAATTTTTGCCCGTTCTCCAGGCGGGGTGGCCGCCCAAACCTTGCGGGCATCAAAAGCGGCGCCCAACGCCTTACCGGCATCCCGGACGTCCCCCTTGGCCACATCGGTATAAACTTCACCGGAAAAAGGGTTCAGGTCTGGAAAGGTTTCACCTGATTCGGCCGGAACCCATTTTCCGCCAATAAACATGGTATATTCGGCCATATTGTTTTTCTCCTTTGGATTGAATGGGACAAAAAAAGCCTCCTTCGCCCATCTTCAGGCAAAGGAGGCCTCATTACCCCCAAATCCGTTCGTTAGATCAAGTTATATTTTGATCTCACTAAAAACTATTATCATTCCTTTGTCAAGTTTTTTTTGTATTTTTTTGTATTTTGACACCCCATAGGAACTAACTGTGGTTGGATAAACTGAACTCGCATCAAAGTCCCGGGCGCCATTTCAGATCATCTCCACTTTACTCCAACAACTTCGCCGCAGCAATCCGATCCAGGACCATCCGTGTTGGACAATGTTCATCATAGATTTCCTATTTCATGTTTAGACCTTATTCTCCCAGGCGAATTCCTTATTGGTTTCCACAGAGTTACTATAAAACAAAAAGGTGCCTACTTGCAGGCAGTAACTTCTGAATCATATAATTGGTGATGAACCGTCGCAGCGAAAGAAAATTATGGAAGGAGGCTCAGTAATGAAGTTGGCAGGAAAGATGGCATTGATGAACATCTCCCCCGTCGCGGAAATGGAAAAAACCAAGGCATTGGTTGAAAACTACCGACATTCGATTGATACGCTTGATCTCCAGTTGGCAGAGCAGATTTGGCTACCACTGACGAAGCCACCTTCATCTATCCTCGCGGACATGAACGGGGTTGGCCGATGATCAAGAAGAACTTCATGGAAAAACCATGGGTGCCATGTTCTCTGAGCGCAAGCTCGTTGTACGAGACCTTCAGGTCAGCGTCCACGGGGACTCAGCATATGCCGAGTTCTATTGGAACTTCGAGGCGAAGGTGCGCAAAGACGGTTCGACGCTTCATACTGCCGGCCGCGAAAGCCAGATGTTCTCGCGCACGGCTCAGGGGTGGCGTCTTTCCCACATTCATTACTCTAACATGCCAGTGACTGGCGAACGGGAAGGGTTTTAGGCACTCAGGTTCGGCTCCTTCAAGTCTACAGTTGGAGGAACTGAAAACTTGATGACCGTTATAGCTCTTAGTAGATGCGTGCATCAAAAAGACCGCAAGTGGCACCAGCATGGCGCCAATTCTCTGCTCTACTGCTCTACCCATTATCCTTGCGTGACGATGCCGGCAGATTTCATTCGTCTGGCACCTCGGTCGCGACTTTGGTATCGTAGTCATCCCGAGATTTCAAAACTTCCTTAATGTTGTTCTCCGACCACTCACGTATCGCCTCGAGGACATGTATCAGTGTGCGTCCAAGTTCGGTAAGAGAATACTCCACTTTCGGCGGCACCGACGCATATACCCTGCGTGCTACGAGGCCATCCATTTCAAGCCCTCTTAGCGTCTGCGTCAGCATCTTCTGCGAGACGCCGCCAATCTCCCGCCGCAACTCTCCGAATCTTTTCGTCTTGTCCTCAAGGGCACCTACAACCAGAACGGTCCATTTGTCAGCAATCCGATCCAGAACCATCCGGGTTGGACAGTGTTCATTATACACATCCCATTTCATAAAGAACCATCTCCTTCCCCGCTATTTATCAAATAGTTACCATATAGTCACTATAATACAAAAAGATGCCTACTTGCAAATAGTAATATTAGTATCTATTGTTGTCAACAAGTCTTAGCTATGATGAAAATTATGGAAGGAGGTTCGACAATGAAGGTGACAGGAAAGATAGCATTGATGGGGGTCCTAATCTTTACAACAGGAGGTACGACAATGGCAGAATATTAGGTAGAAGCTGACAAGAAGGTAATATCCGTGATGGCTGGTTGGCCGCCACATTCAAAAAACGATCCTTACGATTAAGCAAGGGAGGCACTTACATGGTAAATCGACTTAACGGAAAAGTGGCTTTGATCAGTGGTGCTGCCGGTGGCCTCGGTGCCGCTCAGGCGCGCATGATGGCAGCAGAGGGTGCGAAAGTCTTTCTGGGTGACTTGGCACCGGAAGGTAACGATTTTCTTGTGCCGCTCAAAACTCTGTGTGACGAGATTAAGGCAAAGGGCGGTGAAGCGGGCTGGCTGCAACTCGACGTGACCCAGGAAAGCAGTTGGGCGGAGTTCGTGGACACGGCCGAGAAGCGATTCGGCAAAGTCAACGTGCTCTCGAACAATGCCGGCATCTACCTGCACAAGCCGCTAACCGAACACTCGGTCGAGGACGTCCAGCGGATTTTCAACGTCAATCAGCTTGGCGTACTGCTGGGCATGAAGACAGTCGTGCCCGCGATGGAACGGGCAGGGGGTGGATCCATCATCAACTTTGGGTCCATCTATGGCCTAGTGGGTGCCGGTATCTCGACGGCGTATCAAGGTACGAAGGGAGCCGTGCGCCTGATGACCAAATCGGCAGCGCTGGAACTCGTCGGTAAGAACATCCGCGTGAACGCCATTTGCCCCGGCATGTTTGACACGAACTTGTTCGAGACCTCGGTGCCCAAGGAGGCATGGGAGCCCCTTATCTCCCTAGTGCCAATGAAACGTTTCGGCAGGCCCGACGAGATCGCCTATGGCGTAGTCTTCCTCGCCTCAGACGAATCATCGTTTATGACTGGAAGCGACATAGTGATCGACGGTGGGTATACCTGCCCTTAGCTCCGCTGCCTCGGCGCGAGATGAATCGGAACTGTCCGGCAGGAGAAATTTTTCCGAATATGCACGACAGAACAAACACTGGATCAAAAATCGCAGGTCTGCAAAAAAACGGACGATAGGCCTGTAAACGGAGAATATTGAGGCTCAGTTTCAATAAGGAGGTAGGATAATGACAGAGAATCTGGCAGAAGCCAATAAGAAGGTGATCGGAGCATTTGCGGAGTCGGTTTTCGTGAAAAAGGATTTGTCTGCGGTGGATCAATACCTGAAGACCGACTATATTCAGCACAACCCTTTGGTAAATCAGGGTGCAAGCGGGTTCAAGGAATTCTTCTCGACCTGGTTTGCCTGCGTTCCGGACTGGCAGTATACACTCAAGAAGATTGTCGCCGAAGGCAACGAGGTATGGGTGTACGGAACGTACGCTGGGACATTAAAAAGAGATTGGTTGGGGATAGCCGCCTCGGGACAGAAATACGCTTTCGAGGCAGTGGACATCTTTCGTGTACAGGACGGCAAGCTTGCTGAGCACTGGGATGTGATGGATATCTATGGGCTGTTTAAACAACTGGGAGCGATCAAGTGATATTTTAACTCGAAAATAACTTTTCTCGCCCCCCTCTCTCCCCCTCCGAGGGGAAGGGAGGGGGGATTTTCATGATTCGTGGCGTCCCACAGGGGGCAGGAGGATTTAGAAAAGAGATTATCCGTACATCGTGATAACCGCCTTGGCCACTTCTTTCATGGACTGATTCTTTTTCATTGAAATTTTCTGAATGCGTTGATAGGCCTCGGATTCACTGAGTTTTTCTAATTCCATAAGCAAACCCTTGGCTTTTTCAACCAGTTTGCGGGTTTCAAGTTGATCCTTCAGGCGTTCGACGGTTTCAGCGCTTTTCTTTTTTTCCAGGAATTGACCCATTGCCAATTCGATGACCGGGGTCAGGTCCGCCTTCTTAAAGGGTTTGGTCAGATAGGCCATTACTCCGGCCCGCTGGGCTTGCTTGACCAGGTTAATTTCGGAATAGGCGGTCAGCAGGATAACCGGATAACGTTCCTTTAATTTTTGGGCCAAATCGATTCCGCTCAAGGAGGGCATCTTGATATCCAGGATGACCACATCCGGTCGGGTTTCTTCAATCCGCGTCCAGGCTTCCCGCCCGTCGCCGGCCTCAGCCACTACACTGTAACCCAGTTCGCCCAATAATTCTTTCAGATCTAAACGAATCAAAGGTTCGTCGTCAGCAATGGCAATTCTGAGGGGCATAAGATCCTCTTATTTAATGAGTTGATAAATTTGCGGCAGCGGGAAAATCACTTCGGCCTGCGTCCCTTGCCGGGCAAGAAGATTAAAATTCCCTTTTAGTTCGTCCTTGACCAACATCCGAACAATAGTCAGTCCCAAATGGCCATCTGCCTGGGGATTGAACTCTTCAGGCAATCCCGATCCGTCGTTTTTAACCACCAGGGAGACTAAGCCGTTGGTTTGTTTGATCCGGACCTGGATTTTCCCCTGGGTCTGTCTTGACAGGCCGTGTTCTACCGCATTTTGCACCAACTCGTTGGCTACCAAGGCCAGGGCGGTAGCCTCCCGGGAGGGGACCATGATGGATTTCCCGACGATGGTCAGCTTTATTCGGGAGTTTTCGGTTTGGCCGGCCACGGCCAGCCGCGCAATTCGAGAGATCAAGGCCCGAATGTCTACCATCCCGATTTCATCTTTGGATAGTGTTTCATGGACTTGGGCGATGCTCATAATGCGGGAAATGCAATCCTCCAGGGCCTGCTCCGCCCCTTTCCGATCAAGACGGCGAATTTGCAAACGCAGGATACTGGCAATATTCTGCAGGTTGTTTTTAACCCGGTGATGAATTTCCTTGTACAGGATCGAGTGACGTTGGAGAACAATGTTTTCCATGGTAATAGCCAGTTGCCTTGAAAGGGTATGTAAAAAATCCACTTCTTCCGGTTTGATCAACGGGAGCGGCCTTCTTCCCATATTGGCTTCCTGGTATACATTCAATACTCCCCGGGGTTCCCCCTGATAGACAATGGGTATGGAAGCCAGGGCGCAAGGCCGGGTAAAGGTGAACCGTACCGGCGCCCCCTTTGACGGAATTTCATTCAGGAAGAATGGCTTCAAGTGTTTGATTTGCCAACGGGCTAAACGTTCATCATTTTCCTGTTCTGCCGGTCCGAATTCGATGCCCGGTGCTACGTCGGTGACCCGGTGCACCAACAACTGTCTGGAAGGAAAGAAGACCCAGAGGTTGACCACCGAAAAGCTCATGATTTCCCGGACATGGGCGACGCAGTGTCGCAGCAGAGATCTTACTCCGGAAGAGTGGGCTACCTCATCGGCGATTTTATTGAGCAAGACTACCTGTTGGAGGCGCTTTTCTACCCGGCGATCCAGATCTATCCGTTGCATTCCACTGGCCGCCAATTCCCCGATGATTCGGGCCGCTGCCAAATCCTCTTCATCGAGTGGGCGCCCCCCCTCTTTTTCCATCAGGGCCAAAAGGCCAAGGCACTGTTCCCTGCCGGATAAGGGAACCAGGTGATATCGGTTTCCTGCTTCTTCTAAGGCCAGGTTGTCGGGAAAACCCGAAAATCTTGAAGTCTGATTTAAATAATAACGGTCATTTTCGCGATCTCGAACATAAAAAGCGCATTCGGTCCAGGGGAATACGGTTCCTATTTCCTGGATCATCCCGGAGGTGAGCCTCTCCCAATCCATTTCATTTTGAGCCAGATGACTGATCCGGACAATCCCCTGCATCTGGGTTTCTTTACGTTTAAGGGCTCGATCCAGTTCCAGGTAAACCTTACGGTTTTTATGCAACAGGGCGCTGACCGGATTGAGCTGGTCGGCAAAAACCAACATCGATACCGATTGATTGGTATAGACCGGCAATCCGTTATCTGACAGCCCTTTCTCGCCAAAGGTGTAGAATCCGGCCACAGGCACGGAGGACTTGGCGGCCACAAGATGCACTTCCCGGGCTTCTTCTTTTTCGAGCAAACGCCGTCTCAGGGCGCACGAGAACATGAGGCTTAATAAAGGCTTCTTAATCCCTCCCTTGCGTATGGCCAGTTCATAGGCTTCCCAACTGGCCCTGAGGATATCTTCGCTGTTGGTGGACATGAGGGTAATGACCTGGTTTTTTCGCATCAACGGCCCGAATTGTATGGACCGGTCTTCCAGGACCCGTTCAGGGACCTGGAGCAGATAATTCCCGAATAAATCACCGACGCCAAAGGGAAACCGACTGAACCAGAGGGATTCCTTATAAAGTCGTTTAAGGGAGATGCCTAACAGTTCGGCGCAGACTTCAGCGGCCGGCCGATTATCCAACTCCTGAACGATATGATCATGGGCTTTGGTAATCAGCGCACTTTTATGCGTGGGTTTAAATCCGTGGGCCAAGCCTAATCCAAAAAGAAGGTCGGTTTCGATGACGGCCAAAGCCACAGCATTTGAAACGACCCTACGACCGGCGATCTGGTAATTCCGGGTAAAGTGAAAGTAATCCGCGGAGCTGCCTCCAAAAATGGGGATTCGATTTGAAGAGGCCTTAACCAGAAAGCTGTGAAGTTCATGACTTAAAGAAAATTGATCCTGGGTTCCGCCGGGAGAAAACATGATAACTAAGACCGGTGAGGGCCCCTGAGCTCCACAGGTCGAAATGTTCAGCATCTGGTGAGAGAAATCTTTTGGGTCAAAATAACCTAAGGCATCGGCCTCTGTCAAAGCCTGACAGGCCGCCGCCTGATAATCCTGGCTGACGTTAGTCCCCAGGCCGGTCCGTACTTTAAGGTGCGGGGAAGCCAGGAGGGTCACCACAACTCCGAATTCGATCAACTCCCCGGCTATTTCCCCGGCTGTGCTGGTTCCGATAAGGGGGCACTCGGGCAGCACATGGTAGACCCCTTGGTGAACTTCTTCCAAATCCAGTTCCGAAGAAATAAAAACCAGGGCCAGGCTTGGTTGAAATCGATGAAGCTGGGCCAAAGCCTCCTTTGCAGCCGTCCGGCCCATATCGACAGGCTTGCCTTGCGTAGCTTTTCCGACGCCAATTTCCAGGTAGGTACCCATTTTTTCCTGGCTCCCAAAGGGTGAATTAATAAAAATACTTTTCCGCCGGCTGTTTAAAAGGCTCCAGGATTTGGGCGTTTAGATCCTCTGTTTCCGCAAACAAGGTCTTGGGTGTGGAAAATTCGATCAGGGCATTGTCATCGGTATTAAGGATCCCGCCTCGGGTCAGGGTGGCCACTTCATCCGGACCCATAGTAAACCGGGAAATCAGGTTTTGCAAATCCCTGACCCCGATTCGGTTTAAATCCTGTTCAACGAGCTTCCATTTCATCCTTTCTTCTATCCGTGCCAGAGACAAATCGGGCTTTTTCTTAAAACCCACCATCACTAAGTCTTTTTGTTGCGGTTGAAAAACATAGACATAAGGAAACACGGAGTGAAAGGTGGTCAAAACCGTCTTAAAACTTTCCGGGGAGATCTTGTAAAGCTGGAGCCACTGGCAAAAGACCCCTTCCGGTTTTAATTTATTATAGCCCAAACGAAAAAACTCCTGGGTAAAAACATTGGCTACCCCGGCCATCCAGGGATTGGAAGGCTCGGAGATGATGACGTCATACTGGTCGGGGGTGACTAAGAGATAATTCCGGGCATCGGCCACCCGGAGGGTCAAGCGGGGGTCCTCAAGGGGCCGATTATTGACCTGATCAAAAAAGCGGGACCCCTCAATAACCGCCTTTTCCAATTCCACCAAAGTGATTTTTCGGGCCGGAAAGGGCGTCACCGAACCCACCGTCACCCCGCTGCCCATGCCGACCACCAGGACTTCGTCCAATTTAGGGGCCAGGAGCATGGGAATCTGCCCTACCAATACCTGGGTGGGCATGTCGCCTTTGGTGGAGGCCTCCACTTTCCCGTTGGATTTCATATAAATGGTGCCGGTGCGCCGGGATTTATGAACGCTGATGGTACAGGTATATCCTTCTTTGTAAAACAGCAGCGGTTCATTTTTGGGTTCATACATTTCCATGAGTTGCCGGTGGGAGGTATTTTTAAAATTGTGGGCATAGATATAAACCCCACTGACCATCAAAGGCGCTTTCCAGGCCGGAGGAAACCAGAGGAGGCCCAGGGTCAACAAAAAGACGGCCGGAGCGGAGATCCATTTCAGAGAAGGTCGCGGGGCGGCGGTGATGATGAGCAAATACAAACCGAGCAAGAGATTCAATCCGATTCCCAGAAGGATGGTATTGCGGATCCCCAATAAGGGGATCAGAAAAAATCCGCCGGCAAAGGACCCCAGGATACAGCCGAGGGTATTGATGGTATAGATATTGCCCACCATCCGGCTCACCTGATTGATATTGGAGGCATAGATCTTGATGGTTAAGGGAAAGATGGCCCCCATGAACAGGGTCGGGGCCAGCATAATAAAAAAGGCTAAAATGAATTTTCCGGTCAAAAGCAGGTTAATGGATTGTCCCAGAGATCGATAAAGGAGGAGGTACCAGTAAGGCAGTTCCTGGAAAAAAAGCAGGCTGAGAAAGGCAAAAACCCCGATGCCGATTTGAAGCACTGCCCAGACAAATCCCTGAAAGCGGAGGGTGTCCACCCGGCGGGAAAAAAAATAGGAGCCCAGGGCAATCCCGACCAGAAAAGTGGTCAGCATGATCGAAAACCCATAGACCGAGGAATCCACCAAGAGAGAAAGGGTCCGACTCCAGGCCACTTCATAAATCATGGATATAAACCCGGACAGGGAAATGCCGACCACTACCGACCAGATGACCCCTTTGGACAGGGCCGGGATGGGAACCTTGGCCCGAAAAAATTCCTTATCTGTGGGAGGTTCAGGCGTTTGGGAAACCGGCGGGGCAGGAGATCGCCGATAGAGGGCCAGAATACATAAGGCCACCAACAAATTCACCGCTACGGCGATCCCCAAGGTCTTCTGGACCCCCAGGAGAGGGAGCAGAAAAAATCCGCTCAGGGCCGTGCCCAGAACGGCCCCGAAGGTATTTAAGGCATAAAGGCGGCCGATGGTCACCCCCAGGGTCTTCTCCTGTTGAACGGCCCAGCGGCTCAGGATCGGCAGAGTAGCGCCCATGCAGGTCGTCGGGACGACCAGGACCACAGAGACCAACAAAAACTGCATCAGGGTAAAACCATAAAAGTTGGGATGAAACTGAACCCAGATGACCCGGTAAGCAGGAACCAACAGAGAAAATAGCCAGGGGACCATCAGGGCATAGAGACCGATGACCCCTTCTAAAAGGCCGTAATATAAAAGCGGGCGTTTTTTACGGTCCATGATCCGTCCGAAGAAATAACTCCCCAGGGCCAGGCCGCCCATAAAAGAGGTCAGGACCGTGCTGACGGCCAGGGTGGTGGAGCCGAAGATCAAAATAAGCATCCGCAGCCAGAGGACTTCATAGAGGAGGCCGCTGAAACCGGATAAAAAAAAGCATAAAAGGACAATAGGCCGGATCATTGAAGCCTACCTTTAGTTCGAAAATAGAGTTCGAGTTCAATCATCAACTGTGCTATTTTCATGATTCGTGGTGCCACGCTACTATCGTGGCATGACGGTTTAACAGAAAAATAAAGTTGCAGGTTGCAAGTTTCAAGTTTCAAGTAAAAGAACCTCCCCCAAGGGTTTTGTATGAAAAAAAACCAGACGAGAGGCAAACAAAAAGCAGAAAAAGACCTGCCCATAGCCCATTGCCTATAGCCTATAGCCCCTTTTATTCCATTTTTATACTTCAGGGCGCCCGACGTCATGACTTCGGCTAACTTTTTAATTCTAAAACCCGAAGATTGCAAGGTAAAAGTAGAACAAAATATTTGCTGAAAAGAAGGAAGAACTCCTTTATAATAACCGTCGTGCCCCAACGAATCATAAAAATGGATTCAAGGTCCAAGGTGTTCTTACTTGAAACTTGCATCTTGCATCTTTAAACTTTATTTTCGGACTAAATTATGACCTATTCCCATAAACCCTATCGCCTGATCAGCCATACCGCCGACCTGGGGATGGAGGTCCGGGGAAAGGATCTTTGCGATCTTTTCATTCAAGCGGCCTGGTCCTTTTTCGATATCATGGTCGAGACCCGTCGGGTCGAACCAACAAAGGAAAAGGCCGTAACCGTCGAGGCCCCGGATCAGGAAGCCCTGTTGGTCGGCTGGCTGGGAGAACTCCTCTATATTTTTGAAACCGAGCACCTGGTTTTCAGCCAGTTCCTGATCAGGTCCCTGACCCCCCAGGCCCTACAGGCCTCGGCCATAGGAGAGGAATATGACCCCCAAAAACATCTCTTTAAATTGGGGATAAAGGCCGTGACCTATCATCAACTGCGCATCTGGGAAGAAAAGGGGGTCTGGCGGGCCCGGGTGATCTTCGATCTTTGAATTTTTTCTTCGCCCATAGCCGTTAGGAGTTTTTTATACTTGAAACTCTTGAAACTTGCATCTTGTAACTTGCAACTTCATTATTGAACTAAAGGAGCCGATTATGGACAATAAAATAAAAATTGAAAAAGTAGACGATTATCGCTTCCGGATCCCCAGAGAAGGGAAGATGCGGACTGATGGCTTGATCTTTACCTCCGAGGCGATGCTCCCGGATTTAAAGCAGGACCAAAGTCTCCAGCAAGTGGCCAACGTGGCCTGGCTTCCGGGGATCGTAGGTCCTTCTCTGGCCATGCCGGATATCCACTGGGGATACGGCTTTCCCATTGGGGGGGTAGCGGCCTTTGATCCCGATCAAGGGGTCGTCTCACCGGGCGGGGTCGGATACGACATCAATTGAGGAGTGCGGTTGCTGCGCTCCGGGTTGAGCCGCAAAGACTTAGAAGGCCGGATTAAGGAAATCGTCGAGGTCTTGTTTCGCAATATCCCTTCCGGTGTTGGTTCCCATCGCAAAGATTTTAAAGTTTCGGCCGGTGAGTGGGGAAAGGTTCTGACCCTGGGGGCCCGTTGGGCGGTCCAGCAGGGTTTTGGGAGTCCCAAGGATCTGGAACACATCGAAGAAGGGGGATGCCTCGAAGGGGCCAGGCCGGATCTGGTTTCGGATAAGGCCTTAAAACGAGGACAAGATCAATTGGGCACCCTCGGTTCGGGAAATCATTTTGTCGAAGTCGGCTACGTAGAGACCATTTACGATGCCGAAGCAGCCCGTGGACTGGGATTATTCGACCAGCAGGTAACCGTCATCGTCCATACCGGTTCCCGTGGTCTGGGCCACCAGGTCTGCGACGACTCCATCAAAAAACTCCTCCAGGCCACGGCCAAATACGGTATTGAATTACCGGATCGCCAATTGTGCTGCGCCCCGATCCCTTCCCCGGAGGGACAGGATTACCTCGGGGCCATGTCGGCAGCCGCCAACTTCGCCTTTGCCAACCGGCAGATTATCGCCCACTGGGTCGGGGAGACTTTGGAGCGGGTTTTAGGCCTTGGACCTAAGAACCTTCAACTGAAGCTGGTCTATGACGTCTGCCATAATATCGCCAAGTTTGAGGACCATGTCTGGGAAGGCAAAAAAAGACGGCTCTTCGTCCATCGTAAAGGGGCCACCCGGGCCTTTCCCCCGCATCATCCCCAGATCCCTGCGGACTTCCAGGAACTGGGTCAGCCGGTCCTGATCCCCGGTGACATGGGACGGTATTCTTATGTCCTTCTTGGGACAGAACAAGCCATGACCGAGACCTTTGGCAGCACCTGCCACGGCGCCGGCCGGCTTATGAGCCGCCAGGCGGCCAAAAAAGCGGCCAGAGGCCGGGCCATTACCCGGGAACTGGAAGATCGGGGGATTTATGTCCGAGGTGCCGGGCTGGGGACCATTGTTGAAGAAATTTCAGAGGCCTATAAAGACGTGGCTCAAGTGGTCGAAGTGGCGCATCAAGCCGGTATCTCCCGAAAGGTAGCCCGTTTGAGGCCCCTGGGGGTAATCAAGGGTTAAGACGAAAATATCGTTCGTCGTTCAGCGTTCGGCGAAAACAATTTTCATGTTTCGTGGTGCTCCCATGGAGCATGGGGACTTAATATGGAAATGGTTTTAAAATTCCGAAATCCGAAATCTAAAATCCAAAATCGAAACGTGGTCCAGCCCATAAAACTGACAACCCGGGGAACCTTCTTCGGCAGCCACTTCATCCCTTTAACCCCCAAACAGGTGTTTATTGAAGAAACCTGGGAACATTTTCTGGAGGGAACATTAGGACTTGAAATGGGCCCCGAAGAATTGGAAGCCCTGGAGCGGGCCCTGAAAAAATTCAAAGGGCTCTCGGATCAAAAATTGGAGAATCCTTATTTCTGGGAGAGTTGGGCCCCCAACTGGGCGGAATATTCCAGGAGAAATCTAACTCGGGGCCTTTTTTTATTAAACCGTTTGGGAAAGATCGAACCCCGGCAAAAGATCATCAGCCTGGGAGCGGGTTCCTGTTGGCAGGAGGTTTTTCTGGCCCAATATTTTTGTCCGGAGGGGGAAGTTTTCGGGGTGGATTTCTCCACACACATGATCAAACAGGGGACCCGCCTGGCCCAACAAAGGAAGATTAAAAATATCTATTTCATGACCGGGAAAGTGGAACATCTCCCCTTCTCGGGAAAGGCCGGGGATATGGTCATCAGTCTCAATTTATTGGACCTCGTTCCGGATATTCCCAAGGTACTCAGGGAAATCAAGAGAGTTTTGAAGAGCCCCCCTGAGGGCCGGTATTTTTTTGTTTTCCCCTTGGACCCCGGGGACCGGTTGCTTCGCAAGGCCGAGGCCTGGCAGTCGATGATTCTTCAAAGCGGGCTGGAAGCTCCGGCCTTTTTTTGTTTGTCTGGAAAAAATTATAAAGGAACATCCCTCCGTCTGTTGGGCCTGACCAACATTGCCCCGGATTATCCTTCCTAACCCCCCCTCCCCTTGGAGGCGCCATGAAACAGAAAAACGGTTCAAGGTTCAAGGTACAGGGTTCAAGGTTTTTCCACATGCAACTTTCTCTTCAACTGCCCCCCGACCCCTGATCCCTATTTTCGCACTAAACCCTCATACCCGCCCCGAAGCGGGCACAACGAAGCATGAAAATATCTTCAAGGTCCAAGGTTTTTCATACTTGAAACTTGCATCTTGCATCTTGCAACTTTTTTTTCGTCTTAAACCGGTATAGGGGCCACCACCTGCGAAGAGACGAACATCCAGGTAACCAGGGCGGCATTGACCAGGGCCCCCAGGTAAATTTTGCCGGTGAGTTGGAAGAACCAGGTGGAAATGGGGACGGTCATCAACAATACCCCGACAATGTGGAACAGATTGAGAACAAAGGTGACAAACATCCCCCCCGGTCCGACAAAGGGGATAAATCCCGTGGTTAACAAGGGAATATATTGAACCATCAATAAAAGAATCAAAGGGGAGATCAGGGCAAAACTATTGGAAAAGGACCAGGAGATAAAGGTTCTCAGCCAGGTTTCTTTGAAGGGCCTTCGCAGTTGGCCGTGAAGAAAGAGGCCCGTTCCTAAAAACCCGACAAGGATAAAGGGGAAATAGAGCAGGCAGACCTTGGCCCGATAGGGAGTCAGATCGCTGGCAAAGGGAAACCAGAACCGGAAATCGACGATAAATCCGTATTCCAGCAGGTGCTCACTGAAATAAACATAAAAGAAAAGGATGAAACCCAGCAGAATCGTTTTGCCGATGGCCACCCCGTCCAAGGCGAATCGATACTTATGGTAAGAGATCCCCAGGTCCGCCAAAGTCAGTCCAGCCTGCCGCGACCGTTTCCGGTACCAATATCTGAAAAGAAAAAAACCGATGACATTGATCCAGAAAAACCACCAGACCGTACCGTTGACCATCATCATGGGGAAGAGCCGGTCAATGGGGACGACAAAGACGTGCAGGCCGAAGAGGATAAAAATCAGAGGCAGGTAAAGCCCCATCAGGATCGCATTTAGCCCGGCCAACTTAAAAAATGATTTCCCGGAACAGGTATAGGCCGGGGAGGGAGAACCCCGGAGGGTTCCGAAGAACTCCATTCTCAACAGCAGTGCCCCCAGAAAAAGAAGGGATGCAAAACTGGCCAGCATGGCCGTCAGGGTGGCCCACTCTTTAATGGGCCAGATCTGCCGGGTCGCTTCGATCCAGTATGGATGAGGCGGGTTTAATGCCTTTCTCATCCAGGTCAAGGCCTCGGCTATGGCGGCCCGATTGTGAGACTCCTGGACATGGGTTAAGGGAGGCACAAAAACCTTTCGGGCCGTACCCTGGGCAAAATCGCCATAGGTTTCATTAAGCCGCGAAGCGGCAACGGGGATGACCTTCCGGGACTGGGGAGTGCTCATCCACTCCTTTTCGATGTCCTGGGTACCGGTCATCCGTTTCCGGAATTCATCCCATTTTCCTATGGTCATAAGCATATTCCTGGGATTGGATTCCGAGGCATCTATTCGATAGGCAAATCCGGAGATCGCCAGGGCTTTTGCATCCGGATCCTTCAGGGCCACCGTATAAGCCCACTCCGCACCCAGGCTGTGCCCCATCAACCCCAGGGAGTCCCTGGACACAAAAGGCAGGGTCTTTAGATATTGGAAAGAGGAAAAAACACCATAGGTCTTGTCAAAACTCGGATCTTTAAGGTCGTTCGGAAGGCCCGAATTGCCCCGGCCGATTGCATCAATCTCCAGGACGACAAAACCTCTCCTGGCCAATTCAAGGCAATAGGCGTCGCTGGTTTCCCGGTTGTTCTGATAACCATGGGCATAGACGATTCCCGGTGAAGGGCTTTGATGGGTAGCCGTTATTGGCCTGAAAAGTTTTGCCCGGATGGGTATCCGGTTATAATTAAGAAAGGTGGTATTGGTCACCGCCACCCTCCCAAAATCCCTCTGGATGAACGAGGCCGTGATAACAGCCCCTAATAAAATGAATAAGGAAAAGAAAAAGCAGATCACCAGGGCAACCGGACCGGGGGGTTGAAACCTTTTCGGGGTGTTCATTTCTTGATCCTTTCTCCAGATGTTTAAGAAGGATAGCGAAGTTTTATGGTATACCGGCTGATTAAAAGGTATAGTACGACCTATTAGTCTTGTCAACACCCTCTTTGGAAGCAAAATAAAGTTGCCCGCAGGCGGTCCATTAAGATAATATAGATGAAACGAGTAACAGGGAGATTTCAAATCTGTATGGTTAAACTTGTTCGGGTTTGGAGGTTGCCATGATTCATTATAACGGCGTCAATCACCTGGCCATGGCCACCGGCGATATGGACCGGACCATCCGTTTTTGGCGGGATTTGCTGGGTATGCGGCTGGTGGCCGGTCTGGGAAAACCGGGCTACCGTCATTATTTCTTTCAAATCACAGACAAGGACCTCTTAGCCTTTTTTGAATGGCCCGGGGTCGTGCCTGTTCGCGAAAAAGAGCACGGCTATCCGGTCAAGGGTCCCTTCATCTTCGACCATGTCTCCTTCGGGGTAGAAACCGAAGAGGACCTCTGGGAGATCAAGGACAAACTCACGGCCGCCGGATTTGAGGTCTCTGAAGTTATCAATCACGGCTTTATCCATTCCATCTATGCCTTTGATCCCAACGGCATCCCCATCGAATTCAGCCATAACGTGGAGGGGATCGATATCCGTCGGAATCCGACCATGACCGATTCGGCGCCCTCGAAGATTGCCCAGGAAGGCCCGGAAGCCAACCCCAAAGTCTGGCCCCCGGTTCAGACCCCCACCCCGAAAGATCAACGCAAAGTTTATCCCGGCGTGGGCAGCGAACTGTTTCACGGAATCCGGAAGGACTGATAAAGTCCAAAGGGCTCTTTCCGATAACTGCGGCAATAGCTATGGATCATTATCGGCTATTTCTGCGAGGGTAATCTTGGATTAAAAAAGTATTGACATAAGTATAATTATTTACCATACTTCTATTGGATATTCGAGGTATAACCCCTATGGCTCAAATTAAAACCGCCGTTTCCATTCAGGAATTTCTTTTCAAAGAAGCAGACCAATTAGCCCGACAAATGAATATCTCACGCAGTCAGCTTTTTACTTTGGCCGTTAAGGCGTTTATTGAGGAATATCGCAACCGCCAACTCCTCGACCGGATCAACAAGGCTTATTCCGATGAACCGGCCCCGGAAGAGAAAAAGCTTTTATCAAGGCAGAAATCCTATCATCGTCGGATGGTTAAAGGGCAATGGTGATCAGCCAGGGAGATATTTTTTGGGTGGATTTAGGAACTCCTGCCGGTTCTGCGCCAGGGTATAGACATCCTCATGTAGTCGTTCAAAATAATCTCTTCAATCAAAGCCGGATCAACACGGTGGTCGTCTGTTCGTTGACTACAAACGTGAAAAGGGCTGAATCTCCTGGAAATGTCTTGCTAAAAGCAGGAGAAGCCCATTTGCCCAAACAGTGCGTTGTAAATATTACCCAGATTATTACAGTGGACAGAACCGACCTGGTGGAAAAGATTGGCACCCTTTCCGCTCAACGGGTGAGGGAAATCCAGAAGGGAATTCAATTGCTTTTCGAACCTGTTACCCTTAAGAAGGAATAAAGGTCATGAACACAGGACTCTTATTGATCGACATCCAAAATGATTATTTTCCCGGAGGCAAGATGGAACTGGAAGGCAGCCTTTTGGCCAGTGAACAGGCCAAAAAGGTCCTGACCTTTTTCCGGGGAAAAAATTGGCCCCTGATCCATATCCAACACCTCTCCGCCCGTCCCGGGGCGACCTTTTTTATCCCCGGCACGGAAGGGGTCGAAATACACCCCAATGTCCGTCCTCTCACTGGCGAATTGGTGATCCAGAAATACTTTCCCAACAGCTTCCGGAACACGCCCTTATTGGAGGAGCTGAAAAAAGAAGGGGTCGATCACCTGATCATCGCCGGTATGATGACCCACATGTGCGTGGAGGCCACAACCCGGGCCGCCTTTGACCATGGTTTTCAATGCACGGTCTTGCACAATGCCTGTGCCACCCGGTCCCTCACCTTCGGAGATGAAACCGTTCCGGCCCGGCAGGTCCAGGCCGCCTTCCTGGCCGCCTTGGGGGCGGTTTATGCCAAAATCGTCAGTGCCGATGATATGATTTCAAATTTGATCTGACGGATCGGTTAAAACCTTTTTTTGACAGGATCTACTGGATTATTTGGATTATCAAGGCGAAAAAGGGTTCTATTACCTGTAAATCCTGTCAAACCCCACCTTTAACAATCTCCAACTGAAACTCGATATTCATGGCCGGAAACATAAAGGCGAACAGTTTCTCGTAATAAATGGGGAATCGGTTGGCCAGGAAGGACACCCCGTCGATCCGGTGGATCTTCCAGAAGTTGATCCGGACCTTGATCTTCTTAAACCGGGCCTGGGTATAGAACTCATATTCGGGGAACCCCCCACAAAAATAATCCAGTGACTCGGTATTAAAAAAATGTTTATGGGTTGGATCTCCGTAGGCTTGGGTACTGGTGAAATGGGGAACTCGGATAAAAACCTGGGCGCCGGGCCTTCCGATCCGGTGAATCTCTTCCATGGTCCGAATCACATCGCCGACATGTTCCAGCACGTCGATCCCGTAGATCCGGTCGAAGTGATCGTCCTCAAAGGGATAGGGGAAGACGTCCAGGTCGTGGATGACATCAGCCTGGGATTTCAAATTCCGATCCAATCCGACGGCCCCGGGAATCTTCCTGTTGCCGCAGCCGATGTCCAGTATTTCCATGGGTCACCTCCTTGAAATGAATTCCTGATTAACGGTTCCCCTGAGTTTCCTCCGTCATTCCTCTGGCGAAAGCCGGAATCCAGTGCTTTTATGCCTGTCCATGTTGAGCCCTTTAATATTATAGTGACTTAAGAATAAAAATCTACGCAAATTGGAAAGAATTTATAAAAAACAGGCCCTCTACCCGGACCAAATGAAAATCTTCCCGATGTTTGAGATAACCAATTTTGGTTCCGGCTGGTCCGGGTTGGGACATAAAAATTAATTGCAAAATATTTGTCAAGATAATATTTATCATTTATAATTAGTTAACTGGATTTCGAAAGGGAAAAATTATAAGTGGCCCTTCTCAGGTTATTTGCCCGTAGGTTGGCGCAAACCAAGTTCGGTCAAAAATCCCTGGCCAAACCGGAGGGGCTATCGATCTTGAAGCAGCAACCTGGCAAGAGAGTTTACGTCGGCTTAACTTTGCTGGCGATGAGTTATTTGATAGGTTTGCCTGCCCTGCTTTTCTTGAGCTATCTGTCGGTGAAGTTGAACAAGCCGCTGATAATCGTAATCGGCGGCCCTATTTTTTTCTTATTGGTGCATATCTTGTTCGGGGTGGGCGTTTATCTTGCCGGGCAGAATTACGCTGTAGAGGTGCTTCATTGGGCGACCAAGCGATTTCTCCGAAAATACGCATAACTGGAATTTCCACGATGATGTCGAGTAAACAAGAGAAGACGGAACGTAACCAATGGCTTTACTTGGATTCGGGTTACGCTGCCGCTAAAGCGCCGCTTCGCTCCGCTTTTGGATTTCGGTTATTAAGTTAACAACCTTGGGTCCACCCCAGTCAATACTATTTTTTGGGACGTAAGACGGGACGTTGGTTCTAAAACAATTTATTATTTCCCATTTAAGTTTATTTTTGAAAGGAAGGGAGAGAAGGAACGGATATGGGGCCGATTCTCAGAAGATCGAAAAACAGTAGATTTTTGTAGGGATTAATGATAATTATTTTTTACACGGAAACTCAAATTTCCGGCTGAAGCTTTCAGTATTCAGTGATCAGCATTCAGCTAACCTGTTAAAAGTCAATAATTTTGCTGAGGGCTAAAGCTGATGACTGTCCGCTCTCAATGAGGCAATGATGATTGGTCCCTATACATTTAAAGAATTTGTAGACCGGGTAAAGGAATTTCACGGCTTTCCCGCCCCAGGAGTGGTGTTGGGCGGGGTCATGGTGGATCGGGCTTTAAAACATATCCCGGCGGGGGTTTTGTTTAATGCCCTTGCGGAAACCAATAAATGTTTACCGGATGCCATCCAACTGCTGACTCCCTGTACCAGCGGCAACAATTGGTTGAGCATCCGGAATTTTGGACGTTTTGCCCTGGCCCTCTACGACAAAGACACGGGCCGGGGGATACGGGTGGTTTTGAATCCTCTCCGGATAGAAGAATGGCCGGAGATAAAAGACTGGTATTATAAATTGAAACCCAAAGAGGAAGTCGATCCGGAAGAATTGTTGGAGGCCATCCAAAAAGGCGGGGCTGATCTCTTAAGTCTCCAGGAAATACGGATGCGGCCTGCTTACCTGGCAAAAACAAAAAGGGGGAAGCGGGTCATTTGTCCCCAGTGCCGGGAGGCTTATCCCGAAAATAGCCAGGGTCTCTGCCTGGCCTGCCAGGGAGATTCTCCGTATGTTTAGGACGAAAATGAAGTTTCAAGATGCAAGATGCAAGATGCAAGTTTCAAGTAAAAAAACCTTGGACCTTGAATCTATTTTCATGATTCGTGGTGTCCCGCCCCAAGCGGGACATGACGGTTTAATACGAAAATAAATTTTTGGCACGGATTACACAGTTAAAGCTATGGGGTATCCCTCAATCCTGTTAAGTCTGGATTGAGGGATGATCAACATCCGCCTTCGGCGGAAGCTGGTCTTAAGAAAACGGATGCCCGTTTTCTTGAGAAACAAAGAGCATTATCCGTGTTCATCCGCGAAATCCGTGCCAATAAAATTTTTCTTTTACTTTTTTTCAAAACCCCAAAGTGTTACGAAAAACTTACCTATCACTGATATAGGGCTGGTATGCATAAAAAAATCGGAATCATCGGGGCCGGACCGGGAGGTTATATTGCCGCTATCCGGGCCGCCCAATTAGGAGCCCAGGTCATTGTCATTGAACAGGAGGCCATCGGCGGCACCTGTTTGAACTGGGGCTGCATCCCCACCAAAACCCTCAAGGCCACGGCCGAGGCCATCGATCACTTCCACCGGGCCAAGGAATTCGGCATTGACCTGGAAGGGGGTTTCCGGCCCAATATGGAACGGATCATGGCCCGCAAGAATGAGGTCATTTCCATCCTGGCCCAGGGCATCAAAAAAATCTTCGAAAGTTATAAAATCCGGTTCATAGAGGGAAGGGCTTCCATCCAGGATCCTGAAAAAATCCTGGTGCATGATAAAAACGGGGACCGGCAAAAGATCGAGGTCGATAATCTCCTCATCGCCTCGGGCTCCAAACCCATGGTCTTTCCGGCCTTTCCCTTTGACGGAGAGCATATCCTTTCCAGCAGCCATGCCCTTCTTTTAAAAGAAATCCCGGAATCAATTGTGATTGTCGGCGGCGGGGTGATCGGCTGCGAATTCGCTTTCATCTTCAATTTATTGGGCAGTCAGGTGACCGTGGTGGAGGCTCTGCCCCGCCTGCTCGGCCTCCCGTCCATCGATGCTGATTGTTCGACCATCATTCAGCGGGAGATGAAGAAGCGCAAGATCAAGTTCCTCCTTGACAAGACCGTGGAAAAGACCGAGATCCAAAACGGTCGGGTCAAGGTGGCTATCGGCCCTTCTCCTTTTTTAAAAGAGGTCAAAGAAAAGGACCGCCAGCCTATCGAAATGGAAGCTCAGAAGGTCCTGGTCTCTGTTGGGCGGGAATCGAATACCCAGGGCTTAGGCCTTTCTTCATTGGGAATTGAAATGGACCAACGGGGCTGGCTCATAGTCAATGAGCGGATGGAGACCAATATCTCCGGCATCTATGCCATCGGAGATGCCCTGGGGCCGTCCAAGATCATGCTGGCCCATGTGGCCTCCACCGAAGGGATCATAGCCGCAGAAAACATCCTGGGGCATAACCGGACCATGAACTATGAGGTAGTTCCTTCGGCCATCTTCACTTTTCCTGAAGTGGCCACAGTGGGGCTTACCGAACCTCAGGCCCTGGAAAGAGGCCTGGAGGTGCGATCGGATACCTTTCTTTTCAGAACCCTCGGCAAACCCCAGGCTATGGGCGAGATCGTCGGTCAGGTCAAAATTATATCCGCAAGGCAAAGCCGGAAAATTCTCGGGGTCCAGATCGCCGGTCCCCATGCCACGGACCTTATCGCCGAAGGGACCCTGGCCATTCAATTAGGTGCTACAGTCGAAGACCTGGCCCGGACCATCCATGCCCATCCCACCCTTTCGGAGGCCCTGGTGGAAACGGCCCATAAGGCCATGGGGGTTGGCCTGCATGGATTAAAAGAATCTTCCTTGTCCACCTCCGAATAAAAACGCCGTCCCATTTCATACTACTGTAGGCAAGTGCCGGGGGTTATTTCTTTAGCATTTTGCTTTATATTTTCTACTTATACGTCCCGGCAAAACTCCGTGAAATGGTTGTCACCAACAAAGACTTGGCCTGCAGGCTCCTTGAACGCATCCCAAGAGCATCAAACCACCGGTTGCATGGAGTTGATTAATTCTCTCACGTCAACGGTTGCTATACCGGACATGACATCAGCCATGGCATAGGGAATGACCAACTCGTTGTTATGGATAATCGCACCGCAGCTATAAACGACATTGGGGACATACCCCTCGCGCTCTTCCTGACGCGGTGACAGTAACGGTTCTTCCAGGCGGGCGATGATTTTTGCCGGATTTTCAAGATCAAGCAGTATAGCGCCAATGCAATACTGACGCATGGGCCCGACACCGTGGGTGAGTACTATCCATCCTTCTTCGGTCTCCAAGGGTGAGCCGCAGTTACCGATCTGAATAAATTCCCAGGGACGTGTTGGTTCCTGTATGATTTTGGACTCCTGCCAGAAATGGATATTGTCCGAGAACATGATGTGATTGTTTTCACCGTCCTGACGGGAAAGCATGACGTAGCGGCCGTCAATTTTACGTGGGAAAAGAGCCATGCCTTTGTTTTGTACTGCTTTGCCGTTGAGGGTTATTATATTAAATTTAAGAAATTCCTTGGTGGTAATCAACTGTGGCAGAATGTTCAATTCATTATAAGCCGTGTAGGTTGCGTAATAGGTAACCTCCCCATTGTTATCGATAAATTGCACGAAACGGGCGTCTTCAATACCTCTGCTTTCGATTTTCGAAACGGGAAAGATAACCCGTTCAGAAATTCGATGAGTGGGTTGGAAGTTTATTTCATAATTGGAATTGATCAGCCAGTACATAACCTCGAAGATTTTATTTTGGCGCGTAATAGGGAAAAACGGGGTCGTCCGGAGCGATTCTATTTCATTTTTTAATTCGTTATAGGTGAACGCTTCCGGCAACCGGCCAAGAAGATGAGCGGTTACCTCATCGCTGGCTCCCATTTCGAGAAGCTTCAGATCAAAGAGATGCCGGTCGTAAACCGAATCTAAATGGACCTCCGGTGTTTCGACGTAATCGCCGGTCGGATTGAAGAGAACCATGTTGTCCGAGTCAAGAACACCGCTGCGAAATACAATCGAGGAAATATGCCCTTCGCCGGTGGCCCGCAGGCTCATGATAAAGCGCAAGCTGCCCTGGTCAAGATGGGATTGATCGGGATGCGGGACAATGGAAGGGTTAAAAAGGGCCGCCGATTCAATGGAGTACTCCATAGTAAAATAGGCCCCTATGAGAGCCATTTTGGTCTCGCTGAGCACGACTTCCCGTGGAATGTAATCATTGACCTCATTCCTGTGATGCGCAAAAACACGTTTGATGTTTTTGTGTCGTTCGGAAAAATCAATCAATATTTGTGCGAGAATGACTTCGGCTGTGGTGTCGGGCAAATCCACTATGCGTTGAATGATCTTAGCTATGCGATACTCACCGTCCGGCAAATGAAGCCGGGTAATGACGCGTGTGGAGTCCCCTAAAATTTTATTCCTTTTTCTTTTGACTATTAAATGGGACAGTTGTTGTTGGATCATTAGACAGGGCTCCTTGATAGAGTTAGCGGCTCAATTATATCATTCGCCTTGGTTACAGCGCCGCCCTGGAATTGGTGAGACATAGCTGTACCAGGTCATCAATCACGGCCGTGCCGGCGCACATGACGGTATCGGCGCCGCCCCAGTAAATTTTTATCGACCCGTCGTCTTCCGGAATAACGCCGCAGGTAAAAACAACATTGGGTACGTAACCGCTCACTTCCCAGGGATCCTCGGGCTGCAGTATCCACTGATCGGAAACGCCGATGATTTCCCCAGGATCATGAAGGGCGTGCAGAGCTGCGCCAAGGCGATACACCGCTCCAGCCATAGTCTTAAAGACCCCATGGTAAATATGCAGCCAGCCGTGGTCGGTTTTGAAGGGCGGTGCGCCGGGCCCGATTTTCATTTCATCCCAGTGATAGGGAACCGGCTTCATAATCACTCGTGAATCGCCCCAGTGCACCAGATCCGGGGAATAGGAAATCCAGATGGACCAGGGTGAAATTTCGGAATGTGGCCGGTCCAGACGGGCGAATCGTCCTTGGAATTTCTCAGGGAAAATAACCACATTGCGAAGGTCAGCCTGGGTGATCAGCGCGATGCGCTCAATGCTATTAAAGTCTTTGGTCCGGGCAAGACCAATGCGCACCCCGTGCCGGGAATAGGCGCTGTAGGTCAGAAGATATTCGCCCTCTATAGGGTTTATGCGGAGGTCCTCGACTCCGAACTCTTCATAGTCCGCAAAAATGGTGTCTTTGGCCGGGGTGAGAAAGGGTTCAGGGTGGACCGTGAAGGAAAAACCATCCTCACTGTCGGCCCGGCCGATGACAGAGCGCCCGTTGTGCAGATGGGACCTGAAAAGCATAATATAGCGGCCGTTATGCTTGACCATACCGGCATTGTGGACCGTGGCCACAGGGTACGGAACATCCTCTTTGGTTAGAATGGGATTTTTTTCATAACGTTTTATAATGGAAGCTTGCGGTGTCATCGTTAATTTTGGTGTCCCTCTCTTTTCGTCTCTTCAAGAATGGTTTCATAGACCTGAATATATTCTTCAACCATACGATCGACGGTGAAGTGCTGTTCAACCCGGCGGCGACAGCAGGCTCGATCAATATCTTTTATATGGGCCACAGCGTCTATGGCCTCATCCACAGTTGTAACGAGAAAGCCGTTTTTGCCGTCTTCGATCAGTTCAGGCATGCTCCCCCGGTTAAAGGCGATTATGGGGGTGCCGCAGGCCAGGGATTCTACAACGGACAGTCCGAAAGGCTCATTGAAATTTATGGGGTGGAGAAGCGCCAAGGCATTCTTGAGCAGCAGGTTTCGCTGAATCGGCCCGACGCTGCCGACATAGACCGCACACCGTTCGTCCAGGTACGGTTCGATGTATTGGTGATAGTAAGCTTCATCCTGAATGATTCCAGCCATGATCAGCTTTTTATTGCCGGCCCTGGCAATTTCAAGGGCCTCTCGGGCTCCCTTATCATGGTGAATGCGACCGAAAAAGAGAAGATAATCGTCTGGCTCAGGCTGAAAATCAAACTGCCTCACGTCTATGCCGTGATGGATGGTTTTGATATAGTCAAGATCCGGAGACCGGTCAGCATCGCTGATGGAAACATAAAATACTTTGTTGTTATATTTTTTGTAAACAGGCAAAATTCCGGGTGATGAAAAGCCATGAATGGTGGCAACGAAGGGGGTGGTGATAAGGCCGGTATAGGTCAAGGGCAAAAAGTCAAAATGATTATGAATAATATCAAAATCTTTCGCATGCTCAAAGAGTTCCGAAATATGCAGGCACTCCCATACTTTTGGCAGGATGGAGCGGTCTTCTTCATAGCCCCGGGCGCAAACGGCATGCAGCTTGCCGCTTGTTTTCGAATCACCGGTGGCAAAGAGGGTAACATCATAGCCGCGCGAGACCAACCCCTCGGTTAAAAGGGAGACCACGCTTTCCCAGGGTCCGTAATGTCTCGGCGGCGTGCGCCAGGCAATCGGTGAGAGCATCGCAATGCGCATAGATTGTCCTTCACGTTAACCGGTTGGCTGAAGGGTGTTTTCAGCCAGGCGCAGTTCCAATAAGGTTTGAAGAAAGGCGAGCGTCGACTCTGCGCCTTGATTTTCATTTGGGCGGTCGGGATGGAGGCCGTCCCGGCAACCTCCCGTCGTCGGGTCGTAAACAGGGAGATTTAGGTCGTTGCGTCCGAGGAACCACTCGAAGGCGCGGCGGGCTTCCTTGCGCCAGCGTTCGTCTCCGGTACTCCGGTAGGCTTCGAGGCAGGCGGAGGCCATGGTTTGCGCTTCGACCGGCTGTTGATCGAACCGGACCCGTTCGCCGCCGCGCTGGTAAAAGCCATTGGAGCCGATGGGGACAAAATGCCCCCCAGCCGCGTCAGTCCGCTGTAAGTCGGCCAGCCAATGAAGTGACTCCAGTCCGGCCTCGGTCATGGCCTTATCCGGGATCCATTGGCCGCACATAAGCAGAGCCTGCGGCAGAACGGCGTTGCAATAAGTCAACCCGGTCTCAAACCAGTACCATTCATCCGAACGGCAGTTTTTATATAAGGCGAGCAATCGCCCGGCCAATTCATCCCGAACCTGGTTGGCCCTGCGGTCACCTTCAAATCGCCTGAGATACTCATGGATACCGATGAGGGCGAAGGCCCAGGCCCGGGGGCTGGTGGTCTTGAGAATGGCCGGCAAGGCCTGCTCGAACACCCAGCCGGCCATGCTCTGGAGGGCCGGCGTGTTTGAGCGGCCCAAAACGGTACCCAAGGCCCACAAGGTGCGGCCATGGCTGTCGTCGGAGCCGCTCTTTTCCAGCCAATTACGTTGGTAATCCATAAAATTGCGAAATCGCCCGGTCTCCGCATTGAAGGCATACCCGATGAAAGCCAGATAACGGGAAGCCAGGTTGAAGGCCTCACCGCTGCCCAGTTCCTCCAAAATAGTGCTGACGATCAGGGCCCGGGCGTTGTCGTCGATGCTGTAACCCTCCCGGTAGTTAGGTATGGTGAACCTGGCGTGTTGCAACATGCCGGTGTCGTCCGTCATGAGGTGTAAATGATCGAGCTTGAGAGGGGGCAATTCCCCGGGACGTTTATCGAGCGGTTTGACCGCGAGGCCCGTCGGAGTGAAATGACGGCGTTCGGTCCGGGCACGTTTAAAACTCTCCATGTAGCTTTGGGCCACAATAGGCCAAAGCATCGCCCGCCCGAACAGATAAGCCCGCTTGCGCATGGCGTGGCGTTTCGAATCGTTGTCCAACAGGTCGATCACCTGCTCCGCCAAGGCCGTCGGATCACGGAAGGGCACTAAAACCCCCCGTTCTTCGGCCAGCATCTCTTCCGCATACCAGTAGGGCGTCGAAATCACGGCCTTGCCCGCCCCCAGGGTGTAGGCCAGAGTACCCGAGGTAATCTGGACCTCGTTGAGATAAGGGGTGATGTAAATGTCCGCTGCGCCGATAAATTCGACGAGCTCTTCCAGGCTGACAAAACGGTTATAGAAGATGACCTGGCCTTCCACCCCTTTTTCCTGGGCCAGCCATTGCAGAGACAGACGATACATTTCACCGTCTTGCCGTTTGACATGAGGATGGGTGGCACCGAGGATGATGTAGACCACGTTCGGATGGCGGGCCAAAATGGCGGGGAGAGCGGCGATAACATTTTCCACCCCTTTATTCGCCGAGAGCAGACCAAAACTGAGTAAGACGGTTTTGCCCTCAACACCGAACAGGTCTTTGTGAAAACTCGGGTCCACAAACGGCACATCGGGGATGCCGTGGGGGATGAAATCAATCTTCTCCGGTTGGACCCTGTAGATTTTTTGCAAGAATTCCCGGCCGCGGTCACTCATGACCACTAACCGATCGGACAGGGCCGCGACTTCTTCCAGCACCCGCTGCTGATCGGGGTCGGGGTCATGCAGAATAGTGTGCAAGGTCGTGACGATGGGCATGCGCAATTCACGAAGGAGGGCCAGGATGTGACTGCCGGCCCGCCCGCCGAAGATGCCGTATTCGTGTTGCAGACAGACGAGGTCCACGCTGTTGATATTCAGGAAATCGGCGGCGCGGCGATAGGAGTCAATATCCTTCTCAATCAGTTCAAAGCGAACCCGGGCCGGGTAGGGGTAGCCGGCATCGAGGTCATTAACGGGCAGAGCAATACAGGTCGTGCCCTCGTATTTGGCGGCGATGGCCTCACATAAGTCGGTGGTAAATGTAGCGATGCCGCACTGGCGCGGCAGGTAGTTACCGATGAACCCAATGCGGTTGATGGTTGAATGGGGCGAGTCTTTTTCCATGATGAATATTTCCTTAATGGGTGGTCGGGGCTAACCCGCGGTTCATTAGTCTTTATTTAGGCCTTCAACTAACTGGCTCAAGAGTTTCATTTGTTCCTTTTGAATCGAAATAAGTTCATTCCATTGTTTCTCTCTCAGCAAGTCCACTTTATCATGGAGGGCCATTATTTCAAACTCCGCCTTTAAGTTGACCTCGTAATCATGTTCCGCACTGAGGCGATCTTTTTCGGCTGCCCTGTTTTGAGACATTAAAATGATAGGGGCCTGGACAGCGGCCAGCATGGATAAGACCAGGTTTAATAAGATATAAGGATAGGGGTCAAAAGTACTGCCTAATTTGATAAGAAGTAAAAAGTTCAGTAGGATCCAAAGAAATAGTACGGCACCAAAGATGGAGATGAAAGTCCAGGAGCCTCCAAAAATGGTTACCCGATCAGCGATTCGCTGGCCTAAAGTCAATTGTTCGGAAAAGGTTTTAGCCACGTTTCGCGAAATAGGCTTTTTTTCCGCAAGATGGTGGGCAATCTTCTTTTCTCGTTCCCCGAGTTGCTCATATTTTTTATGAAAGAGCTTTTCTGATATTTCATTTACTTTCTGACTCATTGTTAACCCTTTTGGTTTAAATTTAACGCATCAATTCTAGCCGTCCCCGGCTTAAAAAGATGGATGATCTTTCCTTCCCTT
>CAZVHO010000038.1:0-6546 GCA_964627515.1 uncultured Thermodesulfobacteriota bacterium | reverse complement strand
TGTCGCGAGACCATGTCTCGGCTGTGATCCCTCGCGATGGTGGCAACCCGGTTATCCCATTTTAATTTCGGACACCCGGCGCCGAGCCGCTTAGCATTGACCAATCTTACAAACTCCCGGATCATTGGGTCTGCAAGACCAGTACTGACTTGTTTTTCAAAGGAATAGCCCGAGGAAAACATCAAAAGGAGAAGTAGAATAACAGCTATCGGCAGATATCTTAGCTGCATCGTGTGCCTCTCATTTCATTGACCCAAAACCCGCCAGAGGTCAATGAGCCATCCATTACTTCTCTTTCTTAAAAGGCTTTTTGATCATGATCTTTATACCTCCGATTGTCCCGGTAATTGCCTTACGGATCGCCGAACCCGTTTCGCCGCCAATTATCTTGGCCGCCTCAAAGGCACCTGTTGCTGCTGACGAAGCGGCTTCCTCTGCGGATACACCGATCTCCTTCGCTGCCTCAATCGCCCCCAGTATGGCATTTTTGGCTACGGAAGCCACGTCTCCTCCGAATTCCGAAGCCCCAAGCACCAGTCCTTTGGAGGTGTCCTTTATGACCGCCGCCAACCGGCCACCGGCTTCGGCCACTCCGCCGATAGCACCCTTGACGGTGTTTTTAGCCGCCAGACCCGCATCGGCCCCTATTTCAGAAATCCCACGCATGATACCCTGTGCGGCTTCTGCCGCAGCCTCTTCCGCTGATCCGGCAATATCCCTCGTCCCCTTTATGGCTCCGACAACAGCACTCTTGGTTACGGAAGCAATGTCACCACCAATCTTTGAGGTTCCTTTTATTGCCCCGCGAACCGTTTCTCTGATGACGTCGGTGGCAACAGAACCTGCCTCATGAGTTCCCCTGATGATGCCGACTATCGCATTCTTGGTAACGGTTGCCACATCCGATCCAATCTCGCCTGTGGATTGAATTGCCCCGGACATGGCCTCGGCTACAGCGGAGGCGACTCCGGTTCCGACATTTCGTCCACCCTTTAGGGTCTTTACTGTGGCAGCACTCACCACATCGGCAATTCCGGCTGCAACCTCCCTGGACTCCTTCAAAACCCCGACAACGCCATTTTTTATCGTTTCTCCAATATTTTTTCTCATGGGTACACCTCCTTTTTCATTTGTCCGTAATTTCTTAAATTTGTGCTTTGATAACGGAAGAGATCTATTTCCATAATAAATGAAGGCCGATTTTATTTGAAGGGGTCTACCGCGCTTCTTTGTTCTCCTTCCGCGTCCTCTATACCGGACAGCCCACGTCGTACAGCCAAAATACCGACGATTAAGCCGGCCATAGCAGCCATTCCCAGAACCATCCAGGTATTGGCCCGTAGGGTGTCCTCAGTGGCCTTGGCCGTCGCCCTGGCCTTGGTTGTCATCGCACCTTCTTCCTCTGCGAGCCAGTCATTGACGGCTTTTAACGATTTTTTCGCCTTGGCCTGCGCTGTTGCAATCCATTCCCTGGTCTGGTCGGAAGCTGCCTTTCTTAACAGTTCTTCCGCATCGACTACAACGGTTTTAAGGTCTTCCATTAGTTTTTTCTTGGTGACTTGCTCCCTCTCAGCCTCTGGCACGGTTACCGGTATTGTCATACCCATACGAAAACTCCTTCTGTTGTAAAAAATCGCTGATTATTTTTCGGACCAATCAACGGGGCGACAAGATTCCCACAAACAAGCCCCGCCTTGATTTTGAGGTTCTGTCTTCTTTCATTCCCTGAACGCTTTAAAATTATATACTTTAAAAAAAAATTAGTAAATAAGGCTGACTATGTATTTATTGAATAAAAGACATTATTTTTTTTAGGGTAGGCTATACGTTTCCAAACCTGACCCTTTTTCCCCCTGATTGACCGGATCGATCCCGAAGTTTAATTTGAATATTTTTCGGAAATGGAATCCATAAATCGAATAGGTTATGGCCAAAGGCAAAAGCTGCGGCCGTCTGAACAAAGACCAAAAAAGAAGCTTCCAGTAATAAAACCGGGCCTTATCCTTTATGCCCAGTAGTATAAAGGTCTTGAATGGGGCGACGAGATACAAAAAATGCCAGCGGAGATACCCGAAATGGAAGTGTATTTTTTTCTTTTCCGGAGGCCGGTATTCCCTTAGATATCCCTTCACCCGCTCGTAGTATGATCTGGGGGAATAGACTCCGCTGACAATTTTTCTATATCCCTCGGCCAGTTTTTCATAACCCATCTTGGGGATGATATTGGTTGAAAAATCGGTATTGTCGCCGGTGACCTCTTTCAACAACCGGCCTTCTTTGAGAAGGCGCTCGTAAAGCCGGCTACCGCGCGGGGCATTCAGCATGCCGACCATGGCCGTAATAATTTTGCTTTTTTGAATGAATTCGATCTGCCTTTCAAATATTTCAGGAGAATCATTATCAAATCCTACGATAAAGCCTCCGCGCACATTTAAACCGAAACTCTGAATTTTTTTCACACTGCGGATGAGATCACGATTTCGGTTTTGAAATTTGTGGCATTCCTTCAGGGTCTGATCGTCCGGCGTTTCAATGCCGACAAAAACATTATCAAAACCGGTCCGGGTCATCAGTCTTAGCAATTCGTCATCATCGGCGAGGTCTATGGATACTTCCGTAGCAAAGTTAAAGGGGTACTTCCTTCTCTTCATCCAGTCGATCATGGCCGGCAAGACTGCATCCTTAAGTTTCTTCTTATTACCTATGAAATTATCATCCACAAAAAAGACGCCGCCCCTCCAGCCAAGGGAATAGAGCGACTCTAATTCATCCAGTACCTGGTTTACGCCTTTGGTTCGGGCCCTGTGGCCGAAAAGGGTCGTAATATCACAAAATTCACAACTGAAGGGGCAGCCCCGGGAATATTGAATATTCATGGAGACATATCTTTTCATCTCAACCAGTTTCCAGAGAGGGATCGGGGTATTTTCTAAATTCGGAAATGTTTTGGAGCTGTAAAGACGTTCTGCCTGGTCTTCACCCAAATCTTTCAAAAAGGGGGGGAGTGTCGTCTCGGCCTCATTGAGCACCAGATGGTCCACTTCCGGGAAATCTTCCCAGGCGGCGGTAAAGAGCGGTCCGCCGGCCACGATTTTAACGCCCGTTTCCTTGCACCTGGAAATAACGTCTCGGACTGATTTTTTTTGGACCGTCATGGCGCTGATAAACACATAATCGGCCCACTGAAGATCCTGGTCTTTTAAATCAGTCACATTCATATCGACCAGTCTTTTCTCCCAATCTTCGGGAAGCATGGCGGCCACCGTGAGCAAACCGAGCGGCGGCTGAACGGCTTTTTTCGAAATGAAGGACAGGGCATATTTAAAACTCCAGAAGGTATCCGGGTAGTTGGGGTAGACCAGAAGCACTTTCATTGCTTTTTCCTTTAAATGCCAAGCTCAAGCCGTTAGAAAGACGGAATGAGGCTCCCTACGGTCCCGTCCAGACGGGATTCATAGGGAGGAATTTTCTATCTGTAATAATTTGCTCGCTGACCCCGCCCCGCCCAGGCAGGAAATTGGAGTCAGAGAACGTCTACCTATTCAACCTTTTCAGGCAGCGTCAATGTCTCGCGTTTAAGTGGAGAAGGGACATAGACCAGATTGACTTCCATCTTTCCCAGGACCTTTTCCTTAACGGCACTTTTGGGGATCGTGACATCCAAAGACCCTTCGGTACTTTCTCCCGGCTGAAGGGCCTTCCAAAAGGGATTAACCTTCACTATTTTCTCTCCGGAACTGAAAGGAATCAGCTTACCGGCTTCATTAAAGTATTCCAGAGTGACTCCCTGGATGTCCAACACATCTTTTGTGTTGTTCGTGATCTTGATCCCCCCCCGGAGGTTCGGGGTTTCGAGGATCTCTTTAGAAGTTGGGTTTATAATCATATTGACTTTGAGATCGGTAAGTTCCACCCCAAAAACAGTTCCCTTGATTTCGACCTTGGATGGAATTAAGTTTTTAGTGAGTTGTTCCTGTTTGGGGGCCTCACTTTTCTGGTCCTTCGTGCAACCCAAAAAGCCAATGGCCAGACTTAAAGTTAAGAAGATGAAGATTTTTGTGAAACGCATAGACTGCCTCTCTTTCCTGGTTAGTGGTTAACAGCAAATAAGTTCGATTAAATTTCTATTGAAGACGGCTGAACAGGCGACGGGCTTGCTGTTTTGGGGCGGGATTCGGACAACATCTTTCTAAGCTCCTCCCCCTGGACGATTTCCTGCTGCGAAAGGAGCTGGGCCAAGTCATCGAGGACCTTCCGCTGCCCCAAGAGAATTACCTGCACCCTTTGATGGGCTTCTTCGACGACCCGGGCGACCTCTTCGTCAATCTGGCCGGCTTTTTCTTCACTGTAGGTTTTGCCGGGGGCAAATCCTGCCGGGAGAAACATCGGCTGACGAGGGCGCTCATAGGTCACCAGTCCCAGGCGATCGCTCATACCATATTCGGCAACCATGGACCGGGCAATGTCTGTGGCCCGCTGCAAGTCGTTCTGGGCCCCCGTGGAGATTTCTTTGAAAACCAGCTCTTCGGCCACCCGGCCGCCTAAAAGAACGGCCAGCCGGTCCAGTAACTCCGAGCGGGTCATTAAATAGCGATCCTCCGTGGGTTGCTGCTGGGTATATCCGAGGGCCGCGATCCCTCGGGGAATAATGGAGATTTTGTGCACCGGGTCGGCATGTTCTACCGATTCGGCCACGATGGCGTGTCCGGACTCATGAAAGGCAACGATTTCTTTCTCCAGCGGATTCATGACCCGGGTTTTTTTCTGCAGTCCCCCAACCACCCGGTCGATAGCCTCGTCAAGATCCGCCAATTCGACCATTTCTTTATTTTTCCGGGCGGCCAACAGGGCGGCCTCATTGATCAGGTTGGCCAGGTCGGCCCCTACAAAACCCGGGGTGCGGCCGGCGACCTTGCGGAGATCCACATCGGGACTTAACAGGACATTCCTGGAATGGATTTTCAGGATGGCTTCCCGGCCGTTGATATCCGGGCGGTCCACCAGGACCTGCCGATCAAACCGCCCCGGACGCAACAAGGCCGGATCCAGAATTTCCGGCCGGTTGGTGGCGGCCATGATGATGACCCCTTTATTGGTTTCGAATCCATCCATTTCCACCAGGAGTTGGTTCAGAGTTTGTTCCTGTTCGTCATGGCCACCCATGACATTGATTCCCCGGGCCTTTCCTAAGGCATCCAGTTCGTCGATGAAAATGATGCAGGGAGCTTGCTGAGTGGCCTGAGAAAAAAGATCGCGCACCCGTGCGGCCCCTACGCCGACGAACATCTCCACAAATTCAGACCCGCTGATGCTGAAGAAAGGGACTTTGGCTTCGCCGGCCACCGCCCTGGCCAGAAGGGTCTTGCCGGTCCCCGGCGGGCCCACCAGAAGCACCCCTTTGGGAATCCTCCCTCCCAGCTTCTGGAATTTATCCGGAGTGCTCAAAAATTCCACGACTTCCTGAAGTTCTTCTTTGGCCTCATCAATGCCGGCTACATCGGAAAAAGTGATCTTGGTCTCGTTCTGGGCGAAAAGCTTGGCTTTGCTCTTGCTGAAAGACATGACCCCCATCCCCGGCCCCATCCTTTTCATGGCAAAACGCCAGATCAGAAAAAAAAGGCCGATAGGGAGGATCCAGGATAAAAGGCCGCTCAGGAATTTACTCTCCATATATCCGGAGTAACTGACCTTGTGTTCGTCCAGGTCCTTCACCAGGTCCGGATCATTCACCCGAATCGTGGTAAACTCCTGCCCCGGCTTTTTTTCTTTTCCTTTCAGTGTTCCGCTGATATTTTCCGGACCGATGGTCAGTTTAATAACGTTTCCCTCCATCAAGTATTGTTTAAACTGACTATAGGGAATGGTCTCTACTTTTCGAGAAAGAAAGTATTGTTGCCCGAAGGTAAATATCAGGAAGACGATCAGGAAATACCAGATGCTGAAATGCGCCTTTGGCGGCAAGGTATTCTTCTTTTTTTGAGGGTCCTGGGGGCTGAAGAGCGTACGAAACCGGTCTTTTAAATTATCCACTGAATCTTTTATTCCATTGAATGGCATAGGTTCCCTTTACAACTTTTAAAAATTTAGATTTTAAGGTCATCGGTATGGTAATTCCTGCTTCCTTTAATTTTAACCGGGCATTGCTGGAAGAGCTTATGGTGCCATCGTTTTGACAATCGGACATTGTTGACATTTCAAAAGTCCTTGATTCAAGAAAAAACTAAAGCTATTTTCACCACTGCAATTACCAATATTTCTATTCAGGGCCATCTGGTAACGCTTAAGGCAGGCTCTTTTCGATATTTTCAAGTTCCCAGGCTGAAGAGGGCAGTCAATCAGTCGGGGAAGGCTAAAAATGGGAAATTCTTTGTTCCACATCTGGGTATTAGCCATAGAATCCTCCATATTTTTTTTTATCCTATTCTGCCCTTGGTTTTCCCTTTGACTTTGCCCCATAGGCGGATGGCTTGGTATGGAACCTGGCGGCCATATCCCAACCCGGACCAGCCGGAACCAAAATTGGTTATCTCAAACATCGGGAAGATT
>CAZVHO010000037.1:38781-45297 GCA_964627515.1 uncultured Thermodesulfobacteriota bacterium | reverse complement strand
ATTGAATTAAAAGTAATATCTCGTGCAAACTGGTTATTCGAGTTTATAGTTCCGTCACTAAGAAAACGCTTTCTTAGCTCAAATGCTTTTCTTGCACTTGTTTGAAATTTTGGTGCCGTAGTTTTGGATATAGTTGAACCGTTCAAAACAGTAAACTCTCCATTGTCCAATAAATAACCATGTGCAAGGACGCCATTCTTGGAATTATTTATGACTAGTCGTGCATTTTTTTCGTGAACTTCATTAATGCTGCGCGGCTGCATGGTTCTGGTTGCCTGTATAATAGAAGTTTCTGTAATTATCGGGAGAAATAAATCTGACACTAAAGATTCAATCTCCGGTATTCGCTACGATTCATTTTCCGCAATTGCTTGCTCCTTCAATTTTATCTGGGTGGTAAGTTCATGGAGTTTTTCTTTCAACCCACTTAGGGCGGTTCTTAATACTGAAACCTCAACAGCCTTTGACTGCTTCAGATCATCAATCTCTCTTTTAGCTTTTAGAATTTCTTTTTCTCTTTGTTCAATATGATCAAGAAAGGCGCCGCTCTGACAATTGCGCATACCTAATATCTTTTCAAGCCGATTTAGTAGCTGGACGTTTCCTAAATCCCTGATATCAAATACATAGATCATTTTTTCTGGAAAAGTTCTTTGATGCCTCCATTGTGGCGAATATATTCTGAAATTTCTGCCATTCGTCAACATTGCTAAGACTGGCCATTCCCTGCCACAGTAGTCGCTTAACTGTTGAACATGAATGTCCAGATTCTGGCCCAAAGCCTTTGTTTCTACGATAATCTTATTCCCAATGTTGATATCATCTAAGGTATTTCCCGGCCTCTTCGATGTACCGCATTTTCTTATCCGACCGTCAGACTGAATAGCTGTCTCGGACGGATTGTTGATGGTCTCAAGTATCCATTTGTCTTTGATGCTGACCCTGTCAGGCTGTTGTCTCATGAACAGGAAATAATGAGTGCATTTCATGGTTTAATCTTATCCTGTTTGTGGAATTGTTGCAAGGTCTTGAAGATCGAAATTTCTGCCTGCTATTCCTTTATCGACATTCGATATCCCTTACCCCTTTGAGCCGCCGGGTCCCCCCTTTTCCTCCCCTAAAAAGACATCCAGACCTCTCAGGGTGGCCTGTTCGTAGATGGACTCCATCTCGGGCAGGAAAGGGCTTTCACCTCTCAGAAAGATGGATTTTCAACAGGAAATACGCCTGGTTAAGCACATGGTTCGCTCTAATTTTAAAATTTTACAATAAAATTAAAATGTGGTTGAATTTTTCAAAATAAGATATATAATTTTTTGTAGTGATATTGTCACCACAAAAGCTCCACGTAAGCAGGAGAAGGCTATGGCAAAAACAGCAACAATTCAAACCCGCGTCGATCCAAAAATAAAACAAAATGCCCAGAGAATATTGGATAAATTGAATATATCAATGTCAGAGGCTATTTCGATGTACCTTTCACAAATTATGTTACATAAGGGAATCCCTTTTGAAATAAAGATTCCTAATGAGGTTACAGCTAAAACTCTTAAAGATGCTGAAAGCGGTTATGATCTTCATAAAGTTGATTCTGTTGATGAATTATTTCTGGAGCTTGATAATTGAACCTCCATTATACAACCCAATTCAAAAAGGACTATAAACAACGATTTATATTTAGAGAGAATGGGTTCCCATTCTGATCTATTCAAAAAGTAAAAATATCAATAAAATAATAATCCAGATATCTATCCCGCAGAATTTAACCCAAATTTCCCTATCCGCAATCTGACTCAGCCCTCTTAAATCGAGGGTTTCCACTTAAGCAGCCGGTTTTCGACCAGGGAGACGATCAGGTCGATGATGAGGACGAAGGCGGAAAGAACGACCAGCCCGGCAAAGACGCTGGTGGTATCGAAGACCCCCTCGGCCTGGGCGATGATGTAGCCCAGACCCCGGGCCGCCCCCAGGTATTCACCGACCACGGCCCCGACCAGGGCCATACCGACACTGGTGTGCAGGCTGGCCAGGATCCAGCTCATGGCCGAGGGCAGGAGGACATGACGAAAGAGGTCCCGCTCATTGGCCCCGAGCATACGGGCATTGTTCAGGATGTTCGGATTCACCTCCCGGACCCCGCGGTAGGTATTGAAGAATACAATGAAGAAGACCAGGGTCACCCCGAAGACTACCTTGGACAGGATCCCCAGCCCGAACCAGAGGGTAAAGATAGGGGCCAGGGCGATACGGGGCAGGGCATTGGCGATCTTGACGTAGGGATCGAAGATGGCCGCCAGCGAGGGGATGCGGGCGAAGAGAAAGCCGAAGATAATCCCTAACAAGGCCCCGGCTAAAAAGGCCAGAAGGGTTTCCAGGGCGGTAATGCCGATGTGCGGATAGATGCTTCCGCCGCTGAACCATTTAGCCAGTCGAACGACAACAGCACTGGGCCGGCTGAAAAAAAAGGGGTCGATCCATTGCAAAGCGGCCGATACCTCCCAGGCCGCCACCCCGACAATGAAGACGGATAACTGTTTGACTAAGAGTATGGAGCGGTTACTTACGGGCATAGGCCTTCATCACCTCTCCGCGTAAGTGCTCCCAGATGGTCTTAAAAATCTCTCGAAACACCGGATGCACCCGGATGTCAGCCACCTCTCTGGGCCGGGGGATGTTGACCGGATAATCTCCGATGATGGTCGCCCCGGGCCCGGCAGAGAGGACCATCACCCGGTCGGCCAGGGAAACGGCCTCCTCCAGGTCATGGGTTACAAAGAGAACGGTCTTACCAAACTCCGTACAAATATTCAGAAGGTCGTCCTCCATGAATTGGCGGGTCTGCTCATCCAGGGCCGAAAAAGGTTCATCCATCAGCAGGATCTGGGGCTCCACGATCAGGGCCTGAGCCAGGGCCACCCGTTTGCGCATACCACCGGAGAGCTGATGGGGATAGCGGTTCTCGAATCCGGTCAGACCTACCCGGGCCAGCCAATCCCGGGCCGAGGCCCGGGCCTGATGAACCGGTTTTTTCCGGAACAGGAGACCGAGCATGACATTTTCTTCAGCGGTCTTCCAGGGCAGGATCACATCCTCCTGGAACTGGTAAGCGGCGAAGCGATTGATTCCGGTAAGGGGGGAGCCGAATATCTCCACGCTCCCCTTATCCGGGAAAAGGAGTCCGGCCGCCAGGTTAAGAAGGGTCGATTTACCACAGCCCGTGGGGCCGACGATGGTGACGAATTCCCCCTGGCCTAAGTTCAGGTCGATGTTGCCGGTGGCCAGGTAGGTACCGCCGTCAGGGGTGAGAAAGGATTTGTTAACCCCTTTAAAGGTTATGGCCGGCGGACAATCCTGCTGGAAAGGGCCGGATTCTTGGATGGCAGCCAAGGGGAAACCCTATTTCTTTTGGGTTTTCCAAAAGGCTTCGACAAAGCGCATGTCAAAGGTATCGGTCAGATTGACGGAAGCCTTTTTCACCACCGGATCGGAACTCATGACCTTGGCCACGTTCTGGGCATCCCCTAAGGCTATACGTCCATCCGGCGAAAAGGAATCCAGCATATTCTTTAAAGCCTGGAGATAGATCTCTTTGTTGCCCTGATAATATTCTTCCGGCATCAGGGCCGTTATCTCTTCCGGTTTGTGCGTCTGTATCCAGCGCAGGGCCTTGATCATGGCGTTGACCAGGGCCTGGGCCGTTTGGGGATACTGCCGGATGATTTCTTCCCTGGTATAAATACAGCCGGCCGGGTAAGACCCGCCGAAGATCTTGGTCGTGCCGGCCGTGGTCCGGGTGTCGGATAGAATAAGGCCCAGGTCCCCAAGATTTTGGATGGTGGAAACACTGGGTTCAAGACCGGAAAGGGCTTCGATCTGCTTATTACGCAAGGCTGCCACGGCCGTGGAGCCGATGCCTACGCCGATGATGGCATAATCCTCAGGGGTCAGACCCACCCCGTTTAAGAGGTAATTGACAAAAAAGTGAGTGGAAGATCCCATGGCCGTGACACCGATCTTCTTGCCTTTCAAATCGGCCAGGCTCTTCACCCCTTGATCTCTCGCGGCCTTGGAAACCAGAAGGACCAACCCCGGGTAGCGCTGCTGCATAACGATGGCCTTGATTTTCTTGCCCTGAGCGTTCATCTGGATGGTATGGTCATAAAACCCGCTGACAAATTCGGCGCTCCCGCCTACCAGGGCCTTCAGGGCCTGGCCGCCCCCGGCCAAATTCTGAAGGTCGACTTCCAGACCAGCTTCCTTGAAGTATCCGAGGCGCCAGGCGACGCTTAAAGGAAGATAGATGAGACCCTGCTGACCGCCGACAGCCACGACGATTTTCGGTTTCTCCGGCTTGGCCGTCTGAGCAAAAGCAGGGGGTAGGGCAAGCAAAAAAAGACAAAAAACCCAAAAAATAATTCTGGCTGGCTTCATGACGGGACCCTCCATTTTTGAAGAATGACTGCTTTTGGTTTTTAATTCATACCCTTAAAAGCCCTTGTTGTCAACTTTTGTTTGGGCCTTGTCCCCCTTCACTTTTCGATAACTATGGGAGAAGATATCGTTTTCTATCTCTGGGGGTCAAACGGTGGATTGGGAGATCGATCGTGGAAAAATCGGAACACAAAACACCTATTCATGAAATTTTTTTTATTGACTACTATGCCACAATTGACATATATAAAAACCAAAGATCATGAAAATCTTTCTGGGGGCGATGGGCAAGGTAAAAATGATCTTATGGTTTTTTTCGCCTATACCCTATAACCTCTTGAAACTTGCAACCTGTAACTTGTAACTTTATTTTCGTGTTAAGGAGGAACATAGATGAAAAAATTTTTTACTCCCTTCCTGGTGGTTTTGATACTCCTTATTCCCTGCTTTGCTTCGGCGGCAGAAGGGGATCAATATGTCTTACTGGCCAGCACCATCGGTCCCATCGATGCCGGCATCGTAACGGTCCTTGAGGACAGCTTCGAAAAGGAAACCGGTATCCGGGTCCGGCATGTCGGTGCGGGAACCGGTGCGGCCCTGAAAATTTCCCAGCAGGGCCATGTTGACCTGGTCATGGTACATGCCAAGTCCCTGGAAGAGAAGTTCATCCAGGACGGTTACGGGACAAAGCGAATCCCCTTTATGTACAATGATTTTGTTATCCTCGGCCCGGCTGCCGATCCGGCCGGCATCAAGGGTATGAAGAGCGCCGTGGAAGCCCTCAAACAGATTGCCGCCAAGGGGGCACTGTTTATCAGTCGGGGCGACAAATCGGGGACCCATGTGGCGGAGATGGGATTCTGGGAGAAAACCGGCATCAAACCAGGCGGCCTCTGGTATAAGGTCTATGAGAAGGGGAGCGAGGGGAATGCCCCGACCCTTAAATACACCGACCAGCAGAACGCTTATACGGTCATCGACCGGGCCACCTTCCTTTCCCTCCAGAAGAGCATCAAGCTGGTGATTCTGGTGGAAAAGGATGAAATACTCCTCAACTTCATCTCCCTTATTCCAGTAAACCCGGCCAGATTCCCCAGAGTCAATCAAAAAGATGCCCAGACCTTTATCTCTTGGCTGACGGCCCCCGAAAAGGGCCAGTTGATCGTCCGGGACTTCGGCAAGGATAAATACGGAAGTCCTCTGTTCTTCCCTGATTCCCCGGAATGGCGGGCCGCCCAGGGTAATTAATCATTTTAAAAAGGAAACTCCTTAGTGTTTGAAAAGAGGGTATTGTTCACCGCAAAGGCGCGAAGAACGCAGAGAGAATTATTTTTGTTCAATCCCGTGAGAGGCGGGATTGAACAAAACAACCCTGGCCTTCGACTAAATAATTACCCAAAGGGGTTGCGAAGGCTTTTTCCTTTCTGTCCTCTCAACAGAAAGGAAAAATCATTCCTTTCGACTCTTAAAGGGAGTCTCTTATTAAGATCGGCAAAGCCGATCGACCTTTGCGTTCTTTGCGGCTCTGCGGTGAAAATAGTTATTCAAAAAGCTAAACTGAAACCATTTTCAAGAATTGTGATGCCCCCGGGCAGGGGTGCTTAATTAAGAAAAAGGAGAAAAGCGCATGAAAAAAATTACAAATAAATCCTTTATGTGGATTGTCGTCATCTTGTTCCTCCCGGCATTTTTTTTATCTCCAGTTGCAGCCGCAGAAAAACAGCAGAAGAATGTCATCCTGGCCACCACGACCAGTACCCAGGACTCAGGCCTTCTCGATGTTCTGATTCCGATCTTTGAAAAGGAAACCGGTTACTTTGTCAAGACGATTTCGGTCGGCTCCGGCCAGGCCATGAAGATGGGGGAAAAGGGAGAGGCCGACGTGCTCCTGGTCCACTCCCCTGAAGCCGAAAAGGCCTTTATCGACAAGGGCTTCGGGATAAACCGCCTGCTGGTTATGCACAATGATTTCATAATCGTCGGTCCGTCGGTTGATCCGGCCAGGATCAAGGGGATGAAATCATCCAGGGAAGCATTGAAAACAATTGCCCAAACCGGGGCCCTCTTCCTTTCCCGGGGCGATAA
>CAZVHO010000037.1:32267-38681 GCA_964627515.1 uncultured Thermodesulfobacteriota bacterium | reverse complement strand
AAGCATTGAAAACAATTGCCCAAACCGGGGCCCTCTTCCTTTCCCGGGGCGATAACTCCGGAACCCATGCCAAGGAAAAGAGTCTCTGGAAGGCGGCCGGGGTCAACCCTGAAGGGCAGAAATGGTTTCAACAGACCGGTCTCGGCATGGGGCAAACCCTGAATGTGGCCGCCGAAAAGAAAGGCTATATCCTCACCGACCGGGCCACTTATCTCTCCCTCAAAAAGAACCTCGGCTTCGAAATCCTCATAGAAAGGGAGCCTCTGCTGCTCAACATCTACCATGTTATCGAGGTCAATCCGGTCAAATGGCCCAAGGTCAACACCGCCGGGGCCAAGGCCTTTGCCGGTTTCATGGTCTCCAAGAAGACCCAGGAAATCATCGCTAAGTTCGGCGTGGACAAGTACGGTTCCCCACTTTTCTTTCCCGATGCCGGCAAAAAACCGGAGTCGCTAGGTCTGTAATGGAACTTATTTTTGACGGGATACTCAAGGCTTTTCATCTCCTCTTGACGTTAAATCCGGAGGTGCTTGGAATTACCCTTCTTTCCCTACAGGTGTCCGGGGCGGCGACGCTGATCAGTGTGCTTATCGGCCTCTCAACCGGAACGGTCGTGGCCCTCAATAATTTTCCGGGAAAAAGGTTTTTAGTCAGCGTGGTCAATACGGGGATGGGGCTGCCCCCGGTGGTAGTCGGTCTGTTTGTGATGATCTTCCTCTGGCGGAACGGACCCTTCGGCTTCCTCGGGATCCTCTATACCCCGACCGCCATGATCATCGCCCAGGCGACCATCGCCACACCGATCGTTATGGGAATCACCATCGCCGCTATCCAGAACCTCCCGGCCAAGCTGCGCTTGCAGATCCTTTCCCTTGGCGCCACGAGGTTCCAGATGGTCTGGTTTCTGATCAGGGAAGCCCGGCTGCCCCTCCTGGCCGGGATCATGGCCGGATTCGGCGGGGTCATCTCCGAGGTCGGCGCTTCCATCATGGTCGGCGGTAATATCAAAGGCTATTCCCGGGTCTTAACCACCGCAACGGTCATGGAATCCGGTATGGGAAACTTCGATGTGGCTATCGCCCTGGGGGTCATCCTCGTTTTGCTTTGTTTTCTGGTCAATTACCTCCTGACGGTGATTCAGCAACGGGAACGGCCGCGATGAATCCGGAATCAAAAATAGTTGAAGCCGAAAATCTCCGGGTCATCCGGGGAAAGGTGGAGGTACTCCATATCCCCTCCTTTTTTTTAGGCGACCGGGAAATCCTCTCCCTGATCGGACCGAACGGCAGCGGCAAGTCCACCTTCCTGCTGGCCCTCAACTGCCTGATCAAGCCGCACACCGGCCGGATCATCTTCCGCGGCCAGGAGATCGCCTCGAATCAGGCAGCCTTCGAATACCGGCGCAGAATCGCTATGGTCTTCCAGGAGCCCCTTCTGTTTGATACAACGGTTTTCGGCAACGTGGCTGCCGGATTGAAGATCAGAGGGATGCCACGGGAGGCCATCAAGCACAAGGTCATGGCAAGCCTCGAGCGTTTTAATATCGTCCATCTGGCCGACCGCTCGGCCCGGAAACTCTCCGGCGGGGAAGCTCAGCGTACCTCAATGGCCCGGGCACTGGCCATTGACCCGGAAGTCATCTTCCTGGATGAGCCCTTTGCCGCCCTCGATCCGCCGACCAGGCAATCCATAACCGACGATATGGAAAGGATCATCCGCGAAACCGGAATAGCGGCTTTGCTGGTAACCCACGACGAGTCCGAAGCCCTGCGGCTGTCGGACCGGATTATGGTAATGCATAGCGGGAAGATCGTCCAGACCGGTCTTCCGGCCGAGGTGATGGACCACCCGGTAAACCGGTTTGTGGCTAAATTCGTAGGCATGGAGAGTATCATACCGGGTACGGTCCTGACCAACACGGAGGGAACGGTCATCATCACCATTCACGGGGGGACGATAGAGGCCCTCGGAGAAAAGGGGCCGGGTGAAAAGGTCTTCTGTGGCATCCGACCGGAAAACGTGATAATCGACAGGTCTCATCCGGATAAACAGGTAAATTCCACCAACGTTTTTTCGGCAAAGGTCTCCGGTATCGCCACGATCGGTCCCTTTCTGAAAGTCCATCTGGACTGCGGATTCCCTTTGGTTTCTTATGTGACCAGGGGGGCCTTCGCCAGGCTTAAACTCACCGTGGGAGAAAAAATCTTCGCTTCCTTCAAGGCCTCAGCCGTTCATCTCATTGCCCGGAAAAATTAAAAAGATCCTTTGTCTTAAATAATATGATATTATAAAAACTGAACACCATTACCCGCAACAGGACAAAGGGAAAAGGATGTACAACCCAGTCACCCCGGCCGTCATTGAAGAACTTAAAATAATCGTCGGACCGGATCAAATACTGATTGACGGGGAGCGAATCGAACCCTATAGCCATGATAAAGTCGTAGGCCTTAAGGCCGATCCGGAAGTGGCCATCAGGGTGCATTCAGGCGAACAAATCAGTGAAATATTTCGACTGGCCCAGCGGGAGAGGATCCCGGTAACGCCAAGGGGTGCCGGGTTCGGTTTAAGCGGAGGAGCCGTACCTGTCCAGGGCGGAATCGTGCTTTCTGTAGAAAAGATGAACCGCATTTTGGAAATAGATAAAAAAAATTTGATGATCACCGTCGAGCCCGGGGTGATTACCGGTGATATTCACCGGGCCGTAGAAGCAGAAGGGCTTTTCTATCCGCCAGACCCGGCAAGCCTGGATTCCTGTTCCATCGGCGGAAACATCGCCGAAGACGCCGGCGGCCCAAGGGCCGTCAAATACGGGGTCACCCGGGGCTATGTCTGCGGACTGGAAGCCGTTCTTCCATCAGGGGAGATCATTCAAATGGGAGGCAAGCTGGTAAAAAACGCCACCGGCTATAACCTGGTGCAACTGATCGTCGGTTCCGAGGGGACTCTGGCCGTTGTAACCAAAATTATACTCCGGCTCATGCCCCTGCCCAAAGTTCAGATCGATCTGCTGGTGCCTTTTGATGACTTTCAAGCGGCAGCCGACACCGTGACCGATATCATTGCCCACCGGATTGTCCCCACCACCATTGAATTCATGGAGCAGGACAGCCTGAAAGCGGTAGAACGGCTGCTTAAAAAACAATTTCCCTTTAATGATGCGGCGGCCCAACTCCTGATCCAGCTTGACGGCAACCACCAGGAGGCCGTTGAATCCGATGCGGAAGCGGTCGGAGAACTTTGTCTGCACCATGGTGCCCGGGATGTTCTGGTGGCGAAGGACCGCCCGACCCGCCAGAGGTTATGGGAAGCCCGGCGAATGATCATTGAAGCCCTCAATTTTGAGAGCCCCATTAACCATATGGAAGATGTGGTGGTGCCCCGCTCTCAGATTCCTCCTCTTCTAAAAGGGATAAAAAAAATCGCCTCCGATTATTCTCTCCGGATAATTAATTTTGGACACGCCGGGGACGGTAATGTTCATGTCAATGTCCTGAAAGACCAGACACCGGAGGGACAGTGGGCCGATCTCGTCCCGATGGTCTCGGAAAAAATATATCGTCTGACCTTGGCATTGGGCGGCACCATTACCGGAGAGCATGGCATAGGCTGCTTGCGCCGGCGATTCCTGCCCCTGGCCCTGGACCACTCCCAGATTGAGCTGATGCGAGGGATAAAGGCCGTCTTTGATCCCAACCATATCTTAAATCCCGGTAAAATCTTTCCGGAGCCTTAACGCTACATTTCTTTGAATGTCCCACTCGGATCGGCACCAACCATGATTATTCACCGTACATGTCAGTTATGAGCTTTCGTAATTGAGGGGCTTTGATATCGGACAACTTATCAATTTTATTTTGTAATCTTTGCTTGCTAATGGTGCGGATTTGGTCAACGGCAATTTCAGCATTTTTATTCGCACATTTAATCAGGAGTCGAGTCCTCCATTGCGGGTGCAATTTTGAAGTTAATGGACAAACAACAACAGTTTCCAAGTAGTTATTCATTTCGTCTTGGCTAATTATGACGACGGGACGCACTTTTCTTATTTCGCTTCCTATGGTGGGGTTTAGATCAGCAAAATATATTTCGTACCTTTTAATATTCAAAGTCCTCATCCTCCAGACCGTCAAGGAGTGTTGTGTCAAAATCGTCCCAACGTTCCTTTTCATCAGCCATGGCTTTATACGTATCTTCCCAAGAAAGCTTGTTTTCTTCTTTATTCCGGAGAAGCAGTCCCCGGTCTGTTTCTTCTATCAAAAGGGAATTTTTTAGACCATATTTTTGAAGGAGCGCCTTGGGTATTCGAACTCCTTTGGAATTTCCAATAGGGACCAGCTTAACATCTCTTGCTCGTATTTGATTTTCCATGGGTTTTTCTCCTTATAGTTTGCCAAGTTGTTTTGTAACTATTGTAATTACATTTATTTGTGACGTCAAGCTCAGAATCAAATTATTTTTCGATATGGTTTTTGGAGGGCCTTATGAAAAACCAGCAGATCGCCAACCTGTTCAACGAAATGGCCGAGCTTCTGGATCTCAAGGGAGAAAATGTCTTCCGGATCCGGGCCTACCGCCGGGCGGCCCAGAATATCGACGGCCTTCCGAAGGATGTGGCGCTCCTCTCCCGGTTGGAACTGGAGTCCATACCCGGCATCGGTAAGGACCTGGCCGGCAAGATCCACGAATATTTAGCCACCGGGAAGATAGCCCGGCACGAAGAGTTGAAAAAAGAAATCCCTTCGGGGGTCCTGGAACTGCTTCAGGTCCCCGGGCTGGGTCCGAAGACCGCCAGGATGCTCTACGAAGCAAAGGGGATTAAGGGTATCGATGAACTGGAAACCCTGACCCGGAGCGGAAAACTGGCCGGTCTGCCGGGTATCCAAAAGAAAACCGAAGAAAATATCTTAAAAGGCATTGAACTGATCAGGCGCGGAATGGACCGGCGGCCCCTGGGCCGGGTCCTGCCTCTGGCCGAGGACATCATCAGACGGGTGAAGGAGAGTGCACCGGTCGACCGGATCCAGGTGGCCGGGAGCATCCGACGGCGGAAAGAGACGGTCAATGACATCGATATCCTGACCACTTCCAAAAAACCCGAAAAGGTCATGGATCTCTTTGTGAAACTCCCGCAGGTCAGTCGGGTCCTGATGCACGGACCGACCAAATCATCGGTCATCACCGACGAGGGAATCCAGGTGGATCTGCGGGTGGTGGAAGAGGATTCTTATGGCGCCGCCCTCCAATATTTCACCGGGAGCAAACAGCATAATATCAAGCTCCGGGAAATGGCCGTGCGGGCCGGACTGAAGATCAATGAGTACGGGGTATTCCGGGAACCGGGGGAAGAACGGATCGGCGGGAAAAAGGAAGAAGACGTCTACAAGGCCCTTAACCTGCCGCTGATTCCCGCCGAACTTCGGGAAGACCAGGGAGAAATCGAAGCGGCCCAGGAGGGGAGGCTTCCCGACCTGGTGGCTCTGGAAGACATCAAAGGCGACCTTCATGTTCATACCAAATGGTCCGATGGGAGCCATGATCTCGATACCATCGTCCAGGGGGCCCGGAAAAAAGGCTACCAATACATAGCCATCACGGACCATACCAAAGGGCTCGGTGTGGCCCACGGCCTGGATGAAAAAAGACTGGCCGAGGAAATCAAGTCCATCGATGAAGCCAACAGGAAGCTTAGAGGCTTCAAAATATTAAAGGGAACGGAGGTGGACATCCGGTCGGACGGCAGCCTTGATTTGTCTGATGAAGCCCTCTCCGGGCTCGACATCGTCGTGGCCTCCATCCACTCGGGCTTCCGGCAATCGGAGGAGCAGATTACCGGCCGGATCCTTTCGGCCATCCGGAACCCCTGCGTCAGTATCATCGCCCACCCCACAGGCCGGCTGATCGGGGAGCGCGACGCTTATGCCCTCGACATGGAGGCGGTGCTTAAGGAAGCGGCCAGGTACGGAGTGGCCATGGAGATCAACGCCTATCCCCTCCGTCTCGATTTGAATGACCTGCACCTCAGGATGGCCAAGGATTATGGGGTATCCGTGGTCATCAGCACCGATACCCATGTGATCAGCCAATATGATTTTATGACCTATGGGGTGTCCGTGGCCCGCCGGGGATGGGTGGAGAAAAAGGATGTCCTGAATACCCTGGAGTATGACGCCCTCATCAGGAGACTCAAAACCTGCAAGGCCGGAGAAGCTAAGCGCGGTCGATGAACAAAAACCGGTAACGATGGAGGGATTAGAGGATTCAAGGGAAAACTCCTTGTCCCTTTCACTTATGGTTTTCCCTATCGCCTCGTGCCTCTCGCCTGCATTTTTCATTGGGGTTCAAGGGCCTTGACCAAGCCGCGGATCATGGTGTTGTAGGGAGTGGCCATGCCGGCCTGCAAGCCGTACTCCA
>CAZVHO010000037.1:22387-32167 GCA_964627515.1 uncultured Thermodesulfobacteriota bacterium | reverse complement strand
CCGCGGATCATGGTGTTGTAGGGAGTGGCCATGCCGGCCTGCAAGCCGTACTCCACAATTTTACCGTTAATGTAATCGATTTCCGTTCGGCGGCCGGCCTCGATGTCCTGGAGCATAGAGGGTTTGTGGTTGCCGGCGGTCTTGATATAATTAATGCAGTAGGGGTAGAAATCCGACCCCAGGGCAAATTCATTGGCCCGGGCGACAGCCACCCCTTCTTTGATCAAGGCATCGACCAGGTTGAAGAGGATGGGGTCGACGATGGTCTCCACCATAGTCTTGCGGGTTATGGCACAGATGGGGTTCATGCAGGCATTGAGGACGGCCTTGCGCCAGACCATATTTTTGATCTGGTCGGTATGCTCGGTGTCCAGTCCGCACTCCGTGAAGACCTCACAGATCCCCAGGGCGGCCTCCCTGGACCGGGGGTCGAGTTCCTGGAGAAAATGGGGTCGATGATGAAAGGCAATCCGGACATGGGCCGGTCCTAAGGGGACACAGCCGTAATTGACCACGCCCCGCATAACGGATTTAGGACCTAAATTGTGGGCCAGAACCAGTTCGGTATCGATGCCGTTCTGCCAGCTCACCACATAACGTCCTTCGGCAACAAAGCCCTCGAGGGCCGAGGCGATCAGAGGCAGGGCCGTAGCCTTGACGGTAACCATAATCACATCGGGGGGATCATTGACCAGGTCATCAATGCGGGTTGTGGTCCTGGCCACCTTGATTTGCAGGGTATCGGCCCCTTCGATGATGATGCCCAGATCCAAAGCCGGTCCGAGCAGACCAGGCACCACGTCGCATAAGGTTACCGCATACCCGCCCTTGGTGAGGAAGGCGGCGACGATGGCCCCCACAGGGCCGGCGCCGATGACGGCAAATTTTTTCGGACGATAACTGCTGCTGGCTTTCATAGTTACCCCCATGGCTTTAACCGTGAAATCCGTGAAATCCGTGCCAAAAAATTATTTTCGAACTAAACCCTTTACACTAAGGTCTCGGCGAAAATCAACTGCCATTTTCGAGAATACCCAGGGTTTCGGCATCCAGGAGCTTGATGCCGTTGCCTTGCAATATCTCGATGGCCCGGTCATTGTCACTGAAGCGGAAGACCAGGACCGCCTTTCCGGATGCGGTTCCGGTTCCGGCCAAAGAATACATGTATTCCACATTCACCTGGGCTTCCTTAAAGAGATAGAGAACCTTGGCCAGGCTGCCGGGGGTGTCTTCTATTTCGGCAACGATGACGTCATCGACACGGGCCGGAAAATGTTTCTCCATGATTATCCTGCGGGCCGTGGAAAGGTCGGAGACGACAATCCGAAGCACTCCGAAGTCCGAGGTATCACAAATGCTCAGGGTTCTCAGATTGAGGCCGGCCGAGGCTAAGGCCTGGGTGGCTTCATACAGACGGCCGGGGGCGTTTTCCAGAAAAATGGATAATTGCTTGAGTTTCATTAGACCCTTCCTTGCCGATGGAAAGTGATGATTCAATCTCATAAAAATAATACCTTAATCTTGGGTTTTCGTCAAAACAAAAAACCTATTATTCTTTCCTTGTTTTCCGGGAAAAAAGGAGATAATAATAAAATCCGTTGTAACACTTTAGGGTTTTGGAAAAAAGTAAAAGAAAATTTTTCTTGGCACGGATTTCGCGGATAAAACGGATAATGCTCTTTATTTCTCAAGAAAACGGGCATCCGTTTTCTTGAGACCAGCATCCGCCGAAGGCGGAGACCGGGTATTCATCAATCACGCTATCAGCGTGATTGATGAATAATCATTTTGCCTTACCGTGTTTATCCGTGAAATCCGTGTCAAAAAATTTCAAAAAGCTAAAAGGTGTTTTCAAAAGGAGGAAAACAGATAATGGGAAGATTAGATGGAAAAGTGACGGTCATTACCGGCGGAACCAGTGGTATTGGAGAGGCGACGGCCGAGGTCTTTGCCGCTGAGGGCGCCAAGGTCATTATCGCCGGAAGGTCGGAGACAAAAGGGGCCGCCATCGCCGACCGTTTGGGTAAGAACGTAATTTATCAACGGACTGATGTCATCAACGACGGAGAAATAAAAGCCTTGATCGATCAAACCGTCGATCGTTTCGGGCGCCTGGACTGTCTGTTCAGTAACGCCGGCGGACCCAGCCGGGGGACCCTGGAGACCGTAACCTCGGAGGATTTTATTTATAGCATGAATTTGTTGTTAGGGAGTGTCGTCTTCGGAATCAAGTACGCCACGCCGGTGATGAAGGTCCAGGGTTCAGGCTGCATCATCAACACCTCCAGCGTTGCCGCCATCCGGGTGGGTCAGGGCCAATATCTTTACAGTGCGGCCAAGGCAGCCGTTACCCACCTCACCAGGCTGGCCGGAGTGGAACTCGGCCCTTTTGGCATTCGGGTGAACTGTATCTCCCCGGGGGCCATTGCCACACCGATCTTTTGGGGCGGGTCTGAAGTGGCCAATGCCCTCGACCCGGAGGTCAATGAACGGAAGATGGAAAAACTGAAAAAAAATCTGGCCAAGGCCACCCCTTTGAGGACGACCGGCCTGGCTCATGATATCGCCACGGCGGCCCTTTTTTTAGCCAGCGAAGAGGGCAGATTCGTCAACTGCCACGACCTGGTGGTAGACGGCGGGAGGACCGCACTTTTTCACGAAGCCTCCTGATGGGAGAAGAGATGAAACGAAAGGCCTCCAGTTCCAAAATCCGGGAAATCATGGCCCAATTTGCCGATCGAACCGGGCTGTCCCCGGCAGGGAAAACTCCCCGGCGCTACTTATGGACCGATGCCTTCGCCGTCTGCAACTTTCTGGAACTCTATCGACAAACCGCAGAGGCCGATTACCGGCTTCTCGCTTTGCGACTTATCGATCAGGTCCATACCCAGCTTGGCCGGCACCGCCAGGATGATTCCCGTACCGGCTGGATCAGCGGCCTGGATGAGCAGGAGGGCAAAAGGCACCCTACCAGAGGGGGGTTGCGGATCGGCAAGGCCATGAGGGAACGAAAGGTGGCCGACCCCATTGACGAAAGACTGGAATGGGACAGGGACGGCCAGTACTTCCATTATCTAACCAAATGGATGCACGCCCTCAATTGCACAAGCCGGGTCACCGGTGATTCCAGGTATAATGAATGGGCCATCGAACTGGCCAAAACAGCCCAGGCCAGGTTTACCTACGTTCCACCGTCCGGCGGCCGGAAAAGGATGGTCTGGAAAATGAGCATCGACCTTTCCTATCCCCTCGTCCCCTCCATGGGACACCACGATCCTCTTGATGGCTATATCACCTACAATCAGCTTCAGGCCACGACAGAAAAATTATTTGAAAAAACCTCCTGGACCGACCTTGAGGCAGAGATCGCCGACATGGCCGGTATCTCCGCCGGAACGGACTGGACCACCGATGATCCTCTGGGTATCGGTGGTCTTTTGTTCGATTCCGGTCGGGTGGCTCAATTGATGGTCCGCGGTTATGTTGAACAATCCGACCTGCTCAGGATATTACTGGATGCTTCCCTCAAGGGTCTGGAATCCTATGCCCGGCAGGGTCATTTAAAATACCCGGCGGAATACCGACTGGCTTTCCGGGAATTGGGCCTGTCCATCGGATTGCATGCCTTGGAAAAATTACCGGAAATGTTTCAGGATAATCCCAGCCTATTTGAAAAGACAGGGTCCCTTTCCCGGCAAATCGAATCTTTAAGGCAATTTTCCCCGCTGATTGAAGCGATTGAAAAATTCTGGCTTGAACCGGCCAGCCAGGCCAGCAGTACCTGGAAGGACCATCAGGATATCAATATGGTGATGTTGGCCACCAGCCTGTCCCCTGCCAGCTTCCTGACCATTTAGTTCGAAAATAAAGTGTCAAGTTTCAAGATGCAAGTTTCAAGTATGAAAAACCTTGGACCTTGAAGCTATTTTCATGCTTCGTGGTGCTCCGACTCAGAGGGACATGAGGGTTTAGTTCGAAAACAAAAATCCTGTTAATCCTGTCAAAAAAATCATTCCTCTATTAACTCAATGGTTATCCCTTCTTCGGTACGGAAACAACAGAGCCGGGCCTTGGTTCCATGGGGGGTGGGCATTTCGATTCCCGGAGTGAAAGGTTTCCACCCCTCCTTTTCCAGTCTTTTCCAAAGGCCGTCCAGATCCCTGACTGCCAGACTGATGAGCACCAAGCCTGGGTGGGTGAAACTTTCAGGAGCAGGTATCGAGGCCGGATGGATTAAACGGACCAGTTCCAGGGCCACCGGGGAGTCTTGATTTTGAAGATAAGCCATTTCAGCTTCTATTTTCGGGATGCCCAGGAGGGCGGAAAGTTTCCTGCCTCCCACCGAAGGCAGCCGCCATTGCAATCGAAAGCCGAGGAGGTCCTGAAATAAATGAAGGGACCGATCCATATCCAGCACATAAAGGGCTATATGATGTAATTTTGACGACATTTTTTTCTAATCCTCATGCCCTATAGGAGTGCAAATAGATGCAAGTTGCAAGTTGCAGGTTTCAAGATTTAAGACACAAAGCTCAAAGGAAAAACGCTAAACATCGAGCATTGATGACCATTTAAAAACTCGTCATTCCCGCGCAGGCGGGAATCCAGACCATTTTCTTACTCCTTGTTTGCCTCATGCCTCTCGCCTATTTTTTCAAAAATCGATACCGTGCAAGACTTGGTATCCCCGGCCTTGTCCCCGCCCATGCAATGGGCCAGACCGATTCGGGCTCCTTCGACTTGACGGGCTCCGGCCTCCTGGCGGAGTTGGGTGATAATTTCGCAGATCTGGACCACCCCGGTGGCCGCCACCGGATGCCCCCGGCTTAAAAGACCCCCGGAGACGTTTACCGGAATCCGTCCACCCAGGGCGGTCTGACCATCGGAGACCATCCTCCCCCCTTCACCGGGCGGACATAACCCCAGGGCCTCATAGTGGAGAATTTCGGAGATGGTGAAGGCGTCATGGCATTCCACCACGTCCAGATCCTCCGGTCCGATCCCGGCTTTTTCATAGGCCAGGCGGCAGCCCCGATAGTCCGTCTCCCAAAGGGTCATATTTTGCGGGCTCTCATAACTGCCGGTGCACAAGATGGCCGCATTGATAGAGACGGCCCGGCGGTTGGACCCGGCCAGGGAATTGGAGCCGAGGACCACAGCAGCAGCCCCGTCGGCAATGGGACAGCATTGCAATCGGGTCAGAGGATCGACAATCATCGGGGCGGCCAGGACTTCCTCCAGGGTGATCGGTTTCCGGAAATAGGCCAGGGGATTCATCCCGGCATGGCGACGATTTTTAACGGCCACGGCGGCTAATTGTTCGGCGGTGGTGCCGAATTCATAGCTATGGCGAACGGCCCGGAGGGCAAAGCTGGCCGGGGCTACCAGACCGAGCTGCGTATCCAGTTCGGTCTCCCCTGAATTAATAAGGCCAAATTCTGGGACGCACATCTTCTCGGCTCCGACGACCAGGGCCGCTTCCGCCTGGCCGGAGGCAATGGCATTATAGGCCAGATAAAAAGCCGTGGAGCCGGAGGTGCAGGCGTTTTCCACATTAACAACCGGTATCCTGTTGATGCCGATTTCCCAGAAGACGTTTTGTCCGATAGTGCCGTCACCGAACAACCGGCCGGCCAGGGCATTGGCAAAAAAGCCGGCTTCTACTTGCCCGGGCCTGATGCCGGCGTCCTTGACGGCCAGATAGGCGGCTTGGACGGCCATTTCCACCACGGTCTGTTCCGGATGTTTGCCGAAGGGGATGATACCGATCCCCAGAACCGCTACTGAAGCCATAGATGATTCCTTATTATTTTATTCTTCCTGCGGGGTGAAATAAGGGCGTAAACGTGGCGAACCGCGGCCATCGTGACCTAATGGATCCACAGCCAGGCGCATGGGTAAACCTATTCGCAGCCGGTCTATGGCCTTGGGGTCCAAGAGACAAAAAATCCGCAGGTCCTTTCCATTCAAATCGACATAGCCGACGGAGTAGGGCTGGGGTAAACCCAAAGGGGGTTTGGTCCGTATGACGGTGAAACTGTACAAAGTCCCTTCCGATCCCAGGTCGGTTTCTTCCTCCTCGCCCAGGCAGCGGCGACAAAATTTAGGCCTCGGAAAAGAGTAGTCCCCACAGGCCGGGCAAAATCCTCCCAACAACCGCGGCGGAGCCTGATGGTATGGCGGCGGGGTAAAGATCCCCGGAAAGAAGGGAGGAATATTCTCTACGGTCTCTGATTCCATAGTAAATCCTCGTACCCTGTTTAAGATGCAAGATGCAAGTTTCAAGTTTTCAGGGCAAAAAGCTCAAAGTTGAAAGCCCAAGGCTTTGCCTCAATTAAGACTTGAAACTGTATCTCGTATTAAGCCTTCATGTCCAGGGGGCCCCATAGAACATGAAAATGCGGATGATTTGCCAGCTTTTCATGCTTGAAACTTGAAACTTGCAACTTGCAACTTTATGCCGGCCAAATATCCATAATTTTCTGGGCCAATAGAATATTGCCCCGTACCTTGAGCTTGCCGCTCATAAAGGCCTGCATACCACCCAATTCATTATTGACCAGGGCCAGAAAGGTCTGGACACTCGAGGTCTGGGAAACATTGGGTTTGGGATGTTTTCCCTCGGCCAACTGGCAGGTCTGGTCCTTAACGGTCATGTGCCAGCTTCCTCCCCCGTCGCCGAGAATTTCCCACTGAAATACGGCATCAACCCCCTTGGCCGCCTGGGAATTAAAGTTTTTATACAACTGGTCAAAGGTTTCCTTTACGTTGGTGTAAGCCATAAAACCCTCCTTGTAGATTCATCCATAGGTTATTCTGAGAATTCACCTCTCACATTGAGACTTAGAATTCAGGATTCAGAATCCAGAATCCAGAATAAAACCCAAATCCTTTTGATGATTCATCATCATTCTGAATTCTGACTCCTGAATTCTGAATTCCAAAATTTTTTATGGTTTGAGCATTATTTTAAGGCATTGGTCCTTATGATTTTCAAAAAGGTCATAGGCCTCCAGGGCGTCCTTGAGGCCGAAGGTGTGGGTGCATAGAGGGGAGAGGTCCAATCGGCCGGAGGCCAAAAGCGACATGAGCTGCCCCATGGAGGAAGGGCTACCCAGGCCCATATTGATGCGCACCCCGTAGAGGCCGAAAATGGGAAGGGGCAGTTCCACCGAAGAAGGGAAAAGTCCCACCACCGAGACCATCCCTCCCCTTCGCACCGAATTCAGGGATTGCAGAAAGGTATCCGGATTGCCTACGGCTTCAATGGCCACATCGGCCCCCTGCATATCCGTAGCCTCCAGGATCCGATTCACCGGGTCTTCTTTCCGGGCATCGATCACCGTAGCCCCGAAATGTTCGGCCAGGGCCAAACGGTTGTCATACAGGTCTACGGAAAAAATCTCTTTGGGGCCGAACATCCGGGCAGAAATGAGGGCCGTCAGGCCGATAGGGCCGCAGCCGTAAATCACCACCGTGTCGGCGGTTCTTATCCCTCCCTGAAAAGCGGCGTGATAACCGGTCATGAAGATGTCTCCCACAAAGACGGCCTGTTCATCCGGTACCTGATCGGGGATGGACATGGCGCACAGGTCGGCATTGGGCACCCGGACAAATTCGGTCTGGGCCCCGGCCAACGGCCGGCCGAAATAAAGCCCGCCTCCCCAGACCCCTCCGTTGAGACAATTCTGTTCCTCCCCCCGGCGGCAGGCCGGACAAAGACCGCACCAGATCCCGGCCGGCACACTGACCCGGTCCCCAGGCCTGAACTGGACCACTCCGGAACCGACTTCCTCCACCAGACCGACAAACTCGTGGCCGATGACGGTCTCCGGGGGAATGGGGATCTCCCCATACTTGATGTGAATATCGGAACCGCAGATGGAAGCCGTGGTCACTTTAACGATCATATCGGTCGGCGATTCCATTTGAGGTTCAGGAACCTCCTCCAAAGCCAATTGACATCCGGGTTTTAAAACGACCGCTTTCATTTTCAGCCCTTTCTTTGAGGGTGCAAGGTGTAAGGTGCAAGGTGCAAGGTTTAAGGCTTAAGGAAAAACCGTATACCTTACACCCAATACTTTATACAGGCCCTTGTGGGGCACTAAAGGAGCAGAGCAATATGTTTCTTTTAAATTCCGAAATCCGCATTCCGAAATCCGAACTTCAGCGTTTCAATTGATATCCCGCCTTCTCCCTGTCCCAGGTATCGGCCGTGACCCCCTCCTGGCGGAGTTGATATTTCTGGACCCGCTGGGTGGATGTTTTAGGAAGGGCCGTAAGCATACGGAGATAGCGGGGGACCATGAAATAGGCCATGCGCTCCCGGCAATAGTCCATTAATTCTACGGGGGAGAGGGCCGCTTCCGGTTTCAAGGTCAGACAGACCATGACTTCATCCTCTCCCATTTCCGATTTAACGGCTATGGCCGCCGATTCCATTACGGCCGGGTGGGCATTGATCACCTTTTCCACTTCGTAGGAAGAGATATTTTCACCCCGCCGGCGAAGGGCATCTTTCTTGCGGTCGACAAAATAAAAGTAGCCCTCTTCATCGTAATAGAGATAATCCCCGGTGTGGAACCAAAGATCCGCCCAGGCCTCCACCGTCTTCTCGGGCATTTTGTAATATTCGAGAAGCATGGAAAAAGGTTTGTTGGGACGGATCAGCAGTTCACCTGGCACATGAGGCCCGACTTCCAGGCCATAATCGTCCACCACCCTGACCTGGTAACCGGCCCAGGCCTTTCCGCAGGTCCCTTTCTTCCGTTCTTTAATCGAGTTCATCAAGGGCAATCCGATTTCACTCATGCCGTAGCCTTCAATCAGGGTAACCCCGAACCTCTTTTCGATCTTGTCGAAAAGGTCCATGGGGGCACCCCCGCCCAACATGACCCGTAAAGGGTTATCGGCATCATCCGATCGGGGATCGGCCTTCCAAAGAAAGCTCAGAATCCCGCCGATATAATTGAATTCCGTACATCGGTATTGTTTTATTTCTTCCCAAAAGCGGCCGGCTGAAAACCTTTCGGCCAGGACCATACGGGCACCGCTCATCAAGGCCGGCATAGCCGACAGAAGCTGGGCATTGCCGTGAAACAGGGGCAGGGCGTTATACAGGCAATCCTTTTCAGAGTAATCGACTGTCTGAGAGACTATTTCTCCCATATAGAGGGCGTAATTATGGGGCATCAGGGAGCCTTTGGAAGGACCGGTGGTCCCTGAGGTAAACATGATAATAAAGGGATCGGACCAGAAGACCTCCACTTCCCGGAATTGCCCATCGTTGGCCGTGACCTGCCGGTAATCAAGCGTTGGTTTCTCTAAAGAAGGGAGCTCCTCTCCGGGTGCGCCCAAAATCAGCACTTGCTCTAATTTGGGCAGTTCCTTTAGCACAGGCTCCAACCGATCCAGGAAAGGCGATTCAACCACGGCCAGGCGACAATCGGCCTTGTCGATCATATAGGTCAGCAAGTCCCCCCGGTGGGCGGTGTTGATGGGCACCTCCACAGCCCCGAGCTTGCACAGTCCGAACCAGAGAAAGAGGAATTCCGGCCGATTATTCATCATAATAGCCACCTGGTCCCCTTTCCCGATACCCAGGGATTGTAGCCCGGCGGCCACCCGATCCGACTCTCGGTCCAGGTCCTCGTACCCAAAAACCCGGTCCTGGAAATAAAAAAATTCCCGGTTGCCGTATTGAATGACCTTTTTCCGGAGGACCCGGTGTATCGTCCTTTCATGAATAAGATCTTCTGCCATGCCTTACCTCCGTGATTA
>CAZVHO010000037.1:4040-22287 GCA_964627515.1 uncultured Thermodesulfobacteriota bacterium | reverse complement strand
GGTGTATCGTCCTTTCATGAATAAGATCTTCTGCCATGCCTTACCTCCGTGATTACTAAGAAAAAGCTCAATTGTCAGGCAGGATGCCTGACCTATTTTAACTCTACCTCCGTGTATAGGTACAAGGTATAAGGTTCAAGGTTTAAGGAAAAACCCCCATCCTTTGAGGGCACCACAATGCATGAAAATACCCCGTAGGGGCGGGTTTAAAACCCGCCCCTACAAAACCCTAAAGAGTTGGGGATCGTTTAAATGTTCTCCGAACTTATACCGTACTAAACCCTCATGCCCCGCCTGTGCTGGGGCGCCACGAAATATGAAAATGGGTTTTCCCTAACCTTGAACCCTGAACCTTGAACCTTGAACCGTATTTTTGTGTTATAGCCCTGCCTGAATCCCCTTGCTGGGATAGGGAAAGGAACCAAAGTGCTTAAGGACCTCTCCCTTGGGACGGAGCTTAAGCCATTCTGCCTCAAAGGCGTCATAAGGCTTGCCGCGCTCTTTGCGGAGGCGCCGGGCTTCGTTCCGTAAGGCCTGCGTTTTTTCCGGGTCAAGTCTCAGGGTCTTTTCGTCATAAGCCACCTGATAGATATTTCGAACCGCCCAGGAGGACACCAGGCCATCCGCTAAGTCTTTTAATATGAGTTCGGGCTCCCGTTCCAGGCAATCCCCGTATCCCGCTCCGCCCCCCACCGGTACATAAAAGGTATCCCCATTAAGGAAAGGTTGGATGGCCATGGAGATATGATGATACAAACGGGCACCCTCTTCAGGGTTGCCGCTTTCGTACAACTGGTCCAGCGAGGACGGCATGGCTCCCCCCCCTTCATCGAGAAGCTCCTTGGCATTACTTCCATGGACCGCCTGGGTAAAAACGGGCGGCACGGCATAACCTCCGAAAATGCCCATAGTGGCCGGAAATTTGCTTCCATATCCCAGGGATCCGAGGGCCACCCAGGGAACATGGTGCATCATCATTCCAAAGCCCACTCCTGAACCGCCCCGAAACTTTCCATGTCCGTAAGAGTTCTTGAAGTAATTTCTGAAAAGATAGACGAAAGGTCGATCCGATTCGGTGGTCTCCACGTCCGAGCAATCGCTCATGGTGGCGAAGAAGGCCCCGGCCCCATTGACCCCGTCCATGTCCGGTCTGGCCCCGCAGCCGGTGGCGTTGATTTCGGGAGTGATATCGGCAATGGGCTCTCCCCATTGATTCATGCCCCCATAAACCGGTATGGCAAACCCCTGGAACCAACTGGCCACGGCCCTTAAAGGATCCAGATGATAGGTCATACGGGCCCCGCAGCGGAAAATGCCATGGCAGGAACAGACCTGGGGCATGGGGGCCAGAGAGGTCGGGGCATCCCCCTGGGCATTAATCAAGGCGTTATCCGGAAATTCCCATTCGAGGATTTCCAGAAGGCCGTTATTGGCCGGCAGGCCGTGCAGAAACCAGCCGCAAAAATAGACCATGGCCAGGCCGATGATCCCCTGAAAATAGGTATTCAGGGGTTTGTCCGGGAACAAGGGGGAGGTGTCTTCAAAGCTCAGTTTTATCCGCTCCCCCTTTTTGGTCATGGTGACATTGAGCTTGACCAGGGCGGCCTCCGGGCCGACGGTATCCATAAAACAAGGCTGACGGAAAACCCCGTCATTGAGCAGGCCGACCCTTTTTTTGGCTGCCTCGGCAGTAACCCCGAGGATCTTCCTCAAGGCCCCGATAAAGAAATCGTTTCCTTTCTGGTCGAGGAGATCGATGATCCGTCTTTGGGCGATCCGGCAGGCCGCTAATCTGGCCTTGATATCCAGGATCATGGTCCGGGGATCGCGGGTCATGGAGGAAAACATGGCCAGGATGTCTTCCTTAAGGGCGAAGTTTTCACCGATCTTCAGGGGTGGGACCAGCAGGCCCTCATCATATTTGGAGCGGGCATTGAGGGAAACCCCTCCGGGGTCGGTGCCGCCGCATTCTCCGGTATGGACCACGGCCCCGACAAAACACACCAGGCGGCCCTGGTGGAAAACCGGGACGCACAAACCCATATCCGCCCCATGGACCCCGCCATAGAAGGGATCATTGAAGAAAAAAGAATCCCCTTCCTTGACCCCCACCGAAGGGTCTTCGATCCAGTGTTTGACAATGTACTTTACCGGTACCTGACCCAGCACGGCGTGAAACCAGATACCCGTGGCCACCACGGCCATATCCCCCTGGGCGGTATAAACAGCGAAGGCCACGTCCCCCCAGCGCATCCCTGACGAGGCCCCTAACTTCATGGTCGTCTCCTTTCCTTCCTGGGCGATCATATTCATCTTGTGCATGAAGATTTCAAAATCCACATCATCGATTTTTTCCTGGGCCGCTTCTTCTTCCGGGGTCATCGGTTCCGGCCTCAGCTTCTGAACAACCTCGAAATCCTTTCCATAAACCATGCTGCTCATCGGTCTCCTCCCAACTCCGAACTTTGTTTTCGCGTTAACAACACCTGAGATTAAACCCGTTCCAGGGCGCCGTTATGATAAAGATCCAAAGAAAATTTCCATCCGGGTTCAATGACAAAGGTGGTGTCCCGGGCCTCGATCAGGGCCGGCCCGGCAATTTGATTGCCCGGTTCCAGGGCTTCAAAGGCATAGACGGCCGTTTCCTTAAACCCTCCAACGGCATCCCAATAAGCCCGGCGCGGTTCCTTCAGGGCCTTTTGCGGAGGTTCAGTCCCCTTCATCTCAACTTTCGTGATCTCGGGTAAAGGAATTTCCACAAAAGCGGTCAGGTAAAAACACTCGACATTAATCCCCCCCATGGGGAAAATCGCTTCCGGAGAATAGGTTGCGGAATATTGTTCGGTGAAGCGGTCGCCGATTGCTTTAAAATCCTGAGGGCTTTCAACACGGAGATGAGGGGAGATGATCTTGGTCAGGTTATACTGCATGCCGTAACGCATATCCAGCTCCAATCGGAATCGAATCCGGTCCTCCTGAAACCCTTCCAGACGCAAATCCCTGATGGCCAAATCCTTAAGTTCATCCACAACGGAATTGAAGGCCTCCATATCTTCGGAATAGGATTGGGTGGCCCATTGGAAAATCTTCATGGTCCTCGATTTATCCCAGACCTGCTGGATCTTGACGGTCGAGGCGCCATAAGCACCGGAAACCGGAGAAGGTGCAGGGACTAGGACTTGTTTGACATTGAGATAAGGGGCGAATCCGCAGGCATGGGTCGGGCCGGCGCCGCCGCAGGCCAATAGGACGAAATCCCGGGGGTCATGGCCCTTGAGGGCCACCTCGTTGAAGACCTGCTGGCCCATATAGGCATCGACCAAATGCCGGATGCGCACCGCGGCTTCCACCACCTCGATTCCCAGGGGGTCAGCGATTTTTTCCCGGATGGCCTGGGCACTCAGGTCCGGATCCAGAAGCATCTTTCCCCCAAGGTAATTATCCGGGTTGAGATAGCCCAGGACCAGATCGGCATCGGTGACCGTCGGTTCTTTGCCCCCCTGGTCATAGCAGGCCGGACCGGGCATAGATCCGGCCGACTGGGGGCCGACCTGGAGGGCCTTGCCCATCAATTCATTGATCCAGGCGATGGAACCCCCGCCGGCCCCGATGGATTTAACTTCAATGGCCGGAATATTGGTACGCCAGCGGTCGATGACCGGGATAAAATCGTAGGTGCGCAGACGGCCACCGGTAATGACGCCGATATCAAAGGAAGTGCCGCCCATATCGGTAAAAATGATATCTTTATAACCGTAAACGCTACCCAGAGTGGCCGCCCCATGGAGCCCGGCCACCGGGCCGGCGTTGTGGGTCAGGACGGCTCTAGTCCTGGAGGCCTTTTTCATTCCACCCGTATTGTGGACCAGGATCAGAGGCCTTTTGTAGCCGCCGTCCCGAAGCTCGTTGCCTAATTTATTAAGCTCTTCAGCCATGACCCCATGGATATAAGCGTTGACAATGGCGGTAATAAAACGGGTGTATTCGCCGGATTTGGGCGAGACCTCAGAGGAAAGGGTCACCGGCATGGACCCTAAATACACTTCCGGATATTCTTCTTCGATGATCTCCTTGATGACCCGTTCATGGGCCGGATTAACAAAAGACCAGAGCAGGCAGACCACAAAGCCCATGGCCCCCCGGTCAACCAGGACCTGTAGCTTTTCCAGAACTTCCTCCGGCTTAAGAGGGCAGATCACCTGGCCGAAGGAATCGATCCGTTCATGGACCCCGACCACCATGTCCGGCGTAATCAAGGGAAGAGGTTTTTGAATGCGGCCCAGATCTTTATTCTCTTTGCTCGATAGGCCGTCGGCCCAACTCCGGCCCCGGCCTAAATAAATGGTGTCTTCGAACCCCGAGGTGGTAATCAGGCCCAATTTAGGGCCGGTCCGCTCAATCAGGGCATTGGTCCCCAGGGTAGTGCAGTAGCGAACCGCCTCGGTCCGGCCCAGGAATTCCTTTAAATCCAGGTGGTGAAGGCGGGCTAATTCCTGTACCCCCCTGATAAAGCCCACCGACAGATCATAATGGGTGGTGGGTGTCTTGGTGATCAGGGACGGGCCTTGATCCTGGGTGCAGTAGAAATCAGTAAAGGTCCCGCCGATATCGATATTAATGCCGTACCCCATAACGTGCCTCCTTTGTTCTCGAGTTACGTAGGACTTAGCTGTTTTGAAAAAAACTATTATTCACCGCAAAGGCGCGAAGAACGCAGAGAGAATTTTTTTAGTACAATCCCGTGAGAGGCGGGATTGTACTAACCAACTCTGTTCTCCGGCGAAAAAATTACCCAGAAGGTAGCGGAGCTTATCCCGCCGTTGGCGGGATAAATTTTTTTCTTTGCGGTCTCGGCGTCTCTGCGATGAAAGCTGTTTTCAAAAAGCTAAACTGTTTCCTATTTACAGTCTTACCTGACTGATCTCCCGGATCAGTTGTTGAAGGGTTTCCAAATGGACTTCACGAGTCACAGGTCCGAAACTGGTAAAGAAAAAGCTCCTTCGGCCTTTGGCGCCATACCAATCCACCCCTTGTTGGATAATTTCCCGGGCCTTGGGAATGTCCCCCATAGGCAGGCCGATACCGATTCCACGGGCCTCGGCCCCGAGATCCCAGAGTGTTGAAAGAGGGGGCAGGCCTTGGTCTTGCGACGGTCCAAGGATATAAATATCCATTTTTAAAGAGGCGAAAGCCCCCAGATCTTCCGGACGATAGCCCTGTAAATAAAGGGCATCGGAGAGGTTATAATAGGAAGTGATATTTTTAAGGGTCTGGTAGAGCCGGCGATGGGCGGCAGTTGGCTCGGCCAGAGCCAGAGGCCGGCCTTCCATAAAAACCAGGACATCCGGCCGAATCCGGCAAAAGGCCTCGGTGACCCTTACCACCAACTGCTTAACCTCACTCAGGCGCTTTTCCCCTTCTTCGCGGCCAAAGAGCTGATGGGCCAGGGTCACCGGTCCGGTCAGGGCCGCCACGCAGGCCCGCCTGGCCCGGCAGACCTGGAATACGCGGCCGGCCGTTTCCAGGGCATTTTTCATTCTCCCGCTCTCTTCCGGGGTCTGGCATAACGCTTCGGGCAGGGCGGCAATCCTCGGCCGGTCGTTTTCCCATTTGATTCGGCAACCGCAGGCCTCAGCCATGAGGCTGAAATCAAATCCGGCCACTATACCGTCGAAATCAAAAAGCTCGGTCGTTTTCGCCAGGCAGTTGGCCCATAAGGCAGGGTCGGAATGAATGGCCTCCTGGGCCAACCCTTCCACCCGGGCCGTCAGTCCCCGGATCAAGGGCACAAAGGGCGGCCTTTCAAGAGGCTCCCCCTTCAGAAATTTAGTGAAAAGCTCCCGGCCACTAAGCATTTTTTATTAAACCTTCATGTCCATTTAGGCGCCACGAGGCATGGAAATAACCCGTAGGGGCGGGTTTAAAACCCGCCCCCTACGGATCCCCTATGGAAGGGGGTTTTTCCAATTCCGCATTCCGAATTCCGAACTTCATGAGTGTTTTTCTTTCAGACTATCAATATCCAGCTCTATTTCATGAGTCAACGGGTGTCCGGGCGGCAAATATTCATTTTCGATCATGACACCGCACTGGGGGCAGTAGAATTCAATGATCCTGCAGAATTCCGGGTCCGGACAGAAGCTGTAGGACTGGTCTTCGACCAAAGGCTGGTGGACCTCATTGGCCGGCCGTTCAGCTACTAAACAGCCTTTTTTATAATTTTCCCGGGCCCCGATCAAGGCATGACCGCAGCGCTGGCAGGTCCACAGTTCCTTGTCGAGGTCAATTTCCAGATATTCGGTAATACGAACCTTCATGATGAAACCTCCTCTAAAAGGGCATTGTTGTATTGATCGATGCCCATGGCCCATCCCGGGGGGATCAAAAGGGTGGTCTGCTCGGATTCGCAAATGGCCGGACCGATGAGCCGATGGCCGTGGCCCAGGAGGGCCCGGTCGTAAATCGGGGTTTCCCCGGCCCCTCCCTTAGCCCCCAAAAAGACCCGGCGCCTTCCTTTGAGGGCCTGCTCTATCTTTAATCGGATCAGAGGATATTCCGGCATTTGAGGATGGGGCACCGGCGACTGGGCCAGGAGAACGGCCTGGGTTAAGCGCATTCCTTTTGCCGTGGTCTGGCCGGAGGCGGCCAGGGCTTCATTGGCCCGTTGGATAAAAGCGTTTATCCGCTCCGGGTCTTCATAAAAGTCTTGCCCGGCTTCCAACCTGATCTCCTGCCCATTGCCCGAGGCCCGGAAGAGCAACTCCAAAACGGTGCCGACCTGGTCCCAGAGAAAGCCCTCGCCGCGCATATCCCGTTCGGCCTCCTTCTTCATGGAGGCCACGGCCTGGGCCAGACTGTTTAAGTCCTGGTTTTTCTCAAGGGACAGGTCCAGACGGCGGGAATAAAGATGCCCCACGTCCATACTCGATGAGGAAAAAGCCGAAAAAACCGCTGAAAATGGAGTGATGATAATCTTTTTCAAGCCGGCGATTTGAGCGATATGGCAACAATGGGCCGGACCGGCCCCGCCATAAACCACCAGAGGAGGAAGCCCTTTGGGCCATATTTCCGATTTCAGTCTTTTAATTTCCAGACCCATGGCCTGATCAATTTTTTGTTTAACAGTTAGAGCGGCTTCTTCAACGGTTATTCCCAGGGGTTTGGCCAGCTTTTCTTCCATCATGGTCCGGGCCTTGGACCGGTTGAGTTTAAGGGACCCTCCCAAAAAATAATCAGGGTCCAATATGCCGAGGATCAGGTCGGCATCGGTTACCGTCGGCTCGGTTCCCCCCAGATCAAAAGATATCGGTCCGGGTAAGGCCCCGGCCGATTGGGGACCTACCTGGAGATTTCCATCCCGCACATAAGCGATGGAACCACCGCCGGCTCCGATGGCCCGGATGGAAAGCATGGGGATGTTGATGGCAAAACCCTCAATCTCCGGCCTGAGAGTATAACTGGCCCGGCCCTGGTGCACGTATCCGACATCAAAGGAGGTCCCACCCATATCGGCCGAGATCAAATCCTCCACCCCGTAGAGCCGGCCGGTCAGACGGGCACCCAATAGTCCGGCCACGGGCCCGGAGTTATAGGTATTGATGGCCCGGGTCTTGGCCACCCTGGCTACAGCACCATTATTGTGGACGATAAACAGGTTCTTTTTATACAAATGCCGCCTGAGATCTTCCCCGGCTTTATATAACAGGCGGACCAGCTTGGCGTGGATATAGGCATTAAGGACAGAGGCGTTTATCCGTTCCAGAAGGCCCGAGCGGCCGGAGATATCGGAGGACAGGAATACCGGGACCGACCCAAGATAGTCGCTGGAATATTCTTTTTTGATCGTCTGGCGTATCCGGCGTTCATTTTGGGGATTGATTTCCGAGTTGGCCAGAGCCACTACCAGACAGCGGGCCCCTTGATCGATGAGTTTTTGGGCCCCGACCATGGCCTGCTTTTCATCCGGTTCCTGGATGACTTCTCCGGAGGCGGAGGTCTTTTCTTCCAGACCAAGGACCATATCCGGTAAGATTAACGGGGTCTTCCCTTGATCGGCATCCTTAAGCGCCAGTCCTTCGCTGCCGGCGGTGACCAGAAGGCCTATTTTACTGCCGTCTCTTTGGATGATCGTATTGGTCCCAATGGTATTGGCAAAACGGATGATATCCGTTTCATAAAGGAGATCCTCCACCGGCACACCGAACCGCCCGGCCCCTGCTTTGATACATTCCAGAAAACAAACCGTCAGGTCGTGCGGGGTGGTCGGGACCTTCACGGACTCGAATCGGTGGTCAAGGCCAAAAAACCCGTCCGTAAAGGTGCCACCCGTATCAATGTCTATTGTATAACCCATGACACTTCCCTCCTCCGGCCATTCGTTGAATATGGTTTAAGGTTCAAGGTTTAGGGTTCAGGGTCCGGAAAATCAAGTTCGGAGTTTAGAGTTCGGAGTAAAACCTTTTTCATGCCCGCGACAGACGGGCATGGGCGCTTAATACGAAAATAGTATCCGTCTTCCAAGGAGCCTATTTTCATGCTTCGTGGTGCCATGCCCCAAAAGGCGGGGCATGGCGGTTTAGTTCGAAATTAGATTCGTGTAGCACAACCGCCCTCGGCTGTGACCACTAATGACTTTCAGGAATCAAGGTTGTGGATTTTCCCTTTGAGTTTTGAGCTTTCAGCTTTCAGCTCGATTTTTTCCCCCTGTTCCCCGTAATGCCGAAGAGAATAAAGGAAATGATCTCCCGGCAAATATTTTCCAGTGAGAGGGGCCCATCCGTCCGGTACCAGCGCAGGAGCCAGTTGATAGTCCCGAAAATATTAAAAGCGGTTACGGTTAAATCACGGGATTGGATATAGCCCAATTTCTTGAGGGTCTTAAGCTCCCCCAGATAGATTTCCAATATTTCACGCTGAATCTGGCGGTTGACTTTATTGCCTTCGGGTGAGAGGTGTTCTTCATCGAGGGAAAATATTTTGGCTTCGTTCATGCGGGCCTCGGAGATCCGGATGTGGGTCTCCAAAAGTAACTTGAACCGCTCCAAGGGTTCCATATCCTTTTGGGTTATCTCTTTTAACCGATCCACCAGTCTTTGGGAGGATTCTTCCAGAATGGCCAGCAGGAGGCCCTCTTTGCTTCCGAAGTAGTGATAGATATTGGAGATGCTCATTCCCATGGCCTGGGCGATATCGCGGATAGAAGTCCCTCTAAAGCCTTTGGCGGCAAAAAGATCAATGGCCGTCTTCAGGAGTTTTTCTTTGCCTTCGATAAGATCACCCATGGTTGGTTTCACCGATTTCCAAAGTTGGTATTTTAAACATATCAATCGTTCGATATGTGATACATATCAAACGTTCGATACGCATGTCAAGAAAAAAATTTAGAGAAACTTTTTCCGGGGAAAACGACGGAGATTCAGAAACGTATTGAGTCGGTTTATTGAAAAGGCGGTCCATCCTAAAATATTGGATCAAATCGAGGAAGTCCCGGGAATGGAGGGGGTTTGGAGTCAGGGCGAAAAGATGACTTGGGCAGGTACAATCGGAGGACCCGAATCCGGGGATGGTCCACCGGGTCATTTCTTTCAGCTTCCCGGCCAGGGCACATTCCAGAGAAACCGAGGAGCGGATGGGGAGGACCGAATGGAAATCGGCCTCGGCCCTTAGATAATCGATGTGCCAGTGAAAATTATTTCGAAGGCGCCGGTGCCGCTCCATCCGGGCGGTCAGATCGGCCATGGCCGAGCCGACGTAAATATAATAACAGGTTCAAAGAAAACCCTAATTTATCAGGCGGGGGATGAGGTTAAGAAACTCTTAACCAGAGACAAATTTTGCCTTAAAAAAAATAGTGGTGGCATTTAAACAAATATCGAGGTAATATAAAACGATAAATTACTCAGAGGCCGGGAATACCATGAACTTTTTTTCCGGAAATTTTAATAAAAGACCAGAAAGTACAACGGGTTTCAATGGCCGCTGAGAGAATCCCAACCATGGCCCTCTCTTTTAATCTTTCAAAAAGCTGGGGGGTTTGGTTTCTCCTGATTTTGCTCGGCTTCGGCTTGATATTTTTGATTTTTAATGGATATCATGAGATCCAGAAAATGAAACAATTGGCCCAAAAAAGGGAAACCCTGATCCATTTGAATCAGGATCTGAATCGAAGAAACGAGGAAATGTACCGGGAGATTACCCGACTCCAACGAGACCCCGCTTATTTGGAAGAAATCGCCAGGAAGGAGTTTGGCCTGGTTAGACCAGACGAGATCATCTTTTTTATTGATGAAGGCCCAAAAAAGGAGACGCTCCGAAATGCCACCGGAATCCAGTTTAATCACCCCTGACATAAAACAACATCCAGCATCCAAAAACCTCTCTATCGAGATTGAATCCTCTCCACCTTTTATTTTGGATGTCGCACAATTATTCCGAGCTCACCAACTACCTGACAAGGCGGTTGAACTCTGCCGTCTGGGTCTGAACAATTTCCCCGGAGATCTGGGGTTACGGCTTGGAATGGCCTTGGGCTACCTGGATCTAAAAGAAGAGGAAAAAGCCTGGGGGGAAATATCCGCCGTAGCCCGGGAATTGAACCAACTCGCCCCGACTTTAGAAATAATCGCCAAATTTTCCCGGAAATTTGGACAAGCCGGACTATCCGAATGGTTCACCCTTCTTTCCCAAGTACTTGCCAAATATCCTGAAGCACTTCAGGGCGTTAAGGCCCCATCTCAACCCCTTGAAAAATCTTTTATTGAAGACTTGGAGGTCAAAACCGACCCCATAATAAATAAGGAGACACCCCCCTCTCCACCGGAAGAAATCGGGGAGAAGGAATTAGTTAAAGAGGTTCTTCCAGATTCCAAGGTGTTATCGACACTGAATGACTGGTTGTCCCAATTAAAAGCATAGGAGGGTTTTAAAGCATTATTATGTATTCTACCGCTGAATTTAAAAAAGGTCTTAAAATCGAATTGGATGGAAAACCTTTTCTGATTGTGGATTTCCAACATGTGAAACCAGGGAAAGGCGGGGCCTTCGTTCGAACCAAACTTAAAAATATGATCAACGGAAGGGTTGTTGATCAGACCTTTCGGTCCGGTGAAAAAGTAGGGCGTCCGGACATGGAAGAAAAAGAAATGCAATACCTCTACCGGGAAGGAGACAATTTCGTTTTTATGGATAATGCCACCTACGAACAGGTATATTTATCCAGGGAACAGATAGGAGAACAGGTCCAGTTTCTTCAGGAAAACATCAACATCAAACTCCTCTATTACAACAAGGAACCCCTGGGACTGGATCTGCCTAATTTTGTTGAATTAACGGTAACCCAAACGGACCCCGGTTTCAAAGGGGACACGGCTACCGGGGGGAATAAACCGGCCACCCTGGAAACCGGTGCCGTCATCCAGGTCCCCCTGTTTATTGCAGAGGGCGACCGTATAAGAGTGGATACCCGAACCGGGTCCTATATGGAAAGGGTGAAATAAATTCTTAAATTACCATTCTGAGAATTTATCTCTAACTTTTCTAAAACACGAGATCATCCGCCTCTGGCCGGACGATCGTGGATTAAACTGCCGATACTGGATTCTGAATAAAAACAAACAACCGATACTTGATGCCTATGTAAAAACTCGTCATTCCCGCGCAGGCGGGAATCCAGGCCAGATCTAACCAATTAGAAAAACTGGATTCCCGTTTTCACGGGAATGACGGAAATGGGCTCTTTCGGATTTTTTACGAGACTATCATACTTAATAAAATCCAGTATCCAGTTAAGCTCAAGGCTCAAAGGGATTCAGACCAAAACTCTATACCCTTTGCCCTTTGTCGTCACAACACGTAACCCGAAACCCGTAACGAGTAACCAGTAACGAGAACCATCCATGTCCCCAAACACACTCTGGCAAAATCTGAAACCCTTTACGGCTACCGGAATAGGCAGTGTGCCTTTTCTTTCACCGGAGCAGGCCTGCAAGGAAATATTAGCCTATGAATCCTTGATCCCTTTCTGGCCCCAATTGGTTCAAAGGGATCCGCGGGAAGAGATGCTCATCCAGTACAGCCCTCCTTTGCCCTGTCTCAAACCCGACCTTAAAGAAAAAAATCTTTATTACGATCCGGATTGCAACCGATCCGAAGCCCTGCTCTTTTTTTATGAAAAGTTTCTGGCCTCGGACCCTTCCTTTTTCTCCATTCTTCCGGAGTTTGCCTCTGGATTTTACCAGATGTTGAAGACCCTGCCCCTCCTCAATTCATTGGAGGCTTATGTCAAAGGACATATCGTTGGTCCCGTAACCTTGGGGCTGGGGGTCAAACTATCTTCCGACCAATTCCTGATCCATGATGCCGAGTTGATGGATGCGGTCATAAAAGGATTAGCCGGTCAGGCTGTTTTTCAGGTAAAAAAATTTGAAGGTTTGGGTCGAAAATCCATCATTTTTATAGATGAGCCTTCCCTTTCAGGATATGGTTCGGCCTTTACCCCTTTGTCTAAAAATGAGGTTCAGGAAATTTTAGGGGAGGCCATCCATCTCATTCGCGAACAGACCAGGGCCTTGATCGGACTTCACTGTTGCGGGAATACCGACTGGGCTTTACTCTTATCCCTGGACCTGGACATCATCAATTTAGATGCTTACGGCTTTGGGGAATCTTTTGTACTCTACCCCAAGGAGATCAAAAACTTCCTGGAAAAAGGAAAAGCCGTGGCCTGGGGTCTGGTCCCGACGGCGGATTACACCGGAAAAGAAACGGCACCTATGTTGTTGGATCATTTGGCCGTTTTATTCGATACCCTGATCAATAAAGGGATCGACAGGGACCGGTTAACCCATCAGGCATTAATCACCCCGGCCTGCGGGATGGGAACCCTTTCCGAAGATACGGCCAGGCGGTTGTTGGCACTCTTGTCCGAGGTGAGTGTGATGGCCGGGGAAAAATTTGGAGGAAATTCAAAATGAAAATTTGGATAGCCCCATTCCTTCTCACATTGCTCCTGACCGCCAGTCTCCAGATCCGGCTCTCTCATGACAATAAAAAAGGCTATTCTTATACCATCTCCGGCCCTGAGATCGATGAAATTATCGAAGCCGACAAGAAGATGAAACAATACTTAAAAAGCCAGGCCCCTAAAAAAAATGCGGGCCCGGCACCTTCAACTCCGGCACCCAGGCCCGTACCACAAAAAAAATAATGTTTATTCCACGCTCACTTCAATCCTCCGGGGTTTGACTTTTTCAATCTTCGGCAAGATCACCCTTAAGATCCCATTCTTTAAATGGGCGACAATTTTATTCTGATCGATAACATCGGACAAGCTGAATTGCCGTTGATACCTTCCCGTTTCATACTCTTTGAGCAAGATCCGTTCCTGAGAGCCGATGAGTTCAGCGACTTCCCCACTGATCAAGATCTGGTTGTCCTTTAAATCAATTTGTAATCCCTCTTGATCGACACCCGGCATCTCGGCCACCACAGTCAATTCCTCTTCGTTTTCAAAAATATCTACGGCCGGGATAAATATCAATCCTGCCTTGGTAGGCTCTCCGGCCCCTTTGAGTTCCTGCTTGGTTCTAAATTGCATCTCTTTTTCAGTCATCATCTTCACCTCTTATGGCTCTACCTGAATCTCAACCGGTTTGGGCTTTACCTCCTCGGCCTTGGCCAATTTGATGGTCAAAATCCCATTTTTGGTCCGCGCCTCTACACGTTCGTTGTTCACCCTGGAGGGTAAGGCAATAACCCGTCTGAATATCCCTTCTTCTCTTTCCCGCCGATGATAATTGATCTTTTCACCTTCCTGGGCGGTCTTTCGTTCACCTCTTAAAATGAGTTGATCGTTAACAACGGAAAGGTCCAATTGTTTGGCCTCGACTCCGGGCATTTCAGCCCTCACATAATAATAGTCATCATCCTCACTGACAATTACCGGCGGAAAGACCGGCCTCGTATCGGGGGCGGTCCCGGACCCGGATACCATCTCCCATAAGCGATTCATTTCGTTATGCAGTCTTTCCACCTCCTGAAAGGTATTTCCAAAACCCGTAGGAGACCCCCATTTCCAAATAGCCATCGTTCTCCCCTCCTGTCAACCATGGTAATTTTCGCTTAAACTAATCATCCTTTTGGACTTGTCAAGGAGTAGAAGCTCAAAGCTCAAGGCTCAAAGCTCAAAGGAAAAACCGACTAACACCATAGAGACACTTTTTCGTCATTCCCGAAGGTCTTTATCGGGAATCCAGGTTTTTCAAGAAAATAAGAAATCAAAGTCTCTGGATTCCGGCTTAAACCATGCCAGAATGACGGATAAGGAGAGCATCAGCAAAAAAAATTACTGTATATAACGATATTCATGATTGCCCATAATGTCATTCCGACGAAAGTCGGAATCCAGTGTTTAAAGTTAATGCCTTGCTTTAAGCCCTTCCCTTTCAGCTTTCAGCTTTGAGCCTTGAGCTTTGATCATTCTCAGTTTAACACCAATTCAAAGCGCACCAACAATCTTCGAATGGCCTCCAGTTCGGTCTCTTCCCGGCTGTGAGAGCAATACAATTTCCCTTCCCCTTTGAAACGATAATTTTTCGGGTCTTGCTGGACCAGGGTCACCAGCCTTTCCGGTTTCCAGAGTCCCTTTGGAAAAAAAGAAAAGACCAGATCATTTTCAAGGTTCTCGATTTTTTCAATCCCAATCTGTTTCATCTTCTGTTTGATACTCAGGACCTGTAGTAGATTTCTGACTTCTTCGGAGATCGGGCCGAAACGATCGTCTAACTCTTTTTCCATCTCGTTCAGTTCATCCTCGGTCTTCAAGGTAGCCAGACGTTTATATAACGATAAACGATGCCCAGTGTCCTGGACGTATCCTTCAGGGATAAAAGCCGGGATCCGGAGCCGGACCTCGGGCTCCCAATCGTCGGACGGGGCGGCGCCTTTCAGCTCGTTAACAGCCTCCTCCAGCATCTGAAGATAAAGCTCATAGCCTACGGCGGAAATATGTCCTGATTGACTGGTACCCAGCATATGTCCGGCCCCCCGGATCTGAAGGTCATGGAGGGCGATCTTGAATCCGGCCCCCAATTCACTGAAGTCCATCAAGACCTTTAAACGTTTTTGGGCCTCCCTGGTCAGAGTGCTTTCCCCTGAAACCACTAAGTAGGCATAGGCCCGTTCTCGGGACCGGCCTACCCGGCCCCGCAATTGATACATTTGGGCCAGGCCGAATCGATCGGCTTGATTAATGATAATGGTATTGGCCGTCGGGATATCCAGGCCCGATTCGATAATAGTCGTACAGACCAACAAATCCAATTCCCGGTGAATAAACTGAAGCATGACCTTTTCCAGTTCCTTTTCCGGCAACTGCCCGTGGGCTACGCCGATCCGCACCCCGGGGAGGATCTTCTTTAATAAATGGGCCATGGCCTGGATATTGTGGACCCGGTTGTGCACAAAAAAAATCTGCCCCCCCCGTTGCATTTCTCTTTGGACCGCCTCCACGATTTTGGCTTCATCAAAGCGAATCACATTGGTCCGGATGGATTGTCGGTCCTCCGGAGGGGTTTCAATGGTACTTAAATCCCTGATGCCGGTCAGAGACAATTGCAGGGTCCGGGGAATGGGCGTAGCGGTCAGGGTCAGGCAGTCCGCCTGGGTGCGCAAGGTCTTGAGACGCTCCTTATGGGTAACTCCGAAACGATGTTCCTCATCGATAATAATCAGCCCCAGGTCTCTGAAGCGGATATCCTTCTGCAGTAAACGATGGGTCCCGATCACGATATCGGCTTTTCCGGCAGTCAGATCGGCTAAGGTTTGTTTCTGTTCCTTTGGGCTTTTGAACCGGCTCAAGATCCGCACTTCCACCGGGTAACCGGCGAAACGCCGGGCCATGGTTTGATAATGTTGTTCGGCCAAAACCGTGGTCGGGACCAGGACGGCCACCTGCTTCCCGTCCAACACGGCCCGAAAGGCCGCCCTCAGGGCCACCTCGGTCTTCCCGTAACCCACATCGCCGCAGACCAGTCGATCCATGGGCTTTTCCGCTTCCATGTCGGACAACACTTCTTCTATAACCCTTTGTTGATCCGGGGTCTCATCATAAGGGAAAGCCGCCTCAAATTCCTTAAACATCTGGTCTCTGGATGAAAAGGAAAAGCCCTTACTTACCGCCCGATGGGCGTAGAGTTCTACTAATTCCTGGGCGATTTTTTCTACGGCCTTTTTTACCTTGTCTTTGGCCTTCTTCCAACCGGCCCCTCCCAACCGGTCTAAAACAGGGACTTGCCCTTCCAGGCCCATAAATTTATGAATCCCCAGGAGGCGATCCACCGGCAGGTAAAGTTTATCGCCTTCGGCATATTCAATAAAAAGGAATTCCCCTTCCCAGCCATTCAATTGAAAAAATTGCAGACCTCGATAGCGACCAATGCCATGGTCCTTATGGACCACAAAATCACCGGTCTTCAAATCGTCAAAAGAGGTAATATAGGCCTCCAGGTCTTCTTTCCGGCCTTTTTTTCTGACCTCCTTTTTGGACTCAAAGATCTCCTCCTCGGTAAGGAAAATCAGTGAAGGAGATTTCATCCGGAATCCGGAAGAAAGCCTTCCGGTCAGGATCTGGATCCCCGGGGTCTGGCCATCGAACTGATATTTCTGCCCGGGGAAGTATGCAGCCTCCAATTGATAAAAGGAGAGGATTTCCCGGAGACGTCTGGCCTGAGAGTCTTGGGAAACGACCAGCCAGACCTCCTGTCCTAATTCTTTCCATTCGGAGAGGAAGGAAGCCAACTTTTTAAGGGCCTCTTTGGAAGAAGGCTGTTCCCGGATCAGGCGGCTGACCTCTTTATTTTCAAGGGCGGAAAAAGACCAGAGAGGGCCTTTCGCCCGATCCGTCGTTTCTACAGAAAGGTCTTCTATAATAATAGCCGGCACCGCCGACCAACTATCCCAAAATCCTTTTAGGGAATCCGGTCGTTCCTTCTCCAGGCTCCGCTGCAAGGCCAAGGGGTCCTTCCAGACCAGGAGGAAATCATCAGGCAGATATTCCTTGAGGGTGCCCGGTATTTCATAAAACCAGTCCAACCACCGTTCACCCCCTTCAAAAGGGACCCCCTGAGCGAGGCGGTGTTTGAGCCAGGAGGCCTCATTTTCAGCCAGGGCCCCTTTGAATTGGGACGAGTTTAATCGTTCTTCCGCCAGGTGCATCCTTTCCGGATCCCAGATAATTTCGCTGATAGGCAGAAGAACCAATTCCTCCAGATCAAAAACCGATCGCTGAGTGGCTGGATTAAACTCCCGGATGGATTCCACCAGATCCCCGAAAAATTCAATCCGGATCGGGCGGCTGTACATAGGAGAACAGATGTCCATGATTCCGCCGCGGACACTTAGATCTCCCGGTCCTTCGACTAAAGGTGTCCTTAAATAGCCCCAGCGGGTTAATCCCAAAAGGAGATCTTCCCTGGAGGTTTCTTCTCGCCGGGCCAAATAATCCACTTCTTTGGAGAGGTGCTTCCTGGGGATGACCGCTGAATCGAGGGCCTGAATCGAGGTTATCAACAGGACCGGGCCTGGTCGGGTTAAAAGGGAATAAAGACAGGCCAGGCGTTGGGCCGCGGTATCCGACTGGGGGGAATATTCCCGGAAATCGGGCTTTTCATAGGCCGGGAAAAAAAGGATCGGGTCAGGTAAAAAAAACGCGGTTTCGTCCGGATCCCGCTGGGCAAAAAAGGATAAGTCCTGATAAAGGGTTTGGGCCTCTTTCTGATCGGCACAAACGATCAGCATCGGCCTCCTGGTTCTGACCCAGCTCTGAAAAAGAAAATAGGCCGGCGCCGAACCCTGGAGGCCGGCGACCCTGAAAGGGAGGCGACCGCTCTGGATTTCCTGAATCACGGTCTTGAGACCGGCATCAGGCCGGCTCAGCCGTTCTACTTCTTCATTCCAAAATTTTTCATTCATTTGATAGGAAAATATAGTTTCAAGATGCAAGATGTAAGTATGACAATCTCGTAAAAAGTCCTTCTATCATCCCGAACGAACGTAAGGGATCTTAATGGTTAATGCACGGCCTGGATTCCCGCCTGCGCGGGAATGACGAGTTTTTCCGAGATCATCAAATTAACCATTTAAAATAATCAGTTTTTGATTGACAAGCAAGTTTCATTTCAGTTTAAATAATAAATTTGAGCCCTGAGCCCTGAGCCCTGAGCCCTGAGCCCTGAGCCCTGAGCCCTGAGCC
>CAZVHO010000037.1:2247-3940 GCA_964627515.1 uncultured Thermodesulfobacteriota bacterium | reverse complement strand
GCCCTGAGCCCTGAGCCCTGAGCCCTGAGCCCTGAGCCCTGAGCCCTGAGCCCTGAGCCCTGCAACTTGCATCTTGCAACTTGCAACTATTACGATTCGGAGAACATCATGATCCCACGTTACACCCGGCCGGTTATGGCCAAAATCTGGAGCCCGGAAAATAAATATCAGAAATGGCTGGAGGTGGAAATCCTGGCTTGTGAGGCACTCTCCCAATTGGGCTTCATCCCCTCAAGAGACCTTTCCCAGATCAAGAAAAAGGCCCGCTTTTCGGTGGAGCGGATCGAAGAACTGGAGCAGACCACCAAACACGATGTCATCGCCTTTCTGACCAATGTGGCCGAACATGTCGGCCCGGCCAGCCGTCATATCCATCTGGGCCTGACCTCTTCCGATGTCCTGGATACCTCTTACGCCGTCTTACTCAAAGAGGCATCAGAAATCCTCATAGAAGACCTGAAGGCACTGCAAGCCGTTATAAAGGTCCAGGCCCTGGCCCATAAAAAAACCGTCATGATCGGCCGATCCCACGGCATCCATGCCGAGCCGATCACCTTTGGATTAAAAATGGCCATCTGGTACGATGAAGCCGGCCGAAACCTTCGCCGCTTGACCCAGGCCCGGGAGACCATTGCCGTGGGCAAAATATCCGGGGCTGTCGGGACCTTTGCCCATATCCCCCCGGCCGTTGAGACCTATGTTTGCCGCAATCTCGGACTCAAACCGGCCCCTGCTTCCAGTCAAATCGTTCAAAGGGACCGCTATGCCGAATATTTCTGTACCCTGGCCATTATAGCCGGTTCCATCGAAAAGATGGCTGTAGAAATCAGACACCTGCAACGAACCGAAGTTCTGGAGGCCGAAGAATACTTTTCCAAAGGACAGAAGGGCTCTTCGGCCATGCCGCACAAAAGAAACCCCATCTCTTCCGAAAATCTAACCGGGCTGGCCAGACTGGTACGCAGTTATGCCATGGCCGCCCTTGAAAATCAAGCCCTTTGGCATGAACGCGACATAAGCCATTCTTCCGTGGAACGGGTCATTGGGCCTGATGCCACGATCCTTTTGGACTACATGCTGAGCCGCTTGACCGGTTTGCTCAAAAATCTGATCGTTTATCCGGACCGGATGGAAAAAAATATGAACCTTACCAGGGGGCTACCCTTTTCCGAGGGCGTCCTCCTGGCCTTGACCCGGAAAGGCATTACCCGGGAAGAAGCTTACCGTGTGGTACAGGAAAATGCCATGAAAGTCTGGGCCGGAGAAGAAACTTTTCAGAAATTATTGGAATCAGACCCCCGAATCCGGCAATGGCTCACCCCTCAAGAGCTCTCCCGGCTCTTTGATCTGAATCATACATTACAGAATGTGGAAACGATATACAGGAGGGTTTTTAAAAAGGGGAAATAGGGGGGGGAATCATAGCTGAAGGCTCAAAGCTCAAAGGATATCATAGTAAACCCTTATGCTCCTCGGGGGCACAACGAAGCATGAAAAAGGATTCAGGGGTCAAGGATTCAAGTGAAAGGCGTGTAATTTAAAACCTTGAATCCTTGAACCCTATTGTTGAGCCTTGAGCTTCCTTTTCAGCTTTGAACTTCCTTTGTCTTCCTGCGGCTATGTTTCTTCTTCTTTCGATCTCCGCTCTCGCCATAATAATAGTAGTAATACTGGTAATAATAATAACTGTCTT
>CAZVHO010000037.1:0-2147 GCA_964627515.1 uncultured Thermodesulfobacteriota bacterium | reverse complement strand
TCTCCGCTCTCGCCATAATAATAGTAGTAATACTGGTAATAATAATAACTGTCTTTCCCGATATTGACGGCATTCAAGACTGCGCCGAGGACGTGTGCATGCACATCCTGGAGCTGGCGGATGGAATTGGCGATTACATCCCGGGCCGTTACCCCGACCTGGATAACCAGGACCACCCCTTCTACAAACCGCGAAAGGAGGACCGAATCGGTAACGGCTACGATAGGCGGTGAATCGATCAGGACCCGATCATATTCCTGCAGGATTTCAGCAAGCAGGGTCTTCATGCGGTCCGATCCGATCAGTTCGGCCGGATTGGGGGGGATCGGTCCGGAGGGGATAATTTCCAGATTGGGAATTTGGGTCGAGACCTTCAGTTTTTTCCAATCCCCTTCCCCGACTAAAATATTGGACATGCCCCGTCCTTTTTCGCAGTTAAATACTTTGTGCAGCCGGGGCTTGCGCATATCGCAATCCAGCATCATAATTTTTTGCCCGGACTGGGCCATGGTTATGGCCAAATTAGAGGAAGTTATGGTCTTCCCTTCCTGAGGGCCGGAGCTGGTAACCAACAAGGAACGAGGAGAATGCCCCGGTGTTGAAAACAGGATGCCGGTCCGTAAGCCACGATAAGCTTCACTGGCCGAAGATTTCGGATCAGTTAAAGAGACCAGTTCGGACCCCGGATTTTCTGCTTCGATAGAAAAACTCGGAACCGGTCCGAGATAAGGGACGTTAAAGTATTGCTTGAGATCATCCGGGGTTTTAACCGTATTATCCAAATATTCCAGGAAAAAGGCCACCCCTACCCCCCCCATCAGCCCCACCAGACAGGCCAGAAGGAGATTCAGCTTTAAACGGGGCTTGGCCGGCTTCTTAGGGATTTCGGCCGGATCGACTACATGGATGTTGACGGTCCGGTTCTCTTCACTGACATTGGTTTCTTTCAATCTCTTGAGGAGCATATCATAGAGGCCGCGGTTCGAATCCGTTTCCTGCTGCAAAACCTGGTATTGAATGGCGATCTTATCCCGGTTGATCGTCTCTGTCTGGCTCCGTCCAAGGGCCGCTTGCAGAGAATGCTCCTGGGCCAGGGTTGCTTCGTATTTAGATTTCATGGCATCAACCAGGTTTTTAATTTCCTGAAACTTCTTTTTCCTTAAGCTTTCGATCTCCTGATTCAAGGCCAAAATGGTTGGATGCTTCGGACCAAACTTCTCGCTTTTTTCCATCTTATCCCGAAGGAGCCTGATTTCTTGACTCTTAATGTCAATGATCACCGGATTATTGACGGCTTCTGGAATAGCTTCGGCCTGTTCCGGGTGTTGGAGGGCTTCCCGGGCCTTACGATAGTAAATCTCTGCTTCAATCCGTTTATTGATAGCCTCTCCCAACTGAGCATTCACCTGGGACATTTTTTGACGGCTGATATCCTGTGACCCTGACCCTTGAGATTCCTTGGATCCGCCGCCCCCGGTTAAAGCCGCCACCCCAAATTTTTCCCGGTATTGCTGAAGGGCCTGTTCCGAGGCCTCAAGCTTCCTCTTAACTTCTTTTACCTGTTCATCCAGGAAGACCGCAGCATTTTGTTGGGTTTTCAGCCGTAACCCCAGTCCCCAATCGATATAGGCCTGGGCCAGGGTATTGACGACCTTGGCCGCCAATTGAGGGTCCTGAGATTCAAAATTCACCTTCACCAGGCGGCTGTTCCGGATCGGCTGGATCTTTAGTTTTCCAAGAAAGGCGCCTACCAGGGATGAATCGTTGTCTGGTGATGGATTCCCGATAACCGGAACGGCTATTCCCCCGGGGAGATTGGATTCTTTTTTTTCCGGTCTTTTAAATTCAGGATATTGGGATAAATTAAGACGTTTTATGGCCTCCCGGGCCAGAGACCGGGATTCCAGAATCTGATACTGGGTTTGATAAAAATCCGTACCCGAGGTGTCGATGGCCACCAATTCCTGAGTAGAGAGGATATTGGGATTGGCCTTCTCGATCATGAGCTGGGCCGTAGCCTGGTAGATCGGCGTCATGGTCAGGGAATAGATGGCCACGGTGGTCAGACAGACCAAAAAAAAGAGAATTATAATCCAGCGACGTTTGGATAGAACTCGCCAATAGTCTCTCAAGTTTATTTCGCGGGT
>CAZVHO010000036.1:42150-45315 GCA_964627515.1 uncultured Thermodesulfobacteriota bacterium | reverse complement strand
CGCATGGAGACCTTTTTATCCCGGGCTATGGCATAGACCTCGGCAAAAGCCCGTTTCAGGATCTCTTCCAGCCGCTGGTTGACGTCCTTTTCGGACCAGAACAATTTTTGAACGTTCTGAACCCATTCGAAATAGGAAACGGTAACGCCGCCGGCGTTGGCCAGGATGTCGGGGATGATAAACACCCCGTTGCTTTCCAGGATGTCATCGGCCAAAGGACTGGTGGGGCCATTGGCCCCTTCCACAATGACTTTTGCTTTTATGTCAGGGGCATTGTAGCGGTTTATCTGCCCTTCCATAGCCGCCAGGATCAGGACATCGCAGGGCAGGGTCAGCAGTTCCCGGTTGGTTAAGGGTTCACCATCCGGATAGCCCGGCAGGTGCCCTGACTTCTGCTGATGAAGAAGGACCTTGCCCGGGTCCAGGCCGGCCCTGTTGTAGACACCGCCCTCAACGTCCGATACGGCAATCACCTTGATCCCCATCCGGTGAAGGAGTTCGGCCCCATGATACCCCACGTTCCCGAATCCCTGGACCGCTACCCGGCAGCCGGCCAGGTCCAGGTTGAGAATCTTGGCTGCCTCCTCCAATACGTAAACGCATCCCTGAGAAGTGGCCTTGAGTCTTCCCAGGGATCCGCCGATGGAAATCGGTTTGCCCGTCACCACGCTGTTGCAGGTATAGCCTTTGAAGACGCTATAGGTGTCAACGATCCAGGCCATGACCTGGGGATTGGTGTTCATATCCGGTGCCGGAATATCGATCTCCGGTCCGATGACCGGGGAGATCTCCCAGATATATCTCCGGGTGAGCCGTTCGATTTCTTTGGCGGACATAGCCGAAGGGTCGCAAGTAACCCCTCCTTTGGCCCCTCCGAAAGGGAGGTCCACGACGGCGCATTTCCAGGTCATCCAGCCGGCCAGGGCCCGCACCTCGTCGAGATTGACCAGGGGATGATAGCGGATGCCCCCTTTGGCCGGACCGCGCAGGGTATTGTGTTGAACCCGATAGCCGGAGAGCAATTCGATATGCCCGTCATCCATTTGAAGGGGGAACTTGACCGAGAATTCCCGGCGGGGGTGCTTGATTTTTTCCAATATCCAGGCATCATAGTCCAAATATTGGGCGGCCATATCGAATTGCAGGTTATGCATATCCAGGGGCCGGGTCTCGTCATAACAAGTCTTGTCCATCAGCTATTTTCCCCTTAAAAAAAGGTTTCAAGTTGCAAGATGCAAGTTTCAAGGGTATTGGTCTGGTACCCGGTTTTCATCAGGACGATGTCTGGACCCGGCTGGGGTTTACCTCCAGATGACAGGCGCCGAGGTGACGACTTGCACCTTGCATCATGCAACTTGCAACTTTATTTTTTTATTAATCATTAAAGAGTTCCTGGACAAAGGCCGTTGAAAATTCACCGCTGACGAAGCGGTGATGTTGCAAGAGCCGCAAATTGGTCGGAATGGTCGTTTTCACCCCATCGATCCGGAAGGCGGTCAAGGCTTCGATTAGACGATGGGTCGCCCCGGTACGGGTTTGGTCCCAGGCAATGACCTTGGCCAGCAGGGGGTCATAATAGGGAGGAACCGTCATGGGGGCCGCCAGGGCATGGTCAATTCGCAGGTTACGATTTGCTTCCGGAAGATGCAGGAAGGTAATATTTCCCGGGGAAGGGAAAAAGGTCTCCGGATCTTCGGCATACACCCGGGCCTCGATGGCGTGGCCTTGCCGGGTGATCTCCTCTTGCCGAAAAGGCAGCCTTTCACCGGCGGCTATCTGCAACTGGGATTTAACGATATCGATCCCTGTTAAAAATTCCGTCACCGGATGTTCCACCTGCAAACGGGCATTGATCTCCATAAAATAATAATGACCTTCCCCGGAGCGCAACCCTTCGATGGTTCCGGCCCCCTGGTAGCCCATACGTAAAATAAGCCGCCTGGTCCAGTCGAAGAGCCGCTGACGATCCTCTTCGCTGACCACCACCGAAGGGGACTCTTCGATAATCTTTTGATGGCGGCGCTGAATGGAACATTCCCGCTCACTGAGGCAAAGGCAGTTCCCGAAATCATCGGCCACAAACTGGACTTCGATATGCCGGGGCTCACGGACCACCTCTTCAATATAACATCCCGGATGGCCAAAGGCCATCTGGCCGATGCTGCAAGCCCGTTTAAAGACCTCTTCGGCCTGATCCTCACTCCGGACGATTTCAATTCCCTTGCCACCGCCGCCCCGATCGAGTTTCAGGAAAATCGGATAGCCGTGCTCACGGCCGTATTGTTGCACATCCCGGGCATCCCGGATCGGGTCCAATGTCCCGGGAATTACCGGCACCTCTACTTCATGGGCCAGATGGCGGCAATAGCTTTTTGAGCTGATGGTCCTTAAAACCTTGGGGGAAGGACCGATCCAAACAAGACCGGCCTCGACCACGGCCTCGGCAAAGAGCCCCCTTTCCGACAGAAAACCATAACCGGGATGAATGGCCTCGGCCTTTGATTTTTTGGCCGCTTCGATCAGGGCCTCCATGTTCAGGTAGCTTTTAAGCGGGTTGGCCGGGCCGATACAAAGGGCTTCGTCGGCCTCCTTGAGATAAGGGGCACCCCTGTCTGCTTCCGAATAAACGGCCACCGTTGCAATATTCATTTCCCGGCAGGTACGAATAATCCGGCTGACGATTTCTCCCCGGTTGGCGATTAAGAGTTTCTTGAACATGGTTAACCGCCGTTATGGACCTCTAAAACAACCATGGGGATGCCGACCTGCATCTCATCCCATTCCTTGACCAGGATTTTTTTAACGGTCCCTTCCAGATTGGATTTCACTGAAATCTCGGTCTTCATGCAGTTGATAACCGCAACCTCCTGTCCCGGAAGGACCTTGTCCCCAACATTGACCACTACCCTGGCAACCATACCGGGCATGATGGCATCGATACTTTTCTCCATAATGAATCCCCTTTGCAATTTTTTTCCTGACAGGATTAACAGGATTTATATGATTTAGTTCGAACGGACTTTCTTCCGCCCTGGATTCCGGCTTTCGCCGGAATGACGAGCTATCTCCACGTGTCAGAAAAATTTTCATGCTTCGCAGTGCATCATGAGGCATGAGAGCTTAGCACGAAAATAGCGTTACGGGTTCAAACTAACCTTACTTCGA
>CAZVHO010000036.1:39566-42050 GCA_964627515.1 uncultured Thermodesulfobacteriota bacterium | reverse complement strand
CCCAGGGCAACATTGTCAAAGGCCCCGGATGGAGCCATGCCTTTCCCCAAATACCCCAATCGACCGGGAGCATCTTCCACTAAAGTCTCTATTCCACCACTCCGTATTTTTAACATCGGTTTTTCCTCCTTGAGATCGGGTTAAAGGCGCGGGGCCGTTTTGACGCCCTCGGCCTGCTTGGCCTTAAGGGCCTTCATGCCCGTCTGAACTTTCTCGCTGTTGTACCAGGCTAAATAGTCCTTAACAACAATTTTTCCCTCATCGATTTTATATTCATAATCCGTTTGATTATGGACATGGTCATAAATTTCCAAAACCTCTGTTTCCGTCACCTCATGGAAACGGACCCGGTCGGCCGGTTTATAGAGGAAGGGACCGTTTTGGAAAATGGGGTGTTTCTGGGCGAACTGGAAGGTGGGGATGGTCCGGCCAAAAAGCTGATAGCCGCCGCCGGTCGGTGTGGTGTAAGTAAAAACGCAAGGTCCTCCGATGCCGACCGCCCCCTCCGGTGTCCAGGTTCTGGGGGGATTGTATTTGGGAACCACAATGGCACAACGGGGATCGGTGGGCCAGAGGAAGGCCCCGCCCGGCCAGAAGCCGCCGCCGCTGTTAAACCAATCAGTCCCTAAAAACATCTCCTTAAACTCATCCACCGTCACCCCGTTGCACAGGGCGATATACTCGATATTGTACCCATCAATAATGTTGGGGGCATCGGGCCGAACCTCTTTGGCGTATTTGGCCACGGCCTTTTTGGTTTCCGAATCTTCAAAGGCCATGGGCAAATGGATGAGTCGGGAATGCAAAACCACGTCATCCACGGTAGGCATGGAGTCCTCCGCCTCCTTGATGTGAACCATCAATTCCTTAAGAGAGAGCACTTCGGGATCGAAATGGAATAAATTGGTTCTGAGTCCCGGTACGGTTTCGATCAGCCCTTTGATCTTTTTGTCCTGGATAATATCGTTAACCGCCAGCATGCGAAAGGAGTCCTGCAGAGCGGCCCGCTGGATACGTCCATATTCCACCTGAAGAAACCCGTCTCCGGCCTGCCGGAACAGCACTTCTAATCTGGATTCCGTTTCTGGCATGGTGTCCAGAATGACTTTGTATTTCTCTTCTCCCATTAGTCTCCTCCCATTACTCTCAGACCTGGCTGACGGCGGCCAGGCCTGCCTCAATGATGTTTAAGCCTTCTTCCAATTGATCATCGGTAATGACCAGGGGCATGAGAGTCCGAATGACATTGCCGAACTTGCCGCAGGTCAATAAGATCAGCCCATGTTCATAACAGTACTTAATCAGGTTTTTAGCGGCCTCCGGAGCCGGTTCTTTGGTTTTCCGATCTTTGACCAGCTCTATGCCCATCATTGCCCCAAGGCCGCGCACATCGCCGATAAGAGGAAACTTCTCCTGCAAATCCTGAAAACGGCTCCGCAGGATCTCTCCGATCCGGGCGGCCCGGGAAGTCAAATCCGTTTCGGTGATAAAATCCAGAACCGCCAGGGCGGCCCGGCAGGAAACGGGATTGCCTCCATAAGTCCCTCCCAGACCCCCCACATGGGAAGCCTCCATCATCTCCGCCCTGCCGGTCACAGCCGCCAGGGGCAGCCCCCCGGCCAGGGACTTGGCCATGATGATAATATCCGGCTCCACTTGGTAGTGTTCCATGGCGAAGAGCTTTCCGGTCCGGCAAATGCCGGTCTGGACTTCATCGGCCACCAGGGCAATCCCGTATTTCCGGCAAATACCATGAATGATCTCGAAATATTCCAAAGGTGGGACCACAAACCCGCCCTCTCCCAGGACCGGTTCGGCCACCACGGCCGCTGTTTCCTCGGCAGCCACATGATCGATAAAAAAATCCTCGAGATAATGGGCGCAGTGCAACCCGCATCCGGGGTAGGTCAATCCAAAGGCACAGCGATAACAATAGGCATAGGGCATCCGGTAAACCTCCGGAGCAAAGGGACCATATCCGAATTTATAAGGTTTCACCTTACTGGTCAAGGTCATGGCCAGCAGGGTGCGGCCGTGGAAGGCCCCTTCAAAGACAATGACCGCCTGTCTTTTGGAGGCATAGCGGGCCACCTTGACGGCATTTTCTACGGCCTCAGCCCCGCTGTTGACAAAAAGAGTTTTTTTAGGAAACGTCCCCGGGGTCATCTGATTCAACCTCCCGGCCAGTTCCACATAGGGCTCATACATGACGATGTGAAAACAGGTATGGATAAATTTGTCGGCCTGGTCCTTAATGGCGGCCACAACTTTTTCGTTGCAGTGTCCCACATTAACGACCCCGATCCCCCCGGCAAAATCAACATATCGTTTCCCCTCCACATCCCAGATCTCCGCCCCTTTGGCCCGGGCGGTAAAATAGGGAGTGACATTAAAAGGCCCCTGAGGGACCTGCACTGATCGCTCGGTCATCAATGATTCATTGTTCCAATTCGTTACCAAGACAAAACCTCCTCTCCTTTCGGA
>CAZVHO010000036.1:37137-39466 GCA_964627515.1 uncultured Thermodesulfobacteriota bacterium | reverse complement strand
TCAATGATTCATTGTTCCAATTCGTTACCAAGACAAAACCTCCTCTCCTTTCGGATTCATATAAAATCAGGTTCAAGGTACAAGGTTTGTCATGCTTGATGGGCTCGTAAAAAGTCAGCGAAAGCCCATTTTCGTCATTCCCGTGAAAACGGGAATCCAGTGTTTTTTATTTGGTTACGATTAGCCTGGATTCCCGCCTGCGCGGGAATGACGGGTTTTTGCGAGCCCATCATGCTTGCAACTTGAAACCTTATTTTCGTATTAAGCCCTCATGCCTCTGGTGGGGCACCACGATCCATGAAAATATCTTTCGCCGAATCCCGCCTTGCGGGACTTAACGCCGAACTTTATTTTCGTATTCACACGGCCGGCGAGGCCAATTCACAACTGGCCTCTTCCAGGGCCTTGCGCACCGCCTGAACAATTTCAACGGCCCCGGGCGTATCGCTGTGAACACAAACCGACGTTCCGAAGATGGGGATATCCGAACCATCTAAGGCTTTAACCAGACCCTCTCTGACCATGCGGATCACCCGGGCCGCGGTCTCCCCGGAATCATGGGCCTCATGGACCCTGGTAATCACCAGGCTGCCCTGGGCATCGTAGCCCAGATCGGCGTAAAGCTCAAAGACACAGCGGATTCCCATCTGGGCGGCCAGTTCACCAATCACCCCTTTATGCATCACATAAAGATAGAGAGCCGGATCCAGGTCTTTCACGGCCCGGCAGACGGCCCGGGCGATTTCTTCACGCCGGTGGGCCATCCCGTAAAGGGAACCATGGGGCTTGACATGGTGCAGGCGCATCCCGGCGGCCTCGACAAAAGCCTTCAAGGCACCGGCCTGGTACAGGACAATCTCATAAACCTCATCGGGCGTCAGGTTCATTTCCCGGCGTCCGAACCCCTGGAGGTCCGGCAGTCCCGGGTGCGCCCCGATTTGAACCCCCTCCTTTTTGGCCCAGGCCACTGTTTTCCGCATCACCGAAGCATCGCCGGCATGAAAGCCGCAGGCCACGTTGGCGCTGGTGATGAATTTCATAAAGGCTTCATCGTTTCCCATTTTATACAGGCCGAAACTTTCACCCATGTCGGCATTCAGATCGATCTTCATGGTTCTTCCCCCTTATCGTAATCGTCCTTTCATGGCCAGGCGAAAATGATCCATGACCACCGCAAAGATAAGCAGCAACCCCATAACCACCATTTGCAGATAGGAGCTGATATTCATCAGGTCCATACCGTTTCGGATTAAAATAATCAGGATGGCCCCGAAAATGGCGCCGATGACCCCGCCTTCTCCGCCGCGCAGAGAAACACCCCCGATAACCGCTGCGGCGATCGATTCGAGGGGAAAGGCCGCACCCAGGTTGGGTTCGCCGGAAGCTACCCGGGCCGTTAAAATGACCCCGGTGATCCCGGTCAGGGTCCCGCACAAAACATAGGCCAGAAACGTGTATTTTCTGACGGCGATTCCGGAGAGACGGGCGGCTTCCACATTACCGCCAATGGCATAAAAATAGCGGCCGATCCGGGTCCGGTTTAATAAAACAGAAATCAAAATGATAACAAGCAGGGCGATAAGTATGGGAACCGGGATTCCGAAGATCTTGCCGATTCCCAACATCCGGTTGAAATAAGAAGGCAGGTTAAAGATGGGCACCCCTTTGGATAGCAGCAAGGCCAGCCCCTGGGTCACGGACATCATGCCGAGGGTCACCACGAAAGGGGAAACCCGGAAGACGGCAATAGTCATCCCGTTAGCCCCCCCGATCAGGGTGGCCGTGGCAATCCCGGCCAGTATGCCAGCGATCATGGCCGCGACCGGAGAAGGAAAGGCGACCATGGTCATGGAAGTGACTACGCTGGTTAAGGCGACCGATGCGCCGACCGAAAGATCAAATCCGGCACAAAGGATGGTCAACATCTGCCCGGCCGTTAAAATAGCCAGATAGGTGGCCTGCCGGCTCATGGTCAGCATATTGGACAGGGTCATGAATCTTCCTCCCCCTGCCAGACTGAAAAGAATCAGCAGGGCCACCAGGAGAAAAGGCAGAACCCCCACTTTAATGAACAACTGTTTTAAGGTACTCAAAATTTGAATGTGCTCCTTGTTCGAAAATAGCTCAAAGCTGAAAGCTCAAAGCAAGTAAAAAACAATGATGTCAGACGAAAAATATTTTCATCCTGTCGTGGCGCCCCCCCAGAGCATGAGGGTTTAATTCGGTTCCAGGGTTTTCCCTTTCAGCTTTCAGCTTTGAGCTTTGAGCTTCCGGTTGAGCTTTCAGCTATTGGGTAACCGAAACAGGCGCTCAGTATATTTTCTTCGGT
>CAZVHO010000036.1:0-37037 GCA_964627515.1 uncultured Thermodesulfobacteriota bacterium | reverse complement strand
TTGAGCTTTCAGCTATTGGGTAACCGAAACAGGCGCTCAGTATATTTTCTTCGGTAGCCTCTGTTCTCGTAAAAACCCTGCTGATGGTGTTGTCGTGCATGACCATCACCCGATGGCACAAATGAATCAGTTCCTGAATCTCCGAAGAAATAAAGATCACCACCGATCCTTTTTCCGCTAACTCTTTTAAAAATTGATAGACTTCGGTTTTGGCCCCCACGTCAATCCCGCAGGTGGCCTCATCGAAGATAAAAATTTTGATATCCCTGGTCAGACCGCGGGCGATCATCACCTTTTGTTGATTCCCTCCGCTGAGATAAATAATGGTTTGATCGGGCTCAGGGGGTCTGATTTTCATTTTATCGATCAACTTTTTGACCAGCTTCTCTTCGCGCTTTAATTCGATAAGTCCCCGGCGTTCAAAAAGAGGGACCGAACAAAAGGTCTGATTTTCTTTGATGGAACGACAGAGAACCAGGCCTTCTTTATGCCGGTCCGGCGGCAAGTAAAGGATTCCCCGTTTAAGGGATTCAGCCGGAGATAATTTTTTCAGGACTTGGCCGTCAATGCCTATGGTCCCTTCTTTGATCTCTTCCAATCCGTAAACAGCCCTTCCAACCCTCGATTTGCCGGCCCCCACCAACCCGGCAATACCCAGGATCTCCCCTTCCCGGACATTAAAGCTGATATGGTGAAGTCCGCTGGCCGAAGAAAGGTTCTCCACGGAGAGGACTACCCGGCCCGGGGTGTTGGTGATTTCCGGGAAAATATCTTCATATTCCCTGCCGGTCATGAGGGAAATAAGCTTTTGCTCGTCGGCCTTGGCCATCTCCAGGGTGGCCACCCGTCTCCCATCCCGTAAAACCGTGATACGGTCTCCTATCTTCTTGAGTTCGTTGATTCGATGGGAAATATAGATGATGCCCACCCCTTCGCTTTTCAATTTTCGGATAAGGGCGAACAAATGCTCCACTTCTTTATCGGTCAGAGAGGCCGTGGGTTCATCCAGAATCAGGATGGACATCTTTTGCTGAATGGCCTTGGCAATCTCCACCATCTGGGACTCGGCCCGGCGGAGGGTTTCCACCGGGGCCAGAGGATCGATGTTAAACCCCAGCCGGGATAGGGATTCCCTGGCCCGGGAGACCATGGTTTCTTTGTCCAGGAAGCCTCCTTTGACCAATTCCTGTCCCAAAAACATATTTTCCACAACCGTCAATTGGGGGACCAGACTGAACTCCTGATAGACCGTGGAAATCCCTTTGGAACGGGCATCATGAGGGTTTCGAAAAATTACTTTTTCTTCACCCACGAAGAGATCCCCTTCATCAGGGAAATAAGAGCCGGCAATAATCTTGTTAAGTGTTGATTTCCCTGCCCCATTCTCACCGAACAGGACATGTACTTCTCCGGCCCGCAAGAAAAAGTCCACCCGGTCCAGGGCCAGCACCCCCGGAAAACGTTTGGTGATATTTTCGACTCTTAATAAAAGTGGGTTTTCGCCGATCATTATCAATTCTAATACTGTTCAGTCTGAAAAGTTGCCTCTCCCCATCTTAAGAGCGGGGTTTATTCTTCTGCCATGCATAGATGCAAGTCTCAAGTTGCAAGTTGCAAGAAAAATCCTTACTCCTTAAGCCATTCGACCCGTCGGAGACTAATTCGTAGTACCTCCAGCTTCCTGAAGGCACCACGAATCAGGCAAATGGATTCAGGATCCAAGATTTGTTCTACTTGAAACTTGCATCTTGCAACTTGCAACCTTATTTTAGTGCTAATGGTTTTTCTCCGAACTCCGAACTTTCTTTTCGCGCAAAGCCTTCATGCTCGCCGAACGCCGAACGCTGAACGCTGAACGTTTTCTATTTTTTAACTTCCACCTTGAACTCCGGCCGGAAGTCTTTAGGACCGAAGAGCACTTCATAGGGATACTTGTTTATGTTGGCCTTGGTTATGGTCGGGATCTGGGGGCCGGAACGGAAGGCGAAATCTTTCCCCGGTTTTTCACCATTTAAGATCCGTACCATCATATCCACGGCCATCTGGCCCTGGGTAACGGTCATATCCGATGGGGCAGCGGTCACTTCCCCTTTTTTAATTTTATCATAAAGGGGAGGAATGATATAGGTGGAGACGATTTTGGTGGTTTTATTTTTCCCGGTTTCCGCCAAAGGACCGACGGCCGCATCGGCCATGACGGCATTACCCACCAGGTAGTCGATCTTGGGGAAAGTCTGCAAGGCATCTTCAACCAATTTGAGCTGGACGTCCTTGCCCGTATCTCCCCATTTCACTGCCAGGATATTTATTTTTCCGGTGAATTTTTTGATCGATTCTTTGAAGCCGTCCAGGGTATCCGGGGCCCACCCGGAACCGGCCGGCCCGGGCAAAAAGACCACGTTGACTTCCTTTTTACCTTTTGCATCCCCCATCAAAAATTCTCCGGCATGATAGCCCATGTCAAAAAAGGAGACCAGGGCCTTACCCCGAATAGCCGGGGCCTGAATGTCGTTAATAACCTCGATCACGGGAATTCCTTTTTTGGTGATCTCTTCCACCACCGGATCCAGCGCCGTATAGGAAATCGAGGCCAGAATGATTCCATCCACGCCTTGTTGGGCCAGGTTCTCCACCTGGCTGACCTGGTTGGCCAGATCGGTGTAGCCCTCGGCAGCAACCAGATTAATACCAACACCTAATCGTTTAGCCTCGGCAATAATTCCATAGTCTACCGCCAGCCAATAGGGGTCTTTCAAGTGAGGAAAAGAGACACCGATCGTATAAGATTTATTGGCTTTTTGGGGAGGAACCCAATCTTCCACCTTGGGGCCGGTCATACTTTTGGCCGGCCGCCCGGGTGCCTTGGTCTTCACATCATAAACACCGTAATAGCTATTCACTTTAACCGGCCACCAGGGTTTTTCAGCCGCTAAACCCATCCCAAGGTTCATCACAAAAATCATTCCGAAAATCAGAACACCTAACCCCATCCATTTTTTTACCTTTGCCCTGCTCATACCAACTTCTCCTTTCTTTTCATTGAGAAAAATTTTGTTGCCTTTTTAAAACTGATGACTATGTAAAAACCCGTCATTCCCGCGCAGGCGGGAATCCAGGCCAGGCGTAACCAATTCTAAACACTGGATTCCCGTTTCCACGGGAATGACGAAATCGGGCTCTTCCGGACTTTTTACGAATCCATCAAAACTGACAATATCGTAAAAACTATGCGATGTTCTTATAGTGTAGTGGCGCTGCCTCGTGCCTCCAGCCTGTATTTTCTATTTTCGTGTTAAGCCCTCATGCCCCGGTGGGGCACCACGAGGCCTGAAAATAGACCAGTCAAAGGCTTATTTTGGCACGGGTCAGGCACCAAGCCTGACACACGGATTACACGGATTAACCATTTCATTTCTCAAGAAAAGGGGCTTCCCTTTTCTTGAGACCAGCTTCCGCCGAAGGCGGATGTTGGTCATCCCTCAATCCAGACTTAACGGGATTGAGGGATACCCCATGGCTTTAACCGTGTAATCCGTAAAATCCGTGCCAAAAATCTATTTTCGAACTAAATCTTGGCATTGATGCCCTGAATATTGGTCCCAATCCCTTTTTCAATCAATTCCAGGATCAATTGGCTGATGTCCGGCAGGAAAAGCGCAAAAACGACCCACTTTCGTCTCTGGTCATCAAGGAGCATGGATTCCTTGGCAATGGGAATATCCTTTCGCTCTAAATACCGACGCACCGTCAGACGGGTATCCCCCTCTCCCGGATCTTCGACTAAAAGATGGGAATACTCTTTTGATAGAACTGCTTCTTTCTGATCCTGCAACCTAAAAACCATTTCTTGATCTCCGAAATAAGACTATTATCAAGAAATGTACCAATCCATTTTTCATCAGGGAAAAAAACGGGTCCGGGCGGCCTAACGGTTTGTTTTCATGAGAATAAAAAATATTGTTGGAATCGCAAAAGTTAGCGGATTGGGGAAGAAAGAGGCGGTTTCTTGATGCATTCCTGCATCAATATAAAAAGGATAAGAAAATTTTTTAAACAAATATAAAGGGTTATAATTGATGCAACTATTTCAAGAATCGGCATTTCCCGATTTTTGAAAAAAGAAGAGTCTCTGTGCTCTCTGTGCCTCTGTGGTGAAAAAGAGTTTAAACGGTTACAGATTTTCTTAGCTTCCGGGAAATGGTGGATTGATTGATGCCTAAATGGCGGGCCGCCTCCCTTTGGCTGCCGTACTTTTGAATGGTTTTCTGGATTTCCTCCGCTTCGATCAGGGACAACTTGTGCTGGAGGGAATCTTTTTCCATTTGTGTTGAGTGCTCATTGCTGCCTGCAAAAGATGCCAGTTCCGAGGGGAGATCTTTTAAGGTGATCCTGGTCCCTTTACTCATGATAATCATGGATTCGACGATATTCTGAAGTTCCCGGATATTTCCCTGGTAGGTGTGCTTGATCAGTTTGTCGATCACCTTCTGATCCAGACTTTTTTTCAGGTCATGCTTCTGGCAGAATTTATTAAGAAAAAAGGTTACCAGATCGATAATGTCCTGGGTACGTCCTTTCAGGGGTGGAATGTGGATAGTGACTACGTTGAGCCGGTAAAATAAATCCTTACGAAACCGCCCCTCCTGAACCTCCTGGCCTAATTCTCTGTTTGTGGCGGTAATCACACGGATGTCCACCTGCCGCAGGGCAGACCCCCCAACCCGCATAAAACATTTATCTTCCAGAAACCGCAGTAATTTTACCTGAAGGTGGGGGGGTATCTCCGAAATCTCGTCCAGGAACAGGGTGCCCCCGTCGGCCATTTCGGCCAGGCCCATCTTTCCCTTGGCCCCTGCGCCGGTGAAGGCCCCTTTCTCATAACCAAAGAATTCCGACTCAAACAGGGTTTCCACAACGGCAGAACAGTCCACCCGGACAAAGGGTCGATTGTTCCGCTTTGACTTTTGATGGATCAACTTGGCTAAAAAGCCTTTGCCGACCCCTGATTCTCCGGTCAGAAGAACCGTGGAATCGAAGGGGGCCACCTGCAGGGCCTTCTCGTAAACGGACTCCATGACCTTGCTTTTGGAGAAGTAGTAGTTGGATTCCAGCTCCCGGAGCTGCAGATCGGAAAGCTCGTTGCGGTATAATTCAATCAGGGCCTTGCTGTCTTTCAACTCTTCCCGCATCCGGTCCAATTCCGTGATATCCCGATCGTTGATGATAATAACGTCGATCTCTCCCTTGGAATTAAAAATAGGGCTTCCGGTGGCCAGCACTTTTTTATTCAGTTTGGTGGTTTGGACCAGAGTGACCGTGGTCTTTCGCTTCAAAACCTCCAGGGTCACCGACTTGTTGACGTAACCGGCGGCCATCAAGTCGGCTACGTTTCTCCCTAAGGCCTCCCCAGCCGTGACCCCGGTGATGCGTTCTGCCGCTTTGTTTAATTTGACCACATTCCCATGTTTATCCATGATCCAGAGACCGTCATAGGAAAATTCCATAATGGCATCCAACAACTTGGCCATTTGTTTATAGGATTCCAATTCCAGAGCGAATTTGTCATAGGAGAAGACCCCCTGGAAAAAGCTGATGACGGCCCTGATTTTTCCATCCATTCGCAAGGGAAGACGGCTGGTAATATACAGCTTCCCATTGATCGAATCTCGAACGCCTATTTGAGGATGGCCATCCGTAAAAATTTTGAGAATGTCTTTAGAGATCGACTCCGATATGTCTTCCGCTTTCCGCCCGATTAATTCTTCCAAAGGATAATCGAGAAACTTGGCCGCTGAGGGATTGGCATAGATAATTTTGCCGGATGAGGAAATGACGGTGACGGCGTCGGGGAGGATGTCGAAGACGCCCTTGGCGGGGGCTAAAAATTTAGAGAGTTCCTGGGATTCCTGAAATTTCATGGGATTGATTTAGCCTCCCTCCATTGCCCTCTTGGCCCTTTGTCCCCCAAAGGCATAGATGGTCCTGGTGCCGGCGGTATACTCTCCGGCATGGGCGACCCCCTTAGGGATAAAATATTCCTGCCCGGCTTCAACCGGAATTTTCCGGCCGTCCATGATCAGGATATACCTCCCTTGAACTACAATAAAATATTCGTCATAGTCATGGCTGTGTTCTTCGGATACCCCATCCAGGGCACAGGTCCAAAAGGCCATCTGACTGCCGTCGGCCCCGTCAAAAACATATCCTTCGATACCCTTACTGTATTGAGTGGCGGAAGCAATTTTATTTTTGGAATTTTTCATAAATTCCGGAAAATCCTTCATGGGCGCTCCATTCTAACCGATAAGCCGTTTCCTGGCGGTTCATTCCATAACGATTCGATCACGGGATAACCATATCCCAGAATTTCATCGATTTCAAGCCCCTTATGATTGCCCCTTATAATTGCAAGGAGCCTTTATAGCCTCTCCCCTTCGCCCCAGAGACCGCTTTCCGGGTTATTCCGGCACGAGCGCTTCAAGTCCCTCGGCCATGGCGCTTTATTCAGATTTTCATCCCGCCCGGCTCCCTATTCTTTTTCCTGGTTATCGATTTCCTCGAACACCTCTTTGGCAACACGCCAGCCGCTTACCCCTACCGGCCAGCCGCCGTAGTGGGCCAAGTGGATCATCATCTCATTGATCATCTCCCGGCTGATGCCGACATGGAGGACCCCACGGAGATGAATCTTCAACTCGGGCTCCCGCCCCAAGACGGTGAGGGCAGCTACCGTAATCATCGAGCGATCCCGAAGCTCCAACCCCGGCCGGTTCCAGATATCGCCAAAAAGATTCTCTACGGTGATCTTTTGAAAATCCGGACTCATCAGACCCGGTATGGGTCCATGGCCGAAGAGTTGTTTCATCTTCGCCGCACCCTTTTCCCAGCGTTCCGACTTCTCCATATTTTGTCTCCTTGCTTTATCCTTTGATTTTTGTATTATATCCGTTGTGAATTCAATTATAAGGGAATCATAATGGAGGTACTTCAATTATTAATTCATCTTCAATTTTAATGGAGCCGATGACACTTTGGGCGGCGGGGCAGAAGGTAATGTAATTGGAGTAACTCTCTTTAGCCTCTGGTGCTTTGTCTTCGGCCACCCTCAGATGGTATTTGACCCTGATGGTTGTGATTTTAAGGACACCTTGAACGTTCTCGATATCCCCTTCGACGTCGGCCCAGTACAGGTGTTCGGGGGTTGGGATCTTTTTTCCGGCCAGCATCGTGGCCAGTGTTCCCATCATTCACCCTGCCGTGGCGGCCACAATATGATCAAGGGTGGCCGCATGTTCCTTTTCAGGATCGATCTTATAGAACCTCTTTATCCCACCATGAACGCCATAATAGACAGGTTCAGAAAACCCCTCGATCATGGCCCGCCGGGTAGGCCCTTTTTCCCTGACAATCTTGATCCGTGAAGTATGCACCACCTCGTTCATAATGCCTCCTTGATTTTATTTTTCCATTAATGTGGCAATTGGCCCCAAGCCAAAGGCCTTTAACTCGTCGGCAGGATGATTCTCGGATGAATAATAATTCTTACCCTAATTAATCTCTTTATGAAAGTCCACAATTTTTGCACCGGGAAAGAAGAAGCCGGCAGTATGAGAGGCAATCCGGTTACCTAACCGCCGAGAAGCTAAGGGATATTCTTTCATCCTTTTCTTCTTGCCTTCGCTTTAGGAGTATTTTATATTCTTTTCATCCAAAAAGAAATTCTAAGCAATAGGTGGCCTGAGTAGATGCGCCGCTTATTCGGAAGTGCAAGAGGGTTTACGGGCCTTCGCCGAAAAACGGAAGCCCATTTTTTCTTCTTAAAACCACATCAACACAACCTAATAATTGATCGTTTATGAAAATACTCTATATCGCCCACAACGGTGAAATTGAAGAAATGCCATCTCCCGGGGAAAAGCGGTCCCATGTCCGGTTTCCTGTCCGATTGGCTGTCCAGTATGGAAAGGACAATCCCATCACCTACAATGGCTTTATTCTCAATATGAGTGAGGGAGGGGTCTACATTCAAACGAATGAACCGTTACCGGTGGGCAGTGAAATCCTGATTCGCTTATTTATCCCGCCGCAGATAAAGCTTCTGGGTGAGATCAGAGGAAAGGTTGCCTGGGTGAATACCGGGGATTTTCCCCTTCCGAAAGGAATGGGAATCGAATTTGAAACGACCGAAAAAGAGGGGTTGAGGCAACTGGCCACCTATTTTGGAGAAGAAAAACCTTTAATAGATCAAAAAGTCTAAAACCGAATACGAATATATGAAATCACTGGATGCGACCGAGATAAGCCTGATTTAAAGCGGGCGCTGGTTTCCGTAGAGCAACTCAATAGGCCTTTCCCGGAGGGCCGGATTGAGGATAGGGCCAGCCGAAACCCCACCGGAAAGGGGTCGGCAGCCACCAGACGCCGCCCGCCCGGACTCCGTAATACATGAAGCTGGCGATTACTGGATAGCCTTTATCTGCGACGCACTTCCTGAGCGTTGCGTCTGCCTTCAGTCTTTCTTCACGAGTGCCACCCATCCAGTAGACGAGATCATGTAGAACGCAGCACTCCACCCAGTCCCCGTCGGGAAAGCAAGAGCACCCGTCAGACTTAAAATCGTAAGGAGGCTTTGGGTCCGGCAGACTGCTTCTGGCATAGAGGTCAGCGGCCATCTTCCTGACTTCATTTGAAGTGCCTGCGCAGCCGGACACCACAAGGGCCACAAAAGCCACACCAAGGATCAGGCGGTTCAATTCCCCTTCTTTCCAACCCAAATTCAACCCTTTTATAGCTTCAGGGTCTGGCTCAATGCCCTTAACTCAAGTCAAATTCCATGCCCAACCCGTCATTCCGGCGAAAGCCGGGACCCAGATCCCCGCCTTTTTCAGGGTTCAGGACCTGATCTCCAGCTCCTCCTCATTCCCCATTGGACCCATTGCCCAAATTACTTTTGTTTGATGAACGTCCCCTTCTCGTATTCCTCGAAAGCGATGCGCAGCTCTTCCTGAGTGTTCATGACGATGGGGCCGTACCAGGCAACCGGTTCGCCGATCGGCTTGCCCGAGACGAGGAGAAAACGGACCGCCCTCTCCTGGGTGGTAATGACCACTTCGTCGCCATCCAGGTAGAGGATGAGATCTTCCGCGTTGCAGACACACTGCCGCTTCATGTCGAAATAATTGCCCCCCACAACTTCATGGGCAAAGGCATTCCGTTCCGGGTCGAAATACCCCTCTCCATCCAAGACGTACGCCAATATGGGGTCAAACCTTGATTTGTGATTTGAGTTTTTCATATTGGCCCCTCATCTCACGATCCACTGATATCCTGTCGCGAATAACTTTGGCACATCGGCTGATGGCCGAATAGGTCAGACCGAAGTAAGCACCGATTGCATCATTAGATAACCGTCCTGTTTGCCAAAGCCAATATACAAGCAAATCGCGCTTGTCTTTCTCTCCAGAGCCAATTCTTTTGACGTTACGAGCATCTTCCAAGTTGAATCCCAAGCTCTTTGCCGCTGCCTTCAAGATTGGTTCGGGATCAAAAGCCCTTAACAACCTGTTGCGCTGAGACAACTCCACATCCTTCTTATCACCTAAGTAATACGTTTTGATTTGATCTATAAACTCTTGACCGCCATATATAAGACCATACTTTACCTCTTCCCAGATGCTCCTGACTTCATTGGAATACTGTTGCACTTCGCTCCTATAAGTCTGGTGGCGGTTTTGACCAGAAACCTGGTGTAAGATGGGTTCGGTTTTTAACCATAAAGGTGGTTTCTTTTTATAGGCGTAATAAAGATAGCTACTCCAGGGATAGTCCATAAGCCTCTCCACAATTCCTGCCCGAAGAGGATTGCGGTGAATATAGTACGACAACTGCAAAAGATAGGCATCATCTTGTACAATGATGCTTTTAAAACGCCCCTGGAATAGATGACCTCTGGTACGATTGTACAAATTGAACTTGCGTGTATAAGTTGTACCGAACCATTGCATGGCCTTGGATAAATTGGCCTCAGTGGTCTTCAGCAAAAGATGGTAATGGGTTTCCATCAATACATAGGCATATATCTCTATAGCAAACCGCTCGGTTAACTCCCCTAATAAACCGCAAAAAAGATGCCGGTCATCGTCGGACAGAAATATATCCTGAAAATTATTGCCACGTGACATCACATGGTAAAGCGCTCCAGGAAATTCGATTCTCCACTGTCGTGCCATATTGCCAATAATAGTTGACTTAAAAATCTTTGTCAAGCTTTATTCACAAATCAAGGTTTGACCCCAATTATCTCTCAGATCCTCCCCACAACCATTCCACCCTACACCCATTCAACCCTGGCGATCGTCATTTCGCTCCGGGCATCGCCGGTATTGGGCACTCCTTCGGGTTCAACAAGAAGGGCTTTGTAGCCGTTTTCAGAAGAGGGCTTATGCTCGACTCCTTTCGGGATGACAATCATTTCTCCGGCCTGTACTTCCACTTTCCGGTCACGGAAGTTCATGACGAGCGAACCCTCGACGAGGATAAAGGTCTCGTCTGTATCAGGGTGGCTGTGCCAGACAAAATCCCCTTTAAATTTCACAATTTTGAATTCGTAATCGTTCATCTTGGCAATCAAACCCACGGCATAGTCGCCGGCGGGCAATTTTCCGAACTTGTCCGAAAGGTTGATCTTCTCAGCTTTCATTCTTTTCCCTCGTATGGCAGCGGTGAGTGATTTTCCCATCTAATGGGAAACCTATTTATATTACTGAATCCAGTGGACAACGTCCCCCTTTTTTGCAATAATAGTTAACTTAAAAAGCTTTGTCAAGCTTTATTCACAAATCAAGGTTTGACCCCAATTGACTATAAAATGACAATTGAAGATCCCTACACCAAGCATGCGGTCTTCAAAGAGAGGTATATGTTTATTATTTGGTGCTCACTCGTTAATCCCGCTGAAGTCGGGTCATACGATTTTTCCCCCGCCATTTATTTTAATACTCTCTGTACCACCTAATTCATATTTTCATTTAACTTTTACACGAATTTTATTTTTTCCAAATTCTACAACATCACCGGAAAAAATCTTTTTCCGTTTTCTGGTTTCGACCTTTCCATTTACCATGACCTGGCCTTCAGAAATCACATGCTTCGCTTCCCCGCCGCTGGCGACCAAATTCCCGAACTTCAAGATTTTATAGAGCTCAATGGGCTCTTCTGAAATTTCAATTTCTTTCATTTTCAAAACACTCAATCTTGATGTCATTTGTCTCTCGCCCACTTCCTTCGGTCGTTCGAGTTCTCAGGGTTCGCGGAGAAGATTTTTCTTTTTGGATGCCGTTGAGATGGACGGCATCCAAAAAACATCAGCCTTTGGTTAAGATAGCGCTGGACTGGTTTTCATTGCGGTCCTCTCAACCGCAATGAAAAAAAATATCTGCCTTTCTCTGCGCTCTCTGCGTGCTCAAGCGAAGCGGGCGTGAGAAATCAGGGCATTATCTTACGGCCGTCCCCTTTCACCACTCAACCCGTACGGGATATTTTGTTATCAGCGGATCGGGGGTGAGTATGATCAGTTTATTGGAGATTGCCAGGCAGATAAGTATCCGATCAAATGGATCTTTATGGTACTCCGGCAAACGGTAGAGTTGCATTACGGATGATTCATCTATGGCCATCGATTTTATCTGATGACGAAGGCGCCATTTATGAATAAAGTCAGGCGGCGGTTCAGGTAAGGGGAGTTTTCCGATTCGGTTTTTTACAATGATCTCCCAAACCGACGCAGCACTTAAATAAACTTCGTTTGAAGGATCGGTAAAAAGATGGCGCGCTTTATCCGAGAGATCAGGACTTCCGGAGATAATCCAAAGGAAGGTGCAGGTATCAAGAAGAAGCTTCAAGTTTATCCATCACCATTAAATGGTGCGATTATATCAGCCGGGAGTTCATCGAAAAAGGAGACAGGGACAGTGAATTTCCCTTTGGCCAAGCCTATCGGCCGTTTCTTATGCCTTTGGGCAGGAAGAGGCCTGATTTCTGCCACGGGATGGTTTCTTCTGCACAGAATAATGGTTTCTCCCTGCTCCACTTCTTCCAGATAACGAGACAAATGCGTTTTGGCTTCATGGATATTAAGTTTAATCATGCCCTCAGACTAAACTAACTAATGAACTAAGTCAAGCAAAATAATCCTCTGCGCCTCTCAACCGGAATGAAAAAAATATTTGATCTTTTTTGTGTCCTTTGCGTGCTCAAGTCCGCCTGTGGCGGACCAGGACGATGGGCTGGCGTGAAATCAGACCTTTGTCCGTGGCTAATTGATTTTTCTAATCATGCAGCGATTTGGGGAAAGGTTCCTGGAAGGCGATCCAGCGGTAGCTTCCCTGGACGGCCATATAGGCACCCTTGATAACTTCTTTGGCGATCAATTGCCGGGCGGCGGCGGCTCCGGCGGCTAAAACCGATTTTTTCTCTTCAAAACTCAAAGCGCCAACCTCTTGGGTAATGAGGAGATTGGGGATATCCGTCTGCGGGTCCAGTTCTTTGGCCGGACAGCGGACCACCTTGGGGGAATCGAGTTTCATCTCCCCGGCAATCCAGGTGGCCGCGGCGTCGGCCGTAGCACCATCGGCTGCCCAGACGCTGACCGCATCGGCGACCCCCGGAGAAAAAGATCTTCCTCCCCAGCCGCTGGTGGCTACACCGCCTATGCCCTGGTCCGGAAAAATTTCCAGGACATGGCAAACCCTTTCTTCAAAGGGATCCTTTAAACCCACTCGAATTTTTTGTTTTCCCTTTAACCCAAGGGCAATGTCGCCGCCGTTGTTGACGATGACGCGGTCCCCGCCCAGGGCCAGAGCCGAGGCAACGATTTCATCGCCTACCAGTCCGGCCACGGCCGCCATACCGGTCAATTCCGAAGAAACCTTCCGGCAGGCTGAAAATGCCCTCTTTATTAAAGGGGGAAGAAGACCCTCTCTTTTTAATTTATTTGAGGGAGTTTTGAGGAGGTTCTGACATTCGGCCAATTGATTCAGAAGCTCCAGTGCCTTTACTGCCGATTGAACGGCCATAACCGGCCGGGGCTGGTTATCGGCCCAGACCGAAAGGGTCAGGGTCATGGGACCCCAATCGACGAGGATCAGGTCAGGGGAGAGGACGTGGATGGGGGGGGAGAGTTCGGAGTTCGGAGTTCGGAGTTCGAAGCCCGGAACACCAGGGTCAGATGGGAGACAAGAAGACATTATCGACGTCGGGATTGTTTCCATTTTATCAGTTTCCCATGGATTTGGGAAAAAGGCTTTATGGCCTGCACATGGCCTCCCATAGCCTCATACTCTTTCAGGGTCATGGTATATTCGAGGGGAGAGATAATGGCCGGGGTCGGGGTCCAGGTGAAGGCCCCTTCCTGGACCTGTTCCACATCCACATAAAAGGTGATGCCGCCTCCGGGCAAAATGAATACCGGCGCACCGCCTACGGTCAGGACGGCCTTTCTTTGATGAACGGCCTGGGTCAGTTTTAACGGATACCGGGTGACCCCGGCCCGGGCCGATCCTCCAGCCCCGCCCACGTACAAGGCCGAGACCCTCGAGGCCTCGCAGGTTTCCTGAATAGTAGCAACGGCCTCTTCTGCTTCGGGGGTCAGGGGTTGCTCAATAAAGCCTTTATCAGTAGAATAGATAAAAAAAGCCGCCCGCTCCCCGGTGGTTTCGGTGATCAAGAGCCGGGTCCCCTCCGGCGTTTGGGCCGGATCTATTGAGGCAATAACCTCCAGAGGATTTTCGATAGACGTGCCTCCCCAGCCTGAGCCGCCGCGGCCGAAATATCTTCCCGGTGTGGACTCGGGAAAGACCAGACGGATACCCGTGGGCTTCATGCCCATGGCCCGTCCGGAAGCATGACGGCTCAATTGAGAAGTGATATGGGCATCCAGGACGATGACTTCGTCGGCCGCTTTTTTAAATAAAGGGGCAAAGAGTCCGGCCGTGGCCGAGCCGCAGCCCACCCGCATACGCCCTGTCTTTTGCCCATTGATTATCGGAGGCCGGCCCACCTGGAGGGTCAAACGTACGCCCTTTTTGATGGTCAGTTCAACGGCCTTACGATTGGCCACGGCAGCTATGGCCCGAGCCACGGCAAAGCCCTGCTTTCCCGTCAAGCGGTTCACCCCGCCCACGGCCAGGATCTTGGAACCGTACTCTTCGGTTTCCACCATGCCCACAGGACGTCCTTCGAAACGGATTTCCGCCCCTTCCTGACCAAGAGACTCATCCGTGTCCACTTTGATTTTTATCCCGGAATAGGAAAGGGGGGCCTCGGTCACGACCGTGACCACATCCACTTCTTCTCGCCGGTCGCCAACGATATATGGGGCCGGAATGTGATCCGGGTAGGTCGTACCGGCCCCAATACCGGTGATCAGGGACGTCGTCAAATAGGAAGGGTGTGCAGGAGGTATGAGATGCTTAATTTCATCATAAAAGACCAAAGGCTTAACCCTTACCAGTTCTCCCTGTACGTTGGCAAACCTTCGGCAGGCCCCGGTCTTATCCGGACTGATCCGGCAACATACCGGGCAGGCCGTACAGATGATTCGATCCGGATGTTCTTCGGTCATCTCCTGCACGGCCTGCACCGGGCAGACCCTCAGACAGGTGCGGCATTCCACGCAGTCGGAACCGATGACCGCTTTACTATCGATCAGTTGAACACATTCGATGGGGCAGTCTTTGACACACAACCCGCAGGCAGTGCATTTTTCAGGATCGATGATCATTTTATTGGTTCACCTTTTAAAAACTGTTTTCACCGCAGAGACGCAAAGGCCGCAAAGAGGGACTTTTTTTCATTTTCCGTTGAGAGGACGGAAAATGAAAACCCCTTCATGGCCTCCGCCATGATAATTACCCGTGGGGGTAGCGAACGCTTTTTCCTTTCTGTCCACTCAACAGAAAGGAAAAACTATTACTACTTTGCGCTCTCTGCGACTTTGCGGTGAATAAAAATTCTTTTTTCAAGCGCCTAAAATGCTACGATTATTTTTTTCGCTCTTCCATGGCCCCCATAACTTCTTCCAGACTCAAAGGCAAATGCGTCATGGGTTTTCCCAGGGCCTGGGAAACCCCTCCGGCAACGGCCGGGGCCGTGGGAATCAGGGCCGGTTCTCCTACCCCTTTGGCCCCGTAAGGACCGGTTGGGTCTTCATCTTCGACCAATAGGGGCGTAATCCGCGGGACATCGGCCATGGTGGGGAGATGGTATTCCCGAAAGTTGTCGGTCTTTCCCGGGATATATTCCTCCATGGTCGCAAACCCGATGCCCATGACGATCCCGCCGCAGATCTGCCCGAAAACCCCCCGTCGATTGATGGCCTTGCCCACATCATGGGCCGCGGCCACCCGAGGGACCCGGACTAATCCCGAATGGCGGTCCACCTCGGTCCAGGCCGTTTGAGCGGCAAAGGCATAACTGGCATAGGGGCTTCCCTGTCCGATTTTGTGGTCCAAGCGGGTCACCGGCGGGTCGAAGCGGCCATGGCCTTTCAATTCCTTGCCCTGAACGGCAAAACGGGAGGCCATTTTGAATATTTCCACGGAGCGGTCGTCGGGGGCCACAATCACAGGCCCTTCCCGGCGAAGGGCCTGGGGATCCAGATGCCATTCCAGGGCCGCCTCTTTCAGCAGCAACTCCTCAACGGTTTGAGCCGCCGCCAGGACGGCATTTCCCGAGATATAGGTCTGCCGGCTGGCCGAGGTGGCCCCGGAACTGGTGGTTCGGGCCGTATCCCCACGGACCAACTGGATCAGGTCCAAGGGAAGCCCGAAATATTGGGCCACCATTTGGCACAAGACCGTGTCCGATCCCTGGCCGATGTCAGCCGCACCGGTAAAGAGAATCAGCTTCCCGTTGGGTAAAACCTGGATCTGGGCCGTGGAGGGATTGCTTACCCCGGTATTTCCCAGGCCGTAAAACATGGCCCCCAGGCCCACCCCCCGGAGGACATCCTGATCCGAAACCGCCCTGCCCTGCCAGGTCTGATAAATTTTTTGGATCCGCCGGAGGCATTTTTCAATCCCCACACTGACGGAAAGGACCTGCCCGGTGGCGGTTTGAGAACCGACCTTCAGACAATTACGGAGGCGGAACTCCAGGGGATCCATCCCAATGGCCTGGGCCAGGCCGTCCATCTGGCCCTCATGGGCCAGGGCCATCTGGGGCACACCAAAGCCCCGCATGGCCCCGCACCAGTGTTTGTGGGTATAAGTCATCCGGCTGTCGACCAGCACATGAGGGACTTCATAAGGACCCGTGGCGTGGACCGCGGCCCGCATACAGACCGCCACGCCGTAGGAAGCATAGGCCCCGCCGTCCCCCAGGATGTCTACTTTAACGGCCGTCAGTTTGCCCTGTTCATCCATCCCGCTTTCATAATCGATCCACAGGGGGTGGCGCTTGGAGGTACTTAAAAAAGACTCCTCCCGGCTATAGACCAAACAGGCCGGCCTTTTAAGGTGATAAACAGCCAGGGCTAAGTAACTCTGGACACTCAGGTCCAGCTTGCCGCCGAAGCCGCCGCCGGTGGCCGTTTGCACAACCCTTATCTTTTCAGAAGGAAGGCCCAACAATCGGCCCAGGTCACTTTGATCGTAATGGGGATTCTGGGTGCAGGCCTGAATAAGGATTCGGCCGTCCTGCCATTCGGCCCGGCCCCCTTCGAGTTCCAGGGACCCATGTTCCAAAGGTGATGTAGAATAAAAACGTCTCAACCGATAAGCCGATTTGCTCAAGGCCTCTTCGGCATCCCCCTTGACGACCCCTTGCCGAAAAAGGAGATTCCCCTTTTCATGAACCAATGGAGCGTCGGGTCCCAAGGCCTTCAAAGGATCAAAAACGCCGGGCAGTAGAGAAAGCTCCAGCACCACGGCCCTGGCGGCTTGAAGGGCCGTATCCTTCGATTCAGCGGCCACCAGGGCCACTGCCTCGCCGGGATAGCGAACGACCCCTTCGGCCAATACCGGCTGATCTTTGGTCATGGGGATGATACCGATTTGATTGATCCCCGGAATATCGGCGGCAGTAAAGACCCGAACCACGTCGGGCATCCTTGCAGCGGCTTCTGACTGAATCCTCAAAATTTTAGCCGGGGCCTGATAAGCCCGGACCACGGCTAAATAAAGATCTTCGGGCCGGCCTTGATCGGCCCCGAAAAGGGTCTGGCCTTTCGCCTTTTCTTCCGCCCCGATTCGTCTTGGGCTTTTACCAATGATTTGAAACAAATTTTATTACCTTATAGAGTTTCAATATTCGCATTTATTTGTTTCGCCGAACGCCGAACGGTATTTTCGTGTTAAAGGCTTGATCTCTCGCCCGCTGCGCTTGAGCCCACAGAGATCGCCGAGAAAGCCTAATATTTTTTCATTGCGGTTGAGAGGACCGCAATGAAAAACCGGTCAGGCGCTACCGCCCTCTACCGGAGGTTGAGCCTGCAGGTCTGAATCCATCTCGCAGGGATTCAGACCAGTAAAATTTCTCTCTGAGTTCTCTGCGCTCTCGAGCGTAGCGGGCGAGAGACAAAAAGCTTTCAGATTCCGACGTCAAACGATATTTTCGTACTAAACCCCCATGCCCCCAGAGGTCACCAGGGGGCATAAAAGCATCTTTTTCCGAACTCCGAAAACTCTAAACTCCGAACTTCCTTTCCCCTTGGCACGCCTGTCTCAGGCCCCAGGCTACCAACTTTTTTAAGGCCGGGGCCTTGTAGTCCATGGATGACCTTTGCCCGCTTACCTTAAGCATCATCCGGGTTGCGGTTTCCCCGGCTATTGTAAAAAGTTTCTCATCCGGAAATTGGCCCACAAGCAGTTGCTCGACCTCGGTCAACCTCCCGGGTCTGGGAAAAATCGCCCCGGCGGCGATAGCCGCTGAAGAGATCCTGTCGGAAGAATCCAGGGCTAATTGCACCGCCAAATTCATGCGGGCAATGGCCACGGCTTGACGGCGCATTATTTTGTCGAAAAAACAGGCTTCCGGCTGGAGAGGGACTTTCAGGGAAAAAGAAACGATCAGCTCATCAATGGCCAGGGCGTTTTTCCCCGGAGAGGTGACGAGGTCCTCCACAGGCACCTGCCGGCTTCCCCTGGCCGAACGGACAAGGGCCGCGGCCGATAAGGCGACCAGGGGGGTGATGCCGTCCCCGGCAGGGGAAGCACTGCCCACATTACCGCCCAGGGTGGCCAGATGACGGACCTGAGGAGAGCCGATCCGGGAAGAGGCCCTGGCCAGCAAGGGCCATTTTTTTTGAATCTGCGGATGGCTTTCCAAAACCCGAAAAGGTACGGCCGCTCCGATGCTTACCTGATCGTCCTTGAAATTTATTTTTTGCAGGTCGGGGAGGGGTGAAATATCCAATAAAAATTCCGGAAGGGTATGGCCTTCCAACCGGGCCGAGCGCAGGGCCACCAAGACATCGGTGCCGCCGGCTAATATGCGAGTCTTTTCCCCTTGACGGGAAAGATGTTCCAGGGCATCTTCAAGGGATCGGGCCGGGATGTACTTGGGCTCCATCAGCCTTTCCTCATTTGCCTGGCCGCTTTTTGAACGGCCCGGATGATATCATGATATCCGGTACAGCGGCACAAGTTTCCAGCCAGACCTTCGATCACCTCCTGCCGACTGGGAGCAGAATTTTCTTTGAGCAGGCCGTAAGCGGCCAGGACCATGCCCGGAGTGCAGAAGCCGCATTGAACGGCCGCCAGATCGACAAAGGCCTCCTGGATGGGATGGAGTTTTCCTTCTTTGGCCAATCCTTCAATGGTCAGGACCCGGCGTCCCCGGACCTTACCCACGGCCACCAGACAGGCATTTATGGCCCGCTCGTCCAGGAGGACCGTACAGGCCCCGCACTCCCCGACCCCGCAACCTTCTTTGACCCCGAGCAGGCCGAAGCGTTCCCGCAGCACCGAAAGCAAAGTTTCACTTCCCGAGCATTCCACGGATACCGGTTGGTCGTTTAAGACAAAATTTACTATCATAAACCCTGTCGTATTAAACCCTCATGTCCCTGTAAGGTACCACGAAGGATGGAAATTTTTACAGGCGATGGGCGATGGGCAAGGTACAGGGTTCAAGGTCTTTCACGCTTGAAACTTACATCTTGCAACTTGAAACTTTATTCTTTAACTAAGCCTCGACCCCTATTTTCGAACTAAACCCTCACGAGCCATTGAGTCACCACGAAGCATAAAAATATCGAATAATGAGTCTGAAAGTAAGGTTGGTTCTAAACCCGTAACTCGTAACCCGCAACCTGTAACGGTATTTTCCCGCTACACCCACCGCACCGTGACCGTCTTTTCATCCAGGAAGAGCTTTACCGAATCCATCCTGGACTTGGAGTTCCCGAAGGATGATTCTTTCTTGGAACCCAGGCCGAAAAAGGCATAGGGTTGGGGGATACCGGCATTGACCCCTACATTACCCACTTCACATTCCCGGATGAACTTACGGGCGGCCTTTCCGCTCTCGGTGACGATACAGGCCGAATGACCGTAATTGGTCCCGTTGATCGTCTCGATGGCCTGATCAAGATTGTTCAGCCTGAAAAGATTGCAAACCGGACCAAAGGCCTCTTCCCGGGCCAGGCACATATCGGTGGTGGCCCCTTCAAAAATGGTAGGCCCGAAAAAATACCCCTTTTCATAATCCTTGACCTGGACAGAACGCCCGTCCAGGAGGAGTTTTGCGCCGGACTTTTGCCCCTCTTCAACGAAGGCGGCCACCTGGTCTCTACCATTTTTCGTGGTGATCGGACCAAGCGCCACACTCTCATCCAGCCCATACCCCATCTTCATGGCCTTGGCACCCAGGATCACCTTTTCTTTTATCTCCTCATACATCTTGCTATCGCCGATAACGACCACGTTATCCGAGCCCAGGCAGCGCTGACCGCTCATGCCGAAACAACCGCGCAGGATATACTGGACGGAACTATTGATATCGGCATCGGGCATGATGACGATATAATTTTTGCCGTTTCCGTTCAAGGAAGACCTCTTCCCATATTTCCCGCACAGCTCGAACAATTCCTTGCTCACCCGGGTGGAGCCTATGAGGCCTACTCCCCTCACCCTCGGGTCCGAGATGATCCGTTTGTTTAGTTCCCGTTCCGGTCCCATATGGAGGAGGTTGGCCACGCCGGGCGGAAAACCCGTTTCGTCGAGCATCTTGAACATGGCATCAGCCGATACCGGGCATTGGCGGCTCGGCTTCACAATGACCGTGCAGCCGCAGGCCAGGGCATAAGGCACAAATGAAGACCAGGCATGCATGGGGATGTTGCCCGGCGTGATAATCAAAAACACCCCGACCGGTTCCCGGAGAAGGTAACTGTCGATCCCGGTGGCCAACTGATCCACATGCTCGCCCTTGTAAAGACTGTACAAGACGCTCCCGGCGGCTTCGATATTCTCCATGCACCTGGAGATCGTACCCCGGCCCTCCTCAATGGTACAGCCATGGTCCTGAACCAGGATGCGGGCCAGTTCCTCATGGTGCCTGGCAAAGGTCTCCCGAAGATTAAAGACCAGCTTGGCCCGGTCCCTCAAGGGGACGTCCCGCCACTTTAGAAAGGCTTCCTGGGCCGCGGCTATGGCCTGCTCGACCTCTTCCATGGAGGCCACCGGTGCCTCGGCGATCACCTCATCGGTAGCCGGATTGGTGGTTTCGAAAGTGCGATTGCTTTTCGGTTCAACCCACTGTCCGTTAAGGTATAATTTTAATTTCCCGTAATGCTTGCTTACTTCCGGCAATAGTGCCATTGTTTCCCTCCTGATCTAATTCAGCAAAGTGCAAAAAACAGATCCTTTAAATCACTCACAAGAAGCACTCTGAGAATTCATTTCTAAATTTTTTAATTTGGGATCAACCATCTCTGATGAACTTGTAAAAACTCGTCATTCCCGCGCAGGCGGGAATCCAGGCCGTACAAGACCGCAAAAATCCACTGGATTCCCGTTTTCACGGGAATGACGAAAAGAGAGGTGATTTCGGACCATTTACGACTTCATCATCTCCGACGGTCTTTATCCAGCATCCAAAATCATCTTTTAAAAAGTCGGCGGTGTGATCACCCAGAGGACGATCACATCCTCTTTTCCCTTATTTCCCCAGTCGTGGGGGATCTGTGAAGAAAAGTAAAAACTCTCATTTTTCTGAACTCTATGGACTTTATTATTCAATACCAGTTCCAACTCCCCTTGAAGAACAAACCCGAATTCTTCCCCGGCATGGGAATACATGCCGTGGGCGCCGCCGCCGGTCTTGATCACGGTGTAAAAGGGCTGCATCTTCTTGTTGGTGGCATTTTTGACCAGGGATTGTATCTTGGCCTGCCAGCGCTTCAACTGGATGTCGACCCGGCCTTTTATGGGTGTTACCACATCTTCATCGTTCATGGTGCCCATAAAAAAATTGGTGATGTTGACGTTCAAGGCCCCGGCGATTTTTTTCAACATGGAAATAGAAGGGTCGGTCTTCCCCCGTTCAAGTTGTGAAATCAAGGAAGGGGTGCATTCCACCAATTCGGAAAGTTTCTTGATGGTCAGGTTTTTGGCTTCCCGCAGTTCTTTGACTTTTTTTCCGATGTCCATAGATATTTAAATTTTCCTGTTACTCGTTTCTCGTTACTCGTTTCTCGTTTTAACGATCAACCGGCAACGAGCAACAAGCAACAAGCAACGACCTGCTGTACTGAATCCGCAATCCCCAATCCGAAATCCGCAATCCGCAATTGGGCTTACATGGCCAGATAGGCCTTGCGCACATGGGGGTCAGTCATCAAATCCGCCCCCGGTCCCTCCAGGACCAGGCGGCCGTTTTCCAGCACATAGCCATAGTGACTCATCTTGAGGGCAAAGGTCACTTTTTGTTCGATCAATAAAATCGTTTTCCCCCGCCGGTTGATTTCTTCCAGGGCCTTGAAAATATGAGAAACCATCAAGGGATGGAGTCCCAGAGACGGCTCATCTAAGAGCAGAAAATCGGGGTCCATCATCATGGCCCTGGCTATGGCCAACATCTGCCGTTCCCCTCCGGAAAGAGACTTGGCCTTTTGTTTAGCCCTTTCTTTCAGTTTGGGCAAGAGGTCCATTACGTCATCGAGCAACCGGGCCTGGCGATGAGGGTCTTTTAGGCTATAGGCCCCCAATTTCAGATTATCCAGACAGGACATTTCCGGGAAGACCCTCGCCCCCTCGGGAACCAGACTCATCCCAAGACGGACCACCTTCTCCGGCACCATTCCATCCAGGACCTGTCCCCGGTAGTGAATGGCCCCTTTTCCGTTCCCCCCCCTGGGGCTCACCAATCCGACAATGGCCTTTAAAAGGGTGGATTTCCCCGACCCGTTAGGACCGATGACCGCCACCATCCGGCCTTCCTCAACCTCCAGGCTCACCTTCCAGAGGACCTGGACATCACCATAAAAGGCATCGAGGCCGGTTACCTTAAGCATATTCTTCACCCAGATAGGCCTCAATAACCTGCCGGTTCCGGACCACTTCCCCGGGGAGCCCTTCGGCTATCTTCTGGCCGTAATCGAGAACGATTATTCTTTGACAGATGCCCATGACCGCCTGCATGATATGTTCGACCACGATCAGGCTGATCCCACGGGCGTTGATCTCCCGCAAGAGTTTTAAGACCCCTTCGATCTCCAGGGGCGTCAGACCGGCCATGTTTTCATCCAGCAACAGGATCTTTGGGCCTGTGGCCAAGGCCCGGGCCAATTCCAGCCGGCGCCGCATGGCTACGGTGATGGACTCGGCCGGGGCCTGGGCAATCGAGGTAAGACCCACCCACTCCAGGATCTCCAGGGCCGCCTGACGGGCCTTGGTCAAAGAAAGATTCTGTCCGTACAGACCGCCGATGACCACGTTATCCAGGACACTCATCCCGGAAAAGGGTTGAACGATCTGGGCCGTTTTTATCAATCCCATTCGGCAGATCTTGTAGGCCGGAGTTCGGGAGATCTCTTTTCCTTCGAAGGCGATTGTCCCCTTGTCGGGCCGAAGGATGCCGGTCAAGACATTGAACATCGTTGTTTTACCGGATCCGTTGGGACCGATGATACCCAGGATTTCTCCCTGTCCGAGATCGAAGGAGACATCCGCAAGGGCGGCCAGGGCCCCAAAATTCTTACAGACCCCCTGGGCTTTCAACACTTCTTGCACTCTTCAATCCCCCTCAACCTCTTTACTCCGCAATCCGCAGTCCGAAATCGCTATGTTCATGATTTCCTCAACAGCCTGGCGACCCTTTGGCTCACGGCCCCGCTGATGCCCTTGGGCATAAACATGATCACCAGGATAATAATGACCCCGATAAAAACCAGATACCAGTTCAGGAAACTGGTCCCCAGGACGTCTTCGATGACCTGGAGGAATCCCGCGCCGATAACCGGCCCTAAAATGGTTCCCATGCCTCCCAAAAGACTCATGATGACCATTTTGATGGTGATATGAACATTGAAGACATCCACCGGCGTAATATAACCCAACCGGCTGGCCTCCAGCGACCCCAACAAGCCCATGAAAAAAGCGCTCTGGCCATAGGCCCGGATCTTGATCCAATGGGTGTTGATCCCCACACGGGCTGCGGCCTGTTCGTCCTGATGGATGGCCTTCATGGCATAGCCCATCTTGGAACGGTCGGTGAAAAAAGTCATTCCGACCACTCCGGCGGCCAGGCCCAGGTAAATCCAATAATAGGTCAGGTCATCCAAACGGAGGCTGTAGGTGAGCCCGCTTCCTCCCCCGGTCAAGGAGTTCCATTCTTCACACACCTGCTTCAAGGCCTCGGCCAGGGCAAAGGTGGCAATGGCAAAATAGGCCCCCCGCAATTTCAAGGTCGGCCAACCGACCATGAGGGCCAAAAGAAAGGTAGCCAGACCGGCTAACAAAACCGCCGGGAAAAGGGGTAACCCGGCCTTTAAGGTCAGGACCCCGGCCACGTACGAGCCGACCCCGACATAGGTGACCGATCCGAAATCGATGTACCCGGTATAACCGCTCATAAAATTCCAGCATCCGGTGAGCCCGATCCAGTAAAAGACGATCAACAGGAAATTGATGGCATACCCGGATTTAAAGAAGGGCAGGCAGGCCAACAGACCCACCGCTCCCAATCCTATGAGCCAGCCGTACTTCTTCATTACTCCACAATCCCCTTTCCCAGGATCCCCTGGGGTCGGAAAAGTAGAATCAAATAGAGGAGAAAAAAGGTAATGGCCGTGGACCAGCCGGCGGTAAAGAGGTAAGTCGAAAGGGAACTGATGACCCCTAATATCAATCCTCCCACCAGGGCACCGGGGATATAGCCCATGCCTCCCAGGACGACGACACAAAAGGCAATAATGGTATAGGGTAAACCCATGCCGGTTTCAACGTGGCGGAAGGCGGCGATCAGGGAGCCGGAAATGCCGGTTATGGCCGCTCCGATTCCAAAGGTGACGGCATAAACCTTATGGACGCTGATGCCCATCAAACGGGCCATCTCCCGGTCCTGGGCCGTGGCCTGGATAGCCCGGCCGATTTGGGTTCGATAAAGCAGGATGTATAAACCGGCGATGATGATAAAGGCCAGGCCGAAGGTGGCTAACTGGACTAAAGGGATAGTGAGCCCCAGGGAGGAGAGGTTCGCTCCCGAGTAGGAAGTGGTGATCACCCGGGGATCGGCCGACCAGGCCAGGAGGGCCAGGTTGGCCAGGGTCAGGTGGATCCCAAAAGTCATGATGTAACTCATGATGGGCGGGGCACCGACCACCCGGTTGATGATAAAGCGCTGGAGCACATAACCAAAGCAAAAAAGACCGATGAGGCTGAAAGGCAGACTTAGGAAGGGATCGATCTTCACCAGCTCAAAAAGCCAGAAGGTGATAAAGGCCCCAAGCATGACCATTTCCCCGTTGGCGATATTGACCACACCCATGACGCCGAATATCAGGGAAAAGCCGGCGGAAAAGGCCGCATATATTCCGCCTAACAGAAGGCCGTTGATCAGAGCTTGAATAAATGGGAGCATGAAACAGCTTTCAGCAATCAGCTTTCAGCAATCAGCTTTCAACCGCTTTACTTTTGGCTGATCGCTGACCGCTGAAGGCTGAAGGGCTGGTTATTTCCTTTCCCCCCAGGCCGGCATGGGATATAAAGGCTTCCCTTCCGCCGCTTCCCGAGGATAAACATTGATCAGTTTTCCACCCTGGATTTGGACGGCCACCGGCGGATGTTCGGCATTGGCACCGTCTTCTCCAAAATTGATCTGGCCATAAGAAGTCATAATATTTATTTTGTGTAATTTTTCCATTAACTTTACCCGGTCATCTTCCTTAACCGGCGGTACAATTCCTAATTCTTGAATGGAAATCTGCTGGGCCAAAGCCCCTCCGATGGAAGCGACTTCCACATAGTCGGGAAAGCGGTTAAAGCGTTTATGATAGGCCTTGTTCAGATCAGCGGCCGTTCCAAAATAGGTGTCTTTATAGGGCAGATTGGGGGTCCACTCACTGGCGGCAAAAACGTACTCGGCATCTTTTCCCAACCCTTGGGCAAAGGCCGGAACCGTAGGTCCATAGGAAAAAGCCACGGCCTTGGGATTGAAATCGATCTCTTTCATGGCCTTCATCGTCCGCAGGGCCACGGCCATATGGGAGCCGACCAGCAAGACATCCGGGTTTTTGGCCTTAACCTTTTGCAACAGCGTATTATAGTCCTGGAGATTCAGGGGAAAAAGCTCCTTATGGACAACGGTGAAGCCAAACTTTTTGGCATACATCTCGTATCCGTCACAGGCCTGGGCGGTAAAAGGGATATTGGCCCCCACAATGGCCATGGTCTTCGGTTTCGGTTGTACCATGGTAAAGACCTCCACAACCCCCCGGATCTCCTCGGTGGCCTTGCCCAGGGTTGAAAAATAATATTTAAATTTTCTTTCAAAAAGGGCGTTGGAACTGGCCGACCCGCAAACCATGGGGAATTTAAGACGTTCCGAAACAGCGGAGGCCGCCATGACCTGACTGGAGCCAAACCCGCCCAGGATCAAATCGACTTTGTCTTCCTTGACCAATTTTTCAACCAGCTTGGCACTCATCTGAGGATCGGATTGATCGTCATAAAATATAAGTTCCACCGGGGATTTTTGTCCTTTGGAGGCAATCCCCCCTTTGGCATTGATGGTTTCAGCCCAAAAGGTATAAGCATCTTTTACCAGGGCGCCGTCTTTGCCGAAGGTGCCGGTTAAGGGAACGGCCACCCCGATACGGAAAGAGGCAGCCTCACTGTTAAATGACCAGATGCCCAGGACCAGACCAATCATGACCAACAAACCCAATTTTTTCATAGCTTCCTCCATAATTGTTGATTTTTTTCTACCAAACCTCATGCCCTATCAAAAATCTCTTGACTCTTTTCCAGTTAAATTATAATTTATTTATTAAATACAATTAAACAAAACCGATGTCAAGAATTTTTATAAACCAATTGATTTACCGGGAGGAGAACAAAGAAACCTTATGGAAACTGTCTATATAACCAACATCGGCCTGATGATTTCAGGAGACTGGGAAAATCCTATCCTTCCAGCCGACACCCTGGTGATCCGGAATGGATTCATTGACCAGATCGGGAAGGCCGATGCCCTCAAACCTCCTGAAGGGGCCGTTATTATCGATGCCAACGGTTCCGCCGTTACCCCGGGGTTGATCGATTCGCACTGCCATTCCGTCCTGGGAGACTTCACTCCAAGGCAATTGACCATCAATTTTCTGGAAAGCGAGCTTCACGGGGGCGTCACTACAGCCATATCCGCCGGCGAAGTCCACCTGCCCGGACGCCCCAAAGATCCGGCCGGAGTAAAGGCCCTGGCTATTTTAGCGGCCAAGAGTTTTCAATCCTATCGACCCGGCGGGATGAAAGTCATCGGCGGCGCGGTGATCCTGGAAAAGGGATTGACCGAGGGAGATTTTATCGAGATGGCCGGCCAGGGGGTCAAGGTGGTGGGAGAAGTTGGGCTCGGTTCGATCAAAGATCCGAAAGAGGCCGCACCCATGATCGGCTGGGCCAAAAAACAGGGAATGATCGTTATGATGCACACCGGGGGCACCTCCATTCCCGGCAGCTCAACCGTAACGGCCGAAATGGTCATGGCCGCCGACCCGGATATCGTCTCCCATATCAACGGAGGCCCGACGGCCGTCTCAACCCAGGAGGCCCTCAAGTTGATCGATCAAACCTCTTATGCCCTGGAGATCGTCCATTGCGGCAATCCCCTTCGAGCCGTTGAAGTATCCAGGCATATTAGCGAAAGGAAGGAATTTCACCGGATCATTCTCGGCAACGACGCCCCTTCGGGCACCGGGGTGGTTCCCCTGGGAATTTTACGCACCTTGAATCTGATTGCTTCTCTGGGCGGTATCCCTCCGGAACTGGCCTTGTGCATGGCCACCGGCAATACGGCCCGCCTCTTCGGTTTGAACCGCGGACTGATCGCCCCGGGCAAGGAAGCCGACCTGGTTTTTATGGATGCCTCCATGGGCTCCCCTGGCGATGATCTCCTTTCCTGTCTTTCGGCCGGGGACAATCCGGGGATCTCCATCATCCTGGTCGATGGAAAGGTTGTGGTCAAAACAAGCCGGAACACCCCGCCCCCCAAAAGGGCGGCCAGGATATTATAAATTCTTATACGTTACTCGTTTACTGGTTACTCGTTGTTGGTGGCCCTCAGGCCTCAGGGGGACAGCGACGGAGTATAATAATATTGATGACTATGTAAAAACTCGTCATTCCCGCGCAGGCGGGAATCCAGGCCAGGCGTAACCAATTATAAACACTGGATTCCCGTTTCCACGGGAATGACGAAATTGGGGTCTCCCGGACTTTTAACGAACTCATCGATATTGCTTTGCCGGGGAAGGGAACGTCATTCCGGGTTCCGTCCCGGAGGGGACTACACCCCCGCTTCCAGCCCGGAGGGCTTCCAGGCCGGAGGGGAGGGCGAAAGCCGGAATCCAGTTTAATTCAAGAAAATTTCAAGTGGAGGATATTACCATGGAAATTCGAAAGATCGTTACTATTTTGGAAGAAACCCGTCAGGAAATGGGAAAGTCGATTCAGCCGCCGACCAGAAAAGCAGCCGCCATCGCGGTGATCAAAAATCCTTTTGCGGATCGTTATGAAGAAAATTTAGACCCTCTGGTCACCATAGGAGAAGAATTAGGATCCTTGTTGGGCAAAAAATGCCTTGAGCTTTTAGGCATCCCGCCGGAAAAGGCCCAATCCTACGGCAAGGGGGTAATTGTCGGTACTCAGGGGGAACTGGAACATGCCGGGGCCATCCTCCACCCCAAATTAGGAGGGCCTTTCAGAGAGGCCCTGGGCGGAGGCAAGGCCATCATCCCTTCTGCCAAAAAGATGGGCATCCCCGGAACCTGGATCGATGTCCCGGTCCATTACAAGGATGCCGCCTTTGTCCGTTCCCACTTTGATGCCATGACCGTCAGCGTCTATGACGCACCCCGCCAGGATGAAATCGTCGTGGCCCTGGTAGTCACCGATTCCGGAAGACCCCTGGCCCGCATTGGCGGATTAACCGTAGACCAGGCCAGGAAAGAAGACGGGTTGCGCTGATACCTTTCTCTGCGAGGTTAAATCCCTTTTCCCTAACTCTTTCGAAGATGAATCATCTGTTGGGGAAAAGGCATTTCAATCCCTTCCTCTTTAAACCGCTTTAAGATTCGCTTCCGCACCTCGTGAATAATCCGGTATTGATTGACAACCTCTTCAATCCGAAAATTCAAGGTGAACTCCAGAGCACTGGCCCCAAACCCTGGAATCAATCGAACCGTCGGGGCCGGTTCGGCCAATAATCCCTTTACCTCCTGAACAGCCTTATGGGCTTCGTCATAAAGAAGGGTCTCTACCCGATCCGGGTCCTGATCGTAGCCTACCGATACCGGGATCTGCATAACCATCCTTTTATCCGGCAAAGAATAGTTGGTCACGATACTTTGAGATAATTTATTGTTCGGGATGATTACCATATTATCAGACAGCATCCGGATCCGCGTAGTCCGCCAGGTAATATCTTCAACCGTGCCTTCCTGGCCATTTTCCATTCGGAGAAAGTCGCCGATTCGAATGGATTTTTCCAGGAGGATATGGATGCCGGCAAAAAGGTTCGACAAGGTATCCTGCAGGGCCAGGGCTACGGCCAGTCCTCCCACGCCCAGGGCGGTGATCAGCGGGGCAATGGAAATCCCCAGGGTAGCCAGGATGATCAAAAATCCAATGGCCAGAATCGATCCCTTGATGATTCCAAAGACCAGGCCGGTCTGGGGAATGGGGAGGCTTAGTTTCTGAATATAATTTCTGAATAAGGCCCCGGACAAGTTGGCAGCGGCCACGGTTATCGACAGGATCAGGATGATTTCTATCAGTTTGTTGATGGTTGAGACATATCTGACCGGGATATCGGATATACCGACCCCGATGGTCAGGGCTATGGCCAGGCACCAATAAAAAGAAGGGGTTTTAAGGGATAAAAATACGATCTCACCCATTTTAGAAGTGCTGTCAATCCAGCGCAAAAGAAAACGGAGGGCCAAACTACGGATAGAAAAGAATACCCCCAGGCTCAGGAGAGTTACCAATAATGGAAAAGCCAGCATTTCTATGGTTGTTTTCATTCTATCGATCCTCTTTTTTTGTATTAGTTTAGCTTATTGAAAAAAATACTTTATTAGACAGGATTTACCGGATTACCGTGATTTTTGTGCCTTTCCGGAAGAAAGGCACAAACTAAATCGTCCTGCGGACAGGAATCTTTCTTCATCCGACGGAGGATGGAAGTTGCTCAGGGTCCTATGGAATCTGAGCAAAACATGTAAATCCTGTTAATCCTGTCTAAAAATTTTTCAGGAGGACTAACGATCGAAGGTTCTTGGGTTTCTAGAAACAGAATTATTAATGAGGATATAACCGGATGGTCGAAGTGTCAAGGAGTAAGAGGTTTTTACAGGCTTAGGCCACAGGGAAAAAGCAGGCAGCCCATTCTTTGGACCGCCTGCTTTTTTATTTAAGAATGATTGGGTAGTACTACAGCGACAGTTTTCCCGTCATTCCCGAATGTCTTTATCGGGAATCCAGTTTTTTCAAGAAAATGAGAAAACCAAAGTCCCTGGATTCCGGCTTAAAGCCTGCCGGAATGACGGTTAAGTGGACGCATTAGTAAAAAAATACGCTGTAGTAGTAGGCTATTTGGTCTCAATCTTAATCTGTTTGGCTTCGGGGGTTTTCTTCTGCGGCAACGTCAAGCTGAGTACCCCATCTTTGAAATTGGCCTGGATTTTTTCCTCCTCGACTTCGCCGGGCAGCCGAAGACTCCGCGAAAAGGAACCATAGGTGGACTCTTTTAAATAATAGTTGGCCCCTTCCTCTTCTTTTTTGGTTTCTTTTTTGCCGCTGATGGTCAGGACATTTTTATCAATAGTTATTGAAATGTTCTCCTTATCCACGCCGGGGATTTCGGCGTTTAAATAATAATTCCCTTCCTTTTCATAAAAATTAAAAGACGGGACCCACTCTTCTCCCAGAAATCTTGGCCATTCCCGCCAGAGTCGGTCCGACCATGCATCACCCAAGCCTTCTTCCCCCCAGGGGGTCATCCACGACGGTCGCCTTCCTGTTTTTATTTTAATTAATGGCATGGTCATAACATTTCCTCCTTTTTATTTAAAAATTTCTCCTTCTTTTTATGGTCGAGGTTCTTTCAAAAGTCTTAATTATGCAAAATTAACACCCAATAGGTCAGCCGTCCCGGCTGACTATCTAATGGTTTCAACACAATCGGCCTTCGGCCGATCCAACTATTGTCAGGCAGGATGCCTGACCTATTTTTACCGAACTTAGACATTTGCAAGGGGCTCGGCCTTTTTGGATCTTTGTAACAACTTAGCCCTTTGAAAATCTAATTGGTCTTGAAAACCGATTCGGTAAATCCCCCCTGTCCCCCCTTTTCCTAAGGGGGGAACCTATTCCACCGGCCCCACCCTTTGTAAAAGGGAGGTGGGGAGGGATTTTTTAAAAACCCAAAATGAATTTATTTAAATCTAAGGACAAAAATCAAAAAAAGAAATCCAGGATAAACTGTATTTTAATGATCATTAGACTGTATTTTGCCTGATTTCTTTTATTAAAAATACGGTCTTCACCCTATTTATTTACAGGAACACAATAAATATAATAAATCCAAAACCACATCCGTTCATAAGGAGGAATTATGACAACAGCAAAAAAAGGGCTGATGGCCCTCATGGCGATTATGTTTATAGTCATTGCCGGCTGCTATGGGCCCCAGACCGGGGCTCAGAGGGGCGGTGCGACGGGAGCCGGGGTCGGGGGGATTGCCGGAGCCCTGCTGGACCGGAGTAATCCCTGGAGAGGGGGGATAATCGGTGCCGCCCTGGGAGCCGTATTCGGGGCCACCCTGGGGGACATCTCGGACCGGGGGGCCTATGAGGCATCCAGACATAATGCCCCGGTGGAATACCGGACCGAGGACGGCAGGGGTCAATACCGGGCTGATCCCGAGAGTTATGATCCAAAGACTAAGTGCCGCAAAGTCCGGGAAAGGATCTATGAAGACGGCCGGCTGGTAAGAGACCATGTCAAAGAGGTTTGTGAAGGGCAAAAATACGAGAGACGGTATTAACTACTGCTCATCCGGAAATGACATTTCCGGATGAGACTCGTAAAAACTCGTCATTCCCGCGCAGCCGGGAATCCAGGCCATACGTAACACATTAATCCCGCCCTTGGCGGGACCCGTTTCCACGGGAATGACGAAAAGGGGTGCTTGTCGACTCTTTACGAACTTGTCAAAAATGAAGGGGGGTAAACTGATTCTTTTTCTTGACCGAATCCTTTGACAGTGCTAATTTCTAACTCCATGAACCTCTCCAACCATTCCTTAAGGCTCCTCATTATCTTCATCCTCTCTGGCTTATCCTTAACAGGCTGTTTTTCCAGCCAACAATTAGTCACTGAAAACGCCATCGGCCTTTTTCGGGGGGTTTCTCTTTCCGCCAACCGGCAATCGGATATCCCATTAGTCAGGCAAGGGCTTCCTTCTTACCTGATGCTGATCGATGGGATGATCCAGAACTATCCGGAGAATCCCGATCTTCTCCTGGCCGGGGCCCAGGCCTACGCCTCCTACACTTCGCTTTTAGAAGACGATGAATCGTCCCGAACCGCTCCGCTGATTCAAAAGGCCAAAGTTTATGCCTTAAAAGCCCTGGAGCTGAACCCCCTGTTCAAAGGGAGCCTTGATCAACCCATCGATCTCTTTCAGGAACGGTTGAAAGATACGGAAAAAAGCCATGTCCCCTTGCTCTTCGGGGTGGCCGGTATCTGGGGGACGTGGATTGTCCAGGGACCGGATTCGGTGGAAGGAATGGCCGATCTCCCCAGGGTGGAAGCCTTGATGGACCGGGTTTTACAACTGGATCCCGGGTATTATTACGGTGGGGCCCATCTTTTTAAGGGAATTCTGCTATGCGCCAGACCGGTTCAATTCGGCGGGAATTTGAAAAAGGCCGAAGCCCATTTTCGCCAGGCCCTGACCCATTCCCAGGATAAGTTCCTTATGACCTTGATTTACTTTGCCCAATATTATGCCAAACAACGTCTGGATCGGGATCTTTTTGTCAACACCCTGGAAAAAGTACTTTCCATCCCAGCCGATGTGGAACCGGACTTGACCCTGATCAACACCCTGGCCCATCAAAAGGCAAAAAAATTATTGGATCAGGTCGATGAATTTTTTTAAGGAGAAAACTATGGGATTGCGGATTGCGGATTGCGGATTTAGGAATATCAACTTTTTCTTATTGTGCCTGTTAGGCCTGTTTTTTTTCCAATCCCTTTTCCCCCTTACCGTCTCCGCCGACAAAGTAACCTTGAAAATAGGCACTTTGGCCCCGGAAGGCAGTACCTGGGTCAAGACCTTCCGGGATATCAACCAGGAACTGGAACAAAAGACCGGTAAGCAAGTGGGTATCCGGATTTTTCCGGGGGGGGTCCTGGGGGATGAAGAGGACATGCTCCGTAAAATCAAGGTCAACCAGATTCAGGGCGGATTTTTTACCGGTGGCGGTCTGGGGCTGGTCTTCAAAGATATAAAAATCCTGGCCATCCCTTTTCTCCTTGGAAATTATAATGAAGTGGATGCCCTGATGACCAAAATGGGGGGCTTCTATGAAAAGGGTATCTTAGAACACGGGTATAAGGTAATGGGCTGGGGGGAATCGGGTTTTATTTATCTCCTTTCCAAACATCCTATCAAAAATGTTGCCGAGCTGCGAAAAGGAAAGGTCTGGGTCTGGGAGGATACGGCCATGGGGCGGGCCGTCTTTAAAGAATTGGGTGTCAATGCCATACCCCTGGGCATCCCGGATGTTCTGGTCTCCCTTCAGACCGGGATGATTGATACGGTCTACGCCTCCCCTCTGGCAGCCATCTCCATGCAATGGTTCACCAGGGTTTCCTACCTGACCGACGTCCCTCTTTCTTATTCGGTGGGGGCTGTGATTCTCCAAAAAGGGGCTTTCGAAAAAATCCCCCAATCCTTACAAGGCGTTGTTGAAGAGACCTTCCGGAAACATCTGGCCCTGCTCAAAGAAAATGTCCGTAAGGAAAACCAAAAAGCCCTTGGGGTTCTTACCAAACAGGGGATCAAGACGGTCACCCTGTCACCCAAAGAGGTCAAAGAGCTGCAAATCCTTTGCCTGAAGGGGGTGGATTCCCTGGGAGAAGACGTCTTTTCCAAAAAAACCCTGGCCGAGGTCAAGTCCTTTTTAAAAACCATACGTAAAGAAAACTGATGCCCCCCTTTCCTTCTCCCTGGAAAAGGTTTTTCTTCTTTCTTGAGCGGACGGAAGAAATCCTGCTGGTGGTCCTTTTGCTGACCATGGTCCTTTTGGGATTTCTCCAGATCCTGTTCCGCAATGTCATCTCCATCGGTCTGGTCTGGATCGATCCCCTGTTGCGCCACCTGGTCCTCTGGGTGGCCCTGTTAGGAGCCTCGGTAGCCACCAAGGAAGATCGGCACATATCCATTGACCTTCTTTCCGGACGTTGGGGGGACCGAAGCCGAATCTGGTTAAGGACTTTTACCAATCTCTTCGCCGCGGCAGTCTGTTTCATCCTGGTTCAGCCGGCCATCGAGTTTGTGCAACTTGAATATCAAGGCGGGAAAATTCTGGCCCTCGGCATCCCCATTTGGGCCTCACAATGCATCATGCCGGTCATGTTGACGGTGATTGGCCTTCGTTTCCTGGGCAAGGCATGGGAGGCCTTTAACAAAGGGGTTAAGCCTTAATCTCGACATAAGGCCGGCAACAATGACAAGCTCGTAAAAAGTCTGAGAGAGCCCATTTCCGTCATTCCCGTGAAAACGGGAATCCAGTGTTTTCAATTTTTTACATATGGTCTGGATTCCCGCTACGCGGGAATGACGAGTTTTTACATAGGCATCAACAATGAAATATGAAAATAACGAACATCGAATATCGAATACTGAATGTCGAAGGAAGGCAAAAACAAATCCTTTCATAATTCGAAATTCGATGTTCGTTATTCGATATTCGTATTAGAGGTTCTTCATGGCCATCCTCTCCTCGATATTAACCATCCTCCTGGCCCTCCTGGGCACACCCCTTTTTATCGTGATCGCCGCCGGCGGCCTGATCTTTCTCTACACCAATGGGATAGATCTGGCGGCCATGATTATTGAGCTATACAAGCTGGCCCACACCCCTATGCTGGTGGCCCTTCCTCTCTTTGCCATGGCCGGCTATATCCTGGCCGCCAGCAAGGCACCCGACCGTCTGGTCCGCCTTTCCGACGCCCTTCTGGGCTGGATGCCGGGAGGATTGGCTATAATCGCCTTAATCGCCTCAGCCGTATTTACCGCCCTGACCGGGGCTACTGGCCTGACGATCGTCGCCATGGGCGGGCTTCTTTTTCCGGCCTTGAAGATACAAAGGTATCCGGAAAAATTTTCTCTGGGACTTCTAACCACCTCGGGTACCTTGGGTTTACTTTTCCCCCCCAGCCTGCCCCTGATCCTCTATGGGGTGGTAGCCCAGGTTAGTATCGATCAATTGTTCCTGGCCGGCATCCTGCCCGGCCTGGTTATGGTCTTCCTTCTGTCCCTTTACAGCGCCTGGAAGGGTTACCAGGCCAAGGTGGACAGGCCGAGATTCACCTTTCAGGAGGTCGGGAAGGCCCTGGGCCAATCGATCTGGGAGGTTCCCCTGCCCTTTGTAGTTCTGGGCGGCATTTATACCGGGATTGTGGCCATCAGTGAGGCGGCGGTTCTGACCGTTCTCTATGTTCTAATCATAGAAGTCGGGGTCTACCGGGATATCAAGATCCGGGAACTTTTCCCCGTCATCCTCAAAAGTTCCATCCTGGTCGGCGGCATCCTGATTATCCTTGGGGTTTCCTTCGGATTGACCAACACCCTGATCAACGAAGAGATCCCCATGAAGGTTCTGGATTTTTTAAAGACCCATGTCCAGAGTCCGGTGACCTTTCTGCTCTGGTTGAACCTGTTTCTCCTGGGGGCCGGTTGCCTTTTGGGTATGTTTCCGGCCCTGATCGTTCTGGTCCCTTTGATCGTGCCCGTGGCCCAGGCTTACGACCTCCATCCCGTCCATCTGGGTATCATTTTATTGACCAACCTGGAGATCGGGGCTTCCCTGCCTCCGGTGGGCATCAACCTTTTTGTATCCAGTATCCGCTTTGAACGGCCGGTGCTCGACCTTTACCGGGCCTCCATCCCTTTTATCGTCATTCTCCTGATTACCCTCCTGCTGATTACCTACCTGCCGGTTTTAAGTTTGATTTTTTTGTAAGTTATTTTTCTTGAACTCTCCGGTAGGTCCTATTATAAAGAATGGGCGAAGATAGATGCCGAAGGGTGGGATTAATTGGATCAAAGGGATATTATCATAGAATAATCAGATCTTAAAAAGGAGAAAAATCGATGAAACAAAAAATTTCCGTAATCGGAGCCGGCAACGTCGGGGCCACCGCGGCCCAGCGCATCGCCGAAAAGGAATTGGCCGACGTGGTCCTGGTGGATATTTTAGAAGGCGTGCCCATGGGAAAGGCCCTGGATCTTTCGGAGGCCGCCCCCATTGAAAAACATGATGCCAAGGTGACCGGGGCTAATGACTATGAAGCCACCAAAGACTCTGATGTCATCATCATTACCTCCGGCATCCCCAGAAAACCCGGCATGAGCCGCGATGACCTGCTGGCCACCAATGCCCGGATCATGAAATCCGTCGTCAGCCAGGCCGCCCGGTTTTCCCCCCAGGCCGTATTGATCATCGTCAGCAACCCGCTGGATGCCATGTGTCATGTGGCTCTGGAAGCCAGCGGCTTCCCCGGAAACAGGGTCCTGGGTATGGCCGGGGTCCTGGATTCGGCCCGTTTCCGGACCTTTATCGCCCAAGAGTTGAATGTCTCTGTGGAAAACACCCACGCCTTTGTCCTCGGCGGGCATGGTGATACCATGGTCCCCCTGCCCCGTTTTTCCACCGTGGCCGGGATCCCGATAACCGAATTAATGGACCCGGCGACCATTGAACGTCTGGTCAAGCGTACCCGTGAAGGGGGGGCCGAGATCGTCAGCCTGCTCAAGACGGGCAGTGCCTATTATGCACCGGCCTCGGCCGCCTGCGAGATGGCCGAAGCCATTCTGAAAGACAAGAAAAAAATCCTGCCCTGCGCCGCCTATCTGACCGGGGAGTACGGGATCAAGGATTTGTTTATCGGCGTTCCGGTAAAATTAGGCCAAGGGGGCATCGAAGAAGTTATCCAGATCAAACTCACCCCCGAAGAAGATGCCGCCTTGAAAAAATCGGCCGAGGCGGTCAAGGGGCTGGTGGAGGCCATGAAGAAGTTGGATATTTA
>CAZVHO010000035.1:34476-45784 GCA_964627515.1 uncultured Thermodesulfobacteriota bacterium | reverse complement strand
CTCAACGATCTCTCTACCGATCAACCAGTTGGATACCACCTGGGTCGTGTTGACCGTCCGGGACACGTTGGTCCGGGCCGATTCCAGAATTTGTCGAATGCGTTTATATAACGACACCTTTTCCCTTGCAGGCAGGCTCGTCGGTTTCTTTTTCATGAATCTGCCTCCTCCTCAAAAAGGGGCAACTGGCCGGGTTTAGGCGGGGCCTTGGGAAGGTTCTCGACCCGCAGGCTGTAATCGTCATGTCCCCATTCGTAGCGTTTTAAAACGGCGTTGGGAATTTTTTTGATGGTCAGATTGGGAAACCGGTCGGACTTGCCGCGGAAGGCCGAGCAAAGAACCAGCAGGGATCGGCTATGGCCCACTTCATCGTTTAATGCCTGAAGCTGGTCATGGCTCAGATTTTGAGTAGTTACATAGATGAAATCCCGCTCCGTAGAATGGCCGTGCTGCCAATAGATGCTATCGCTCGGGTCGTAGACAAACCCCTCCAGCTTACAGAGGGCCTCGGCCAACATGGCGGCATTGTATTGTTTGTTGATAACCCAGTTCCCCCATTTGTCTTTCTCCAAGAGCGACGGCGCCAGCCGGTAATAGCGGAACCCACCTCCGCCTTTCCAATTGACGGCTTTGCTGATCCCCCCTTGATCCGTCCCGTCGATAACCTTCTTCATCCGCGGAATAATGTGGGTATGACAATGCTCCCCCAATTCCACCATGATCCACCGCCGCCCCATCTTATGAGCAACAGCACCGGTGGTTCCGGAACCGGCGGAGGAGTCTAGAACGATATCCCCAGAGGATGTGGCAAGCGAAAGAATACGCTGAATGAGGCGTTCCGGCTTAGGTGTAGCGAATACGTCATCATCGTTAACAGCCTTCACTTCTCTTTTTGCTTCTTGATTGTCACCAACTTCCGTTCGATACCAAATAGTTTTAGAAACAGTCCCTCCTCGAACTTCAGTCAAAAACTTTTTTAATCGTGGTTTGTTCGTTTTATTTGCCCCAAACCAAACTCTATTGTCCGAAGCGAGTTCCTCCATTCTTTCTTTTCCATAGATCCAATGCCGATTGTTTCCAGGAAGAAATATCTTTCCTGTTGGACCAATAATCTCATACAGTCCATATTCGAAAGGATCCTGTGCTGTTAAATCGGACGATGTCCATGTCCCCCTTGGATCATTGTCGGGATTTTTATACCGAGCGTCCATTGCATCGGTTCTTGAAAGGAGATTAGGTCGCCATATATCTTTATTATTTGCATAAACTAATATATGGTCGTGGGTGTCTGAAAGCCATTTGGCATCATTTTGAGGAGAAAATTTCTTTTCCCAAATAACATTTCCAACAAAGTTCCTTCTTCCAAAGACCTCGTCACAAATTACCTTTAGGTAATGGCTCTCATCGTCATCGATCGAAATCCAAATTGTTCCGTCTAATCTTAGTAGCCTATGTAGTAATTCCAGCCTTGGCATCATAAGGCTCAGCTATATAGAATGCTCCAACCCGTCGTCATAATGATCGAAAGCATTGCCAGTATTATATGGTGGATCAATGTAAATACATTTAATCTTCCCAGCAAACTCCTGCTCCAATGCCTTCAGGGCCAACAGATTATCGCCGAAGATAAGCCGGTTGTCGAAGATATCCTTGTCCGTCACCCGGTGCGGCGAATGATAAGACTTCTCCGGGTCCTCCAGCAGAATCCTCGGCTCCAGCCTCGGCCGATTCTCTTTTCCGATCCAGGTGAGTTCAAGCTTTTGTTTTTCTCGTGTCATTGCTATGCCGAATAATAACCACCGGTCTTTTTGCTTCCCATGAACTTAATCCTTCCATTATCTCTCAGCTTCCGTATCCATCTTTCGATAGTCCTCAGAGAAATATTTAAACTCTTTGCTATTTCAACAGTCCGTTTACCAGGGTAATTCCTTATATAAAAAAATAACTGATCTATTCCGCCATTTATTCCGCCATTTATCCCGCCATCTCCGGAAACAACCTCTTTCCTATCCATTGTCGGGTCTCTATAAAAAACCACCATAAAACCGCTTTTCAGAGTTTCAAATCCAACCTTTACATCACTTAATCGGCATTCCTCATGAATCCTCTTTAATCCTGAACCCCATTTTTCAATTTCTTTCGATTTGTACAAGGTCTCGGCAATAAGGGGGTTTCGAAGGATTGACCTTTCCTTCCCTTTGATAAAATCATCAGGAGTATATCCTTCCGGAAATGCCCCCGGATTGTAAATCTCTATCCTAATCTTTGAAAATAGCTATCTCATTGCCTTTCGGAACAGTGTAATCGCGATGGCAGAAAGAGTTGACGAGAGCCTCTCTAATAGCCTTTACGGGTATCTCCGGGACCTCTTCTCTTTTCATCTTCCCGAACTTTACCCGCCAGTTGATATGTTCGGAGATATACTGCTCTGATTTTTCGAGCATATGGAATATAGTTCCCTGAAATCTCTTGATGTCAAAAAACGTCAGTTTGTCGGTTCCGGCAAAAACGGCGGCTTGGACTTCCAGAGGGTTTGTATCACAAAATAGGACTTCGCAGGCATTCAAAAGGATAGGGCCTTGAATCAGATTCAGCTTGTTGAGGGTTGTCTTTACATCTTCGAAGCCAAAATCGAGCCTACCGGAAGATTGTGCCCTGGAGACATACTCCCCAACCCGGACCAGCCGGAACCAAAATTGGTTATCTCAAACATCGGGAAGATTTTCATTTGGTCCGGGTAGAGGGCCTGTTTTTTATAAATTCTTTCCAATTTGCGTAGATTTTTATTCTTAAGTCACTAAGTGTTTTTTCATTTATTTCTTTCAGAGAACGGCAGGATATCATGTTTTCCCAGGAGAATCTTTTCCTATTCTTCCTAAGAAACATATTTTCGAGCTCTTTGGCACTCAGTTGTCTATCTTCATCCCCTACCCGGATAAAGGCCCTTCCGAATGCAAAATAGGGGGTCTCCTCTCCTTGAAATTCGACTTTAATACATTCTTTGGAATCTATCTCAACCTTTCGCTGCACTTCGTCAGCCCAACGTCCCGATAATCATCCACTCATTGTCCCATTACAACATTTTCTTCTGATGCCCCAGGTTTTATTATTCCCAGGTTCCCCGCTCGGCCTATTTTCTTTTTACAACATCCCAATGCCCGCCCTTGGCCGGACCGACACGTTTTAGGACGCCCTCGGCTTTTAATTTCCTCAGATTCCATTCGACCCCTTTCATGGTCAACCCGATTATCTCAGCAAGTTCTGCCGTACTAATGGCCGGAGAATCCATGATGGCCTGAAGTATTTTTACCCTAGTTTTTACCCTAGTTTTCACCCCAGTTTTAGCTTTTATGGCTTCGCTGCCCATTGGGCCGGTACCAACTCGGAAAGTGACAACAACCCACCCTTGCTTCTCTTCGAACATCGGTGGTTCGATCCCATAGGCATTGCACCCTCAATCACCCGGTTCGTTCCGCGTCCCCAAATCTCGACATCTCCTGTACGGTGAAACACTTCTGCTATGAGTGGGTTCCGTTGTTTTGAAAGGTGGGGACCGGAAAGCATTTCTATGGTTATCCCCGGAGGTAGCACGCCAGCGCTGCGGATTTCGATCCGATCATCAAAGACGGCGATGGCTACGAACCCGCCGGGGTCGGTGTAGTCCCGATGCATGACGGCGTTAAGGATTATCTCCCGGAGAGCGCTGGGGGGCACTGGAAGTCGATCTTCACGCTGAATTCTGCCTTTTGGAAAATAAGCGGATAAGGGAAGCGTACGGTCCAGGAAGGCTATCCCTTCTCGCACCATTGCAAAGGCATTGATATATTCCTGCCGGTTGTCAAGGATATCCCCGAGGACACTCATACCGCGGAAGTGGCCCATTTTCAACATGCACTGAGGATAATCCGGTAGGAATTTCTTGCCGAAGAGCACTATCGCCGCTTGAGTGATGACGCCATCCCGGCGCAATCCCAGTCGATCAAGTATATCGCCAATATTTGTGCTGGTCCCGGGGGTTATACGACGTTGCCGGATTGCCGTCTCTCTGACCCGGAGGATTTCCTCCCGGTCAAGGTCCGACAATCTGGTGACCATGGCAGGCTGATTTTCCCAGCGCCTTCGGGCATGTGCGCGATCCAGCAAAAGCGATTCATAGCGTTCCTGAGACATCTTTCGCGTTGTGTTGCCGATCCGCTCATAGGCCCGCCCATCGAATGTGTATGGAACACTTTCATGATTGGCATCTGTATAAACGGCAAGCACTTCCCGATCGGTACGAACCTTGAGTCGCCCGATCTGAACATTGACTGGCGGCTCGAATCTACCAAGAGCAGCGGTGATTTCGTGCAGGGTCTGCTCTGATACCTGCTGGCCTTCGGATTCGCCTTTACGGTTGACGCCAAAAAGGACAATACCACCTTTTGTATTCAAAAAGGCACAGAGAGTTTGCATACCCTCTTTCATCTCGCCCGTGGAGCGTTTGAATTCAAGAGTCAAGCCTTCTCCTTTTTTCAGAAGAGCAGCCAATTCTTTTAAATTCGCAGGAATCCCGATGTTCGTCATTGATGATTTCCTATCCGGTTTATAACTCACGGGTTTCGTTATCATTCTCACACCAGTTTCCATTGTATCACGAACAAACCCCATCTCTTTTTACAAAAAATGGGGCCTTTTGGACTACATCATTTACCAGCCTTTCGGTTAGAGGGTTGCCGAAATCAATAAAGCCAAAACCAAAATTTTATAATATAAACCATAACAAACAGTTAAAGTCAATGATCATCTTTTTTTGTGTCATTTAAAGCTGGTAGCCGGGGGCGTTGACAAGCTGAGCGAAGAGAACCGCCCGCGCCGCCGCCAGCGGACGGCGGGCCCACCAATAATGAAGCGTCTGAGGATGACCGTGCCTCGGGACAGCCTTCTCTTCCTTTGCAGCCGTATTGATAGCGTCCAACGGTAAGGCAACCTCGATGAGTTTGCGGGGTGATTTGATGGGATGGGTGATGAACTGCCTCAATATTCAATTAAATGCTATGCCGGCAGATGCGGCGATTTTGCCTGCCAGTTTTTGAAAATCGGCATAACAACTCTGCTCTTTGGGCCGCAAAATAGGCATCTGCCTGATCGGGAGAAACCGGGGATCCTTCACCAACAAACCAGCCCGGGCCGGAAATCCCTCCGGGATTGTTTTGAGCCTGGGAAAAGGTCGGAAACAGGCCAAAGAGAACCAACAATAATAAAATCAGGCTGCACATCGGAAACATAGATCTTAATTTCATTTCCCTCTCCCTAAAAAAAATATTTTTAAAAACCCTTTATATACCGGTTTGGGTTCGGACCAAAGAATCATCCATGACCTCATTCCGGGGAATACAAAAGCTATTAAGTCGGTTAAATATGGCAAGATATATACCTGAAAGGCTAAAATTTTTAACCTTATTATTTCAACTGGTTATATCGGTAAAGCTCGGGAAGGGGAAACGAAGGTGCATAAAATCACATGCAGGTTGCACAAATTTTTGGGCATAGGCCCTGGTCGGACTGAGACCATACGGCAGATTCTGGCGAGGGGGGGGTGGAAAAAGTTTCTAATGGGTTTCAATTGAAAATTATACCCGGTAATTTATCGATAAGTTACTTTTCTTCCCATTTTTGACCACCAAAGTAACAAAGACTATTCCGATAAAAAATACTGAAAACATTACATTTTTCATCATTGCACTTCAATTGTTACCATAAGTAACATTCGTTAGCCCCCCCCGACCCCCTTCCTGAAATTAAGAAAAGCCCTTCCATGTCGAAACCTCCCATAATGACCCGGTGGTAAAAGGTTCCGAAGTCACCTTTTTACGTCATTGCCGTAAAAAACGGGAATCAAGTTATTTTAACCGGTTACGCTGGTACGGATTCCCGCCTGCCGGGAAATGACGGATTCAAACCCTTCCATCCTTATCGGTATTCTTTTTATTTCAAACGGGTCTTTTTCCAATCGGCACAGCTCTTGCTCTACAGACTAACCAACATGTTGGGATTTTTCAAAAGAAAGGCCCTGGGCCGTAAAAAAGAGGTGCCGATCGATAGCCGGAAACCCCTTAAACAGGTCTCTTATGTCTTTATCGATACAGAGTTGACCGGACTCAACGAGCGGACCGATTCCATTATCTCCATCGGGGCCATTAAGATGGTCCAAGGCAGGATAGAACTCGGGGATTCTTTTTACAGTTTGGTCAACCCAAAATCCAAAATAGGCAGCCAAAGCATTTTTATTCATACCATTACCCCTTCGGAAGTGAAGAAGGAAAGGGGCTTCCAGGCCGTCCTGAACGAATTTCTTCAGTATTGCGGCCCGAATGTCCTGGTCGGCCACTGTGTAGCCATTGATTTAGGTTTTATCAACAAAGAGATGAAAGAATACCTTGGATCTGCTCTCCCCAACCCGACCCTGGATACCTTTGTTTTGTACCACTGGTTATGGCGGAAATGGCCTTCCGAACCCGTATTCTCTCTTCCACCCCACCAGGTGGATTTATATCGAATCGCTGCCTCTTTCGGCATTTCTTCCACCGGAGCCCACCAGGCCCTTATGGATGCCTTTATTACGGCCCAGGTATTTCAACGTTTTATCCCCTGGCTGGAAAGGTCGGGGATTAACGATCTGGAAGATTTACTAAGAGTTGGAAATCCCTTTGGAGGAGGTGAGAATCGGTTGAGTCTTCCGGCTCAGATCAACAACCTTTAACTTGTGTAGGGAGGTAATTTTATGGCAAAGACGGCGCATGAAATCGTAACTTCAGAAAGATTCAAAGCCCTGGTCAGGAAGCGATGGAATATCAGTATTATCCTTACTATCCTGCTCTTTATCATTTATTACGGCTATATCCTGATTATCGGCTATGGCAAGGAATTCCTTGGGGAGAAAGTGGGGGTCTATACCAATTACGGAATCATCTTCGGGGTATTGGTGATCGTCTTGTCCTGGATATTGACGGTGATCTATGTCGTTTGGGCCAATACCGTCTATGACAAAGAAGTCGATGCCATTAAAAAAGAGCTCTTATAAGGAGGGATTATGCAAACTGCCGTAGGGGAAACCAATGCCACTTCCATTATATTTTTTCTTATATTTATAACCTTTACCCTGCTCATTACCTATTGGGCGGCAAAACGGACCAAGACCACCAAAGAATATTATGCCGCCGGACGGAGTGTGACCGGCTTCCAGAACGGTATGGCCCTGGCTGGAGACTACATGTCGGCCGCCTCCTTTTTGGGCATTGCCGGGATGGTCTCCTTAAAAGGCTATGACGGTATGATTTATGCCACCGGCTGGCTGGTGGGCTGGCCGGCCCTCATGTTTTTGATTGCCGAGCCCCTCCGGAACCTGGGGAAATACACCTTTGCCGACGTCGTAGCCTATCGCCTGAAGCAAAAGCCCATCCGGATCGCTGCGGCCATCGGTGGTATCCTGGTCCTGTTGACCTACGCCATCGGCCAGATGGTCGGGGCCGGAAATCTGATTAAACTCATGTTCGGTCTGCCTTATGAACTGGCCGAATTACTCGTCGGGGTGGTGATGTTGACCTATGTGCTTTTCGGTGGTATGATTGCCACCACCTGGGTCCAGATCATCAAAGCCGGATTGTTGTTGGGCGGGGTAACAGCCCTGATGCTGATCGGTCTGTCTCATTTCGGATTTAATCCGGGGACCCTCTACGGAGAAGTTCAGAAAATGTATTCGGTCAAGATGCTCAATCCCGGCGGTCTGGTCACCAGTCCCATTGATGCGATTTCCCTGGGTCTGGCCCTGATGTTGGGACTCTTGGGCCTGCCTCATATTTTGATGCGTTTTTACACCGTTCCCGATGCCAAAGCGGCCCGCACCTCGGTCGTCTGGGCCACCACCTTTATCGGCTATTTTTATTGCATCATCCCCATTGTCGGTTTCTCGGCGGCCGTCCTGGTGGGACAGAATCTGATCACTAAAATCGATAAAGGCGGTAACATGGCCGCTCCGCTTCTGGCCGAAATGCTGGGGGGTACCCCTTTTATGGGGTTTATTGCCGCTGTGGCCTTTGCCACCATCCTGGCCGTAGTGGCCGGCTTGACCCTGGCCGCCGCCTCGGCCATGGCCCATGATCTCTATCTCAATGTCTTCAAGGACGGGAAGGCCAGCGAGGGGGAACAGGTCAAGGTGGCCCGCACGGCCACCGTTATCTTCGGGATAGCGGCCATCCTGCTGGGCATTGCCTTTAAAGGACAAAACGTGGCCTATATGGTGGGGTTGACCTTTGCCATCGCCTGCAGCGGGAACTTCCCGGCCCTCTTCTTAGCCATTGTTTGGAAGAAGATGACCACGGCCGGGGCCGTCTGGGCCATTATTATCGGTTCGGTCTCAGCCACCCTCTGTATTGTCCTGAGCCCGACCGTCTGGGTGGATGTCTTGAAAAATAAAGAAGCCATCTTTCCCCTTAAAAATCCGGCCATCGTTTCCATGTCCCTGGCTTTTATAGCCGCCTTCCTCTTTTCCGTCCTCATGCCGGATCGAGAAGCGGAGGCCAAATTCGAAGCAACCAAGGTCAGGACCTACCTGGGCGTAGGTGCTGAATAACCAAATAAAGGAGGAAATCAGGATGACCCAAGAAAGTATTTCCGTATTGATGTCGGAAGAGCGCATCTTTCCGCCCCCCAAGGAATTCAGCGCCGGGGCCCATATCAAAAATATGGCAGAATATGAAAAATTATATAAATGGTCCCAGGAAGACCCCGAAGGCTTCTGGGCTGATATGGCGGAAAAACACCTCTCCTGGTATAAGAAATGGGATCAGGTCTGGGACTGGGATTTCGAAAAACCTACTATCAAATTTTTTATTAACGGCAAACTCAATGCCTCCTTTAACTGCCTGGACCGCCATCTCAACACCCCGACCCGCAACAAGGCGGCCATCATCTGGGAAGGCGATGACGGCAGTTATAAAACCTATACCTATCAGCAGCTTTCGACGGAGGTGAATCGATTCGCCAATGTGCTTAAGAAAAACGGGATCAAAGGAGGAGACCGCGTCACCATTTACCTGCCCATGATCCCGGAATTGCCCATTGCCATGCTGGCTTGTGCCCGGATCGGGGCCATCCACAGCGTGGTCTTCGGCGGCTTCAGCCCTTCCTCTTTAAGGGACCGGATTCAGGATTGCCAATCCACTATGGTGATCACGGCCGACAATGGTCTGCGGGGAAGCAAGCTGGTGCCCCTCAAAACCAATGCCGATGCGGCCCTTAAGGAATGTCCTACGGTGGATAAGGTGATCGTGGTCCACCGGGCCGGCCAGGCGGAAATGAAGGCCGGCCGGGATATCTGGTGGCATGAGGCCGTGAACGACCCGGACATCAAAAACTATTGTGAACCGGAGGTGATGGATGCCGAGGCCCCCCTCTTCATCCTCTATACCTCCGGATCGACCGGCAAACCGAAAGGGGTGCTCCATACCACCGGCGGCTATATGCTTTATACCAATCTGACCTTTAAATGGATCTTTGACTATCACGACAAAGACATCCATTTTTGTACCGCTGATATCGGCTGGGTGACCGGACACAGTTACATCGTTTATGGGCCCCTCTCGGCCGGGGCCACCAGCCTGATGTTCGAGGGGATTCCCACCTATCCCAATGCCGGGCGATTCTGGGATATTGTGGACAAGCACCAGGTCAACATCCTCTATACCGCCCCGACGGCCATCCGGGCCTTGATGCGGGAGGGGGAACAATGGGTGACCAGCCACGACCTTTCCTCCCTGCGACTACTGGGATCCGTCGGCGAACCCATTAATCCGGAGGCCTGGATGTGGTATTATAATTATGTCGGCAAGGGGAAGTTGCCCATAGTCGATACCTGGTGGCAGACCGAGACCGGCGGGATTTTGATCACCCCCCTGCCGGGGGCCATGACCCTGAAACCCGGTTCAGCCACCCGCCCCTTCCCAGGGGTTTTTCCAAAGGTCGTTAAAGAAGATGGTTCTCCGGCCAAGGCCAATGAAGGGGGCTATCTGATCATTGAAAAGCCCTGGCCCGGTATGCTGCGGGGGACTTACGGTGATCTTGAGAACAAACGGATCAAGGAGGTCTATTTTTCCAGATTTATCGGTAAGTATCTGACCGGTGACGGGGCCCGGGTGGATGAAGACGGCGATTACTGGCTCATGGGCCGGATTGACGATGTCATTAATATATCCGGTCACCGACTGGGTACGGCGGAAGTGGAATCCGCTCTGGTCAGTCATGAAACCGTGGCCGAGGCGGCCGTTGTAGGCTTCCCCCATGAAATCAAAGGGGAGGGTATTTATGTCTACGTAACGTTGAAAGAAGGGATCCAACCCACCGATGAGTTACGGAAGATCCTGGTGGCCCATATCCGGGTAATGATCGGGCCCATTGCCTCCCCGGATAAGCTCCAATTTGCGCCAGGGCTTCCCAAAACCCGTAGCGGCAAGATTATGCGCCGGATCCTGAGAAAAATAGCGGCCGGCCAGGTGGAAGAGTTAGGAGATACTTCTACACTGGCCGATCCTTCGGTGGTGGACAATCTGGTGAAGGAAAGGCTGTAACGATTGCGGAATTAAAGAAGAGGTGCAAGGTCTAAGGTTTGAGGTACAAGGTTAATGGGAACCGTGGAACGAAAGCATAAACCGTGAACCATACTCCTTGCACTTTGGACCTTGGACTTTGGACTTTAGACCTTTTTAAAACAACTCATGGATCAGGAAAAACAAATGGACAAGTTCTTTATCAAAGCCGAGGATGCGGCCCTGGTTATCATCGACATCCAGGAAAAGCTGACGGTAGCTATGAAACACAAGGAGCAGGTGGTAAACAATAGTCTCCACCTGATCGAAATAGCCAAGCTCCTTCAAATCCCGATCCTTCTGACCGAACAGTATCCAAAAGGGTTGGGACCCACCCTGCCTGAAATCAAGGAGGCCCTCCCGGTCTATACCCCCTTTGAAAAACTATCCTTTAATTGCTGCCAGGAACCAGGATTTCTGGAAAAGGTCGCTGCCCTGGGCAAAAAAAAGCTCATTCTGACCGGGATGGAGACACACATCTGTGTCTTACAAACCAGTCTGGGGTTGCTTCAGGAGGGCTATACCGTCCAGGTGGTCCAAGATGCGGTTTGTTCCAGGACCAAGGCCAATTTTAAAACAGGGATTGAATTGATGAAAATGGCCGGTGCGGTGATTACCTGCACTGAGGCCGTTTTATTTCAATTGCTTCAGAAGGCCGGTACCGAGCCCTTTAAAGTAATATCGAAACG
>CAZVHO010000035.1:0-34376 GCA_964627515.1 uncultured Thermodesulfobacteriota bacterium | reverse complement strand
TATTTCAATTGCTTCAGAAGGCCGGTACCGAGCCCTTTAAAGTAATATCGAAACGCATTAAATAATAATCAGGCTATAGGCAATGGGGCTGAATTCTGAATTCTAAAATTTCAAATATCTTTGGCTAGCCTTTAGCCCATAGCCTATAGCCTGAATGCCTGAATGCGGAGGAAACTATGATTTATCAGGAAGCCTTTCAAGAGTCCATTGAAAACCCGAATGCCTTTTGGGGGAAGGCGGCTGAGGAAATCGTTTGGGAAAGGAAATGGGACCAGGTCCTGGATGATTCAAAATCACCCTTCAACAAGTGGTTCTCCGGCGGTCGGTTGAACACCTGTTTCAATGCCGTTGACCATCACATCAATCTGGGTCGTGGTGATCAGGTTGCCGTGATTTATGACAGCCCGGTTACCAAGACCATTCAAAAATTCACCTTTTCGGAGCTGAAAGACCGGGTCAGCCGGATCAGCGGGTTTCTGAAAGGCCTGGGGGTAGAAAAAGGAGACACGGTCCTGATCTACATGCCGATGATTCCCGAGGCCCTCATGGCCATGCTGGCCTGTGCCCGGCTGGGGGCCGTTCATTCGGTGGTCTTCGGCGGCTTTGCCCCCCGGGAGTTGGCCATTCGCATTGATGATGCCAAACCCAAAGTTATCCTGTCCGCTTCCTGCGGGATTGAGATGCAGCGCATCATCCCCTACAAACCCTTGCTGGATGAAGCCATCACCCTTGCCGCCCATAAACCGGAAAAGTGCGTCCTGGTCCAGCGGTCCCAGGTCAAAGCCGGGTTAACGGCCGAACGGGATCTGGATTGGAGTGCCTTAGAGGCCACGGCCCGACCGGCCGATTGCGTCACCGTAGCCGCCACCGATCCCTTGTATATCCTTTATACCTCAGGCACCACCGGTCGTCCCAAAGGGATTGTCCGTGACAACGGCGGCCATGCCGTGGCCTTGAAGTGGTCCATGAAACACATCTACAATATCTATCCCGGCGAGGTCTATTGGGCGGCCTCGGATGTCGGCTGGGTGGTCGGCCATTCCTATATCGTCTATGCCCCCCTACTCATGGGAGCCACAACCATTATCTATGAAGGCAAACCGGTCGGGACCCCGGACCCCGGGGCCTTTTGGCGGGTCATTTCGGAACATAAGGTCAAGGCCCTTTTCACGGCCCCTACGGCCTTCCGGGCCATCAAGAGGGAAGACCCGAATGGGGATTTTCTGAAGCCCTACGATATCTCTAAATTTGAAGCCCTCTTCCTGGCCGGAGAACGCCTGGACCCTGATACTTATTATTGGGCCTCTGAACTCTTGAAACGACCGGTTATTGATCATTGGTGGCAGACCGAAACCGGCTGGGCCATGGCCGGTAATTTCCTGGGATTGGAATATTTTCCCATTAAAGCCGGCTCGGCCACCAAACCCATGCCGGGTTACAACATCAAGATCCTGGATTCTTCCAGCGGCCGGGAATTGGGGCCTGACGAGAACGGCGTCATTGCCGTAAAACTGCCTTTGCCGCCGGCCAATTTACCCACCCTCTGGCAGGACGACCAGCGCTTTCTGGAATCCTACATGAATCCCTTCCCCGGTTATTACCTGACCGGAGACGGCGGCCACATGGATGCAGACGGCTATGTCTTTGTCATGGGGCGGGTCGACGACGTTATTAACGTGGCCGGCCATCGCCTTTCCACCGGAGGGATGGAAGAAGTCCTGTCCCGGCACCCGGATGTGGCTGAATGCGCCGTAATAGGGGCCGGCGACAGTTTAAAAGGCCAGGTCCCCTTGGGCTTTGTCGTCCTGAAAAACGGTGTGACCAGGCCCCCGGAAGACATCATCGCGGAGGTCGTTCAGATGGTACGAAATGACATCGGAGCTGTGGCCTCCTTCAAAAAAGCCGTGGTAGTGGCCCGCCTGCCCAAAACCCGATCCGGGAAAATCCTTCGGGGGACGATGCGCAAGATCGCCGATGGCGATGCCTATTCGATCCCCTCCACTATCGATGATCCGGCAATTTTAGGGGAAATCGATCAGGCTCTGAAAACCATCGGTTACGGAAAAACCGTCTAAACTTCTTCGCCTTTGCTTCAGGGACCATCCTGCTTTTATCTTCAAGGATGGTCCCCTCCTTTTGAGAACCCTCTCTATTTGAGTTGACAGACCCGAAATTACAAGTAAAATAAACAATCATTTTTAAATCGCTTTAATCTCTTTCTCCCTCCAGGGTGGCTTACTGCGGAAAGGGTCTTAAGATGAGCGAAAGGAATAATTATTTTCAAGGGGAGGACCTCTCCGGGACCTCTGCGGAAGAGCGCCTCCTCTTCCTGGAAGAAACCTTCCGGACTTTTATTCATCTGGGGAGCGAAGCCCTTTTTATTGTGGACCCGGATTTAAAAATACTCTGGGCCAATGAAAAAGCCACCTCCCTGACCGGCCATCCTTTGAACCACCTGGTCTCGCGAGAGTTCATTTCGCTATTCCATCTTCAGGACCAACACCTCATGCAAGACCTGCTCCAGTCCCAGGTCCTGGGAAGTGAATTCAAAATATCCTCGGAGGTAAAAATAACCACCTCCCTTCATGAAATTAAAGAAGTCGAAATCAGCATGATTTCCGGCCGGGGCCGGCAGGGCGGAAAACGAATCTTTATCGTCCTAAAAGACATCACGGCTTCCAAATCCATTGAAACTCGATTATTAGATGCCTACAAGGCCCTCCAAAAAATCATCGAAATGGGCAATGACGGCATCCTGGTTCTTGACCGGGACTATCGGATTGAATTTGCCAATGCCCTGGCCTCTGAAATAACCGGTTACCCCAAAAATCAATTGATCGGTATGGATTTCAGGGCCCTGCTGTCCGTAGAAGATCAGGAGTATCTTCTGGATTTGCCGACCCAGATGCGACTTCAGTCCAATGAAAACCGAAAGGTCTGTACCGAATTTAAAATAATGACCAACTCCCGGGGACAACGGGAGGTGGAGATCTGTCTGACCCTGGCATCCCTGGAGGGAACCTTAAAAATCTACGCCTACCTGCGGGATCTATCCGAACGCATCCGATTTGAGAATGAACAAAGAAAAACCAATAAATTTTTAAAAAATATCATCATCAGTTCGGTGGACGGCATCATCGCCGCCGACATGAAAGGAAACATCATTCTTTTTAACCAGGGGTCCGAACGGATGCTGGGATATTCGGCTTATGAGGTCCTGAATGAGGGTATTCACATTACCCAGATTTACATCCCCGGTCAGGCCAAAGAAATCATGAAAAAACTCCGCAGTCCCGATTTCGGACCGGTCGGGAAATTGAGCAGTACCCTGGTCAGTCTGGTAACCCAGAAAGGAGAGACCCTTCCCGCCAGTCTCTCGGCTGCCATCATTTATGATGAAGAAGGAGGCGAAATGGCCTCGGTCGGTATATTTACCGATCTTCGTGAGCGGTTTCGTATGCAACAGGAATTGGAGGAAACTCACCTCAAGTTGTTGCATTCCGAAAAAATGGCTTCCCTGGGTAAACTGGCCGCCGGAGTGGCTCATGAAATCAATAATCCCTTGGGCGGGATCCTGATTTATGCCAACATGCTGCTTGAAGAAACCGAACGGGAAGACCCCCGGTGGGATGACCTGAAACAAATTGTCGATCAAACCCTGCGCTGCAAGGAAATCGTCAAGGAATTACTCGATTTCAGCCGTCAGACCAAACACCGCTGGGTCGAATGCGATATTAATCAAGCCCTCCAGCAGACCATCAGTCTTCTGGGTAAGCAGGCCCTTTTCCAGAACATTCAGATTATCAAGGAAATAGATCCCCATTTGGCGCAGGTAGTCTGTGATCCCGGCCAGATCAATCAGGTCTTTATCAACTTGATGACCAATGCCGTCGATGCCATGGAGGGGAAAGGGAATCTGACGGTGCGCACTTATAACCTTCCGGAAGAGGAAAAAATCGGTATGGAAATGGCCGACACCGGCTGCGGGATTCCCATAGAAAATCTCTCCCGGATCTTTGACCCTTTTTTTACCACCAAGGATACGGGAAAAGGAACGGGGCTGGGCTTAAGTACCGTCTATGGCATTGTCGAGGAACATGGCGGGACCATCGAAGTCCGCTCCGGTGTCGGCCAGGGCACAACCTTTGTCCTGAAATTACCCATCCGGGGGCCTACCACGGAAGGAACAAAAGAAGAACCTTGAAAAGCATCAAGTATTGTTTTTACCTTAGGATGTTAAATGAATCCAATCTATTCTCTTTTGGTTGCCGATGACGAAAAAGTCATTCGTGAGGGCATCAGTCGTATCCTGGCCAGAGAACCCGTTAGAATTACCATGGCGGAAAACGGGCTCCAGGCCTGGGAGGTCATGCAGGAAAACCTTTTTGATCTTCTTCTGGTCGATTTAAAGATGCCTTATGTAGATGGGATGGAACTCTTGCAGAGGGTTAAGGAGCGCTATCCTGATCAGCTTATCATCATCATAACCGGCCATGCCACCATAGAATCGGCAGTCGAGGCCATGAAGTACGGGGCCTACGATTTCATCACCAAACCCTTTCTCCCGGACCAACTTCGTTTGGTGGTTAAAAGGGCACTGGAAAAGCGGGGGCTGGAGATCGAGGCCCAACACCTTCGGGCCGAACGGGAAAAAGGCCTCAAAGACATTGCCATGGAAAAAAGTCGCATCCAGACCATCATCCACTGTATGGCCAGTGGGGTCCTGGTTACCGATCGAGATCAGATGGTGGTCTTGCATAACCCGGCCTTGACCCACTTATTAAAGCTTCCGAATCAGCCCTTCGTGGGCAAACTGCTGCCTGAAACCCCTTCTTTAAAAACGCTGGCAGAAGCTATTGCCCTGGTTTTAAAAGAGGAAAAACCTCAGACCATTTCCCAGGAATTTTCTTTGGATGACCAGGAATCCGTCTATCTGAGGACGCACACGGCGACGGTCACCGGCGATCACGAAGAGATCCTGGGCACGGTATCGGTTGTCCAGGACATCTCCTATTTGAAGGCCTTGGATCTTATGAAAAATGAATTTGTGGCCATGGTAGCCCATGAACTCAGGGCCCCTTTGTCGGCTATCCAGCAGCAGATTTCGGTAATCCTCCAGGGGCTGGCCGGGACCGTAACCGACAAGCAGCAAGAACTCTTAAGCCGATCCTATGAACGGGCCAACGGGTTATTGAATTTAATCCGGGACCTGTTGGATATTTCCAAAATGGAAACCGGCCGATCCTTCCAACAAAAAGAGCCCCTGGATCTTTCTCCTCTGGCGGAAAAAACGGTGGCCTTGTTACTCCCCCAGGCCCAGGCCAAAAACCAGACCATAGAACTTACGGTCCAGCAAAACATCCCCATGATCAATGCCGACGCTCAAGCCATGGAAGAAGTACTGACCAATTTGATCTCCAATGCCATTAAGTACACCCTGGGAAAAGGAGTCATCCAGGTGATCTTAAGGCCGGAAGCCGAATATCTTCTGATTCAGGTCTCGGATAACGGAATCGGCATTTCTCAAGAGGATCTGGTCCGGATCTTTGACAAATTTTATCGGGTAAAAAATGAAAAAACCCGGAAAATCGTCGGGACGGGCCTGGGGTTACCTATTGTCAAACAACTGGTGGAAGCCCACCTGGGATTTATCCGGGTGGAAAGTCAGCCGGATCAGGGAACGACCTTCAAGGTCCTGATTCCTTCGATCCCCGCGGAAAGGATTGTGCATGGCCGAATTGCAACTGAAACAAAGTGAGTTGTTTAAAAAAGTGGTTCCCGAGGGGTTAAAAATTCTCTCCCCTTTAGCCCGACGGGAGACCTATGCCCCGGGAAGTATCATCTTTTCTCAAAACACCCTGGCGGAAAAACTCTTTCTTCTGGATCATGGGGTGGTGGCCTTGAAGACCTCTCTGGCCGATGGGTTGGAAATTACTTATGAAATGATAACCAAAAAGGGAGATCCCTTCGGCTGGTCGGCCCTGGTCGAACCCTTTCAGCTTACGGCCACGGCCATCTGTCTGGAAAAAACCCAGGTTATCGCCTTTCAACAAAAGGAGTTGGATCGGATTTTCACACAACATCCGGACCTGGGTTTCACGGTCATGAAAAATTTATGCGTCCTCATCGCCAGGCGGCTTCAGCGGACCCGCCAGCTTCTGGCCGGACAGGTTTAGTGCGAAAATAACGTTGCGGGTTACGAGTTACGGGTTACGAGTTACGGGTTGCGGGTTCAAAACCAACCTTACTTCGACATTCATTATTCGATATTCGATATTCGATATTCGCATTTTTATACTTCGTGGTGCCCAAAACGGGCGGGAGGGCTTATTATGAAAAAAATAAAACTGGGCGGAATCATCGAACATAAGGACCTGAGTCTGATCAGTATTGAGAATATTCCCGACCGTCCCGGCATCGCCGGTTTGATCTTTCAAACCTTGAGTCACCGGGGCATCAATGTGGAGTTTATTATCCATTGCCTGAACCGAAAGGGGCAGAGCCAGGTCATATTGTGTGTGTCCAAATTAAAAGGCGAGGCGGCGTTGGCGGTCCTCATGGAAATCAGATCCCGAATCGGTGACCCGGAGATGTTAATTAATTCCGATATCGCCCTCCTCTCCATTTTCGGTCCCCATTTCCGGGAACGTCCCGGCATCGCCGGAACTTTTTTTGGGGCACTGAATTCCAAAGGCATCAACATCATGGCCATCAGCACTTCCATTTCCACCTGCTCCTGTGTTATCCCTGCTGCTGATCTGCCGATTGCCGTCAAGGCCGTTGGAGAGGCCTTTGAGGTGCCGGGAGGGGAGGAATGATGTTCGGAGTTAGGAGTTCGGAGTTCGGAGTTCGGAAACTGATTCCGCCTCCGGCAATAAACGCTTACGCCGTTACACTTGCAACCTGCACCCTGCAACTTGCATCTTGCAACTTGAAACTTTGGACTTTAGACTTTGGACTTTAATTTATGAAACCATCCAACATTCGCATCCTGGTAGTGGACGATGAACCGGTGATCCGGGAAGGGATTGCCCGGGTTTTAAGCAAGGAAGGGTTTTTGGTAAAAACGGTCGCCCGGGGACAGGCGGCCTTGGATGAATTATCCCGAAACGCCTTTAACCTGGTTCTTTTGGACATTAAAATGCCCGACATGGATGGAATGGAGGTCTTAAAAACCATCACGGCCTCGGAAGAAAACAATCACCTACTGGTTATCATGATTACCGGATATCCGGAGATCGAAACCGCCGTCCAGTCGATTAAAATGGGGGCCTTTGATTACCTGTCCAAGCCCTTTACCCCGGAGCAGCTTAAAGCGACCCTGCATAAGGCGATTGAGCACAAAAAGCTGTTAATGGAAAATCCATCCTTACGAAGACAGATGGAACTGAAAGGCGGCGCTGATCCTTTGATCGGGAAGAGCCGGGCTATGCAAAAAATCTTTCAAACCATCGAAAAAGTCGCTCCCACTGACAGCACAGTTTTGATTTACGGACCCAGCGGAACAGGGAAAGAATTAGTGGCCCGGGCCATCCATCAACACAGTCTCCGGAAAGACAAGGAATTCGTTGCCGTGGATTGTTCGGCCCTGGTTGAGACCCTATTGGAAAGTGAACTGTTCGGCCATGTCAAAGGCTCTTTCACCGGTGCGGTTCAAACCAAACATGGATTTCTGGAATTGGCCAATGGAGGAACCTTTCTCTTTGATGAAATCTCCAATCTCAGCCTGAATATCCAGGCCAAGCTGCTTCGGGTGATTCAAGAACGGGAATTCATCAAAGTGGGTAGTGAAAAAAGGATAAAGGTGGATATCCGGATCATTGCCTCTACCAATCAGGATCTGAAGCAAGCCATCCGGGAAGGGAAATTCAGGGAAGACTTGTATTACCGCCTCAGCGTCGTGCCATTGAATCTGCCTTCTTTAAAAGAACGCCGGGAGGATATCCCCCTCCTGGTTGAATATTTCTTAGAGCGGTTTGCCAAGAAAAGCAAAAAGCCAATCCAGGGAATCTCTTCCGAGGCCATGGAATTGCTGTTGGATTATGACTGGCCGGGGAATGTCCGGGAGCTGAAACATTTAATCGAACGGATCATCATCCTGGAAGATGGACCGATTATCCAGGCGGATAATATCCCCTGGTTTATCCATAAGCATCATCAGGATCTGCCCTTGTCCGATGAAAAGATAGCTACCCTGAACGAGTTGGAAAAACAATATATCCGGCTGATTCTTAAAAAAACCAAGGGCAATCGCAGCCAGGCCTCGGAGCTTCTGGGGATCAACCGCAAGACCCTTCTGGAAAAGATCAAGAAATATGACCTGGAAAACTGAGACAAAAACTCCCAATTGGGAGAAAATGTAACAGTTTTTTAGGCGACCCTCCCCTTTTTTAAATCGAAAAACCAGGAAACCCCTTCTTTTAAGCCATCCCTTCTTCAGGGTTAAAAATAAGAAAACCCATTGAAACAACTAAAATATTATGTATTCAGTCAAGACCTTGAAACCCTGACGAACCGGATATTTCCGGTCACCCAAGCCTTCTGGCACTCTGTTTGCTCTTTATCCTTTTCAAGAAAAGAAATTTTTACATTTCTTAAACTCGTATCTCGTAACACGCAACGAGTAACGAGTAACCAGCAATCAGCAACGAGCAACGAGCAATGGAAAACCGGGGTACTATTTGCATCGCCGATCCGGATAGCCGCTTCCTTTCTGAGTGGGCCGCATCCTTACAGGAGGAAGGCTATCAGGTCTTTACCACCGACAAAGGAACTCAGGCTATCCAAATTGTTCAGGAAGAAAAAGTGGATCTCCTTATTATGGAAGCCGATATGCCTGAAGTAAAGGCCTATGAGGCCATTCCGATCATCAAGGGGGTCGACCCGACTCTTCCGATTATCATTACGGCCGGCCGCAATACCTCGGAGCTGGAGGCCCGGATCCGGCAGAAACCCATCTTTTATTACCATGTCAAAAGTTTCGGCCCGGAGGAATTACGATTAGCCATTCGAAATGCCCTGGAAAGGCAGGCCCGGGCAAGTAAAGGGGATAACTATGGGCAGCATAACCCTGCAGATTAACGGAATCCATACCAGCGGTCCTGAAGGGATGACCATCCTGGAATTAGCCAGAGAACAGGGATACCCAATCCCGACCCTTTGTCATGACCCTCATCTGTCTCCGGCCGGGGCCTGCCGTATTTGCGTGGTCGAAGAGGAAACCCGGGGAGTATTGCTCCCTTCCTGTGTAACGGCCATCGCCCCTGGAATGGTCATCAGGACGGATTCCCCTCGGGTAACCGAAACCCGCAAGACCATCCTGCAGCTTTTGTTGGCCAGCCACCCTGAATCCTGTATCGTCTGCGATAAGGGAAATCAATGCCGGCTTCGAGCCCTGGCCGCCGAAATGGGCTTAGGGTTCATCCCCTTGGATCCTATGCCTCAATACTTTCCGGTCCATGACTTCAATCCTTTTTTCAAAAGGGATATGAGCAAATGCATCCTTTGCGGCAAGTGTATCCGCGGGGACCAGGAACTGGTCGTCGAAGGGGTTTTGGATTACAGCCATCGGGGGTTTACGTCCCGGCCCACTACTTTTCAAAGCCTGCCTCTCGAGGCCTCGGGCTGTACCTTTTGCGGGACCTGTCTCTCTTTATGTCCCACCGGAGCCTTGACCGAAACCGGATTGCCCCATCAGGGATCAGTCTCGAAGCAGACCCGGACGGTTTGTTCTCATTGTGCCTGCGGCTGTTCCCTGACTATGGAGATCTGTTCCGATCGTGTCATCCGTGTTACCCCGGACAACAACCCTAAAAGGAGTCCGGCCCTCTGTGTCAAAGGGCATTTCGGCTTCAATTATATCCATAGTCCGGAAAGAATCCGTACCCCCCTGATCCGCAAAAATGGGGTCTTAACGGAAAGTTCCTGGGAAGAAGCCTTAGATTTTTTTATGCAGCGCTTCCAGGCACTCTCTCAGGATTCCGGGCCCAAGGCCATCGGCTGCCTGACCGGTCCCCAGTTGACCAACGAAGAGTTGTATCTCTTTCAAAAACTGGCCCGTCTTGGTTTTAAGACCCCCAATGTGGATAACGGGTCCCATTTATATGCCGCCCCGGCCTTGATGGCTATGGAAAAGGCCCTGGGTCTGAACAGCACCATCCGTCCTTTGGAAAACCTCATGAAGGCTGATGTCATTCTGGTTATCGGGGCCAATCCCACGGAAACCGCCCCGGTCTTAGGCTATCTGATCAAAAGGGCCGTGGCCCAAAACAAGGCTAGGGTGATTCTTATCGATCCCAGAAAAACCAAGCTGGCTTCCAGATCCCATTTGTGGTTACGGCCCCGGCCGGGCACCGATCTTTCCCTGATCCAATGCCTGACCCATACCCTTTTGACGGAGAATCTCTGGGACCAGGGGTTTGTCTACTCTCAAACCCAGGGTTTTCTGGAATGGCGGGAATCTTTCTTTAAGCTGAACATCAAGGCGGAATTAGCCGCTACCGGTCTGGAAGACCGGCAGGTTCAGGAAGCGGCCCGGGCCATTTCATCCGCCCAAAACTTATCCGTAGTTTTAGGGGACGGTCTGACCCAGCAATTAAATGCCTCGGCTACCATCATGGCCTTGATTAATCTGGTCCTTTTATCAGGACAATGGGGTCGGCCCGGATGCGGCTTTTACCCTGTCCTGAAAGAAAGCAATGCCCAGGGGGCCTGGGATATGGGGGTCTTGCCGAACCGGTTGCCAGGATATCAGCCGGCCGATGATCCCAGGGCCTTGAAAACTTTTGAAGCCAAATGGGGAAGCCCCATCCCGACCGGCCCGGGCCTGTCGGCCATGGAGATGCTGGCCTCGGCCCTTACCGGGCAACTGAAAGGTCTGTATCTCGTTTCGGAAGATCCCTTATCCACCTTTCCGGATCGGAAGTGGGTTGAAGCCGCTTTGGAACGGCTTTCTTTCCTGGTAGTCCAGGATATCTTTTTAACCGAAACGGCTCAAAAGGCCCATTTGGTCCTTCCGGCAGCCAGCCCGGCAGAAAAGGAAGGTACCTATACCAATATGGAACGGAGGGTTCAGCGATTGAACCGGGCCTTTCCCCCCTTGGGCCAGGCCAAACCGGACGGTGAGATCTTCTCCTTGCTGTTACAGGCCGAGGAAACCGCCCAGGGACCTTATAAACCCCTGGAAAAAAGGGTTGAGCAACTTAATCAGGGAGACTCCCTTCAGGTACTGAATTCAGGATCGGCCCAGACACTGTGGCCGGCTTACTCCTCCGTAGATGTATTAGCTGAAATTCGCGAGATGGTGCCCGGCTATAGTAAAATTTCCTGGGAAGGGTTGAACCGTAACTCAATTTTTCTCAACTCCTTTGACCCTTCCCCCAGGCCCTATTCCTTTGAACTACCCAAGATCCATCTGGATAGGCCGGTCCTGGATTCGGAATTCCCTTTTATCCTGATAACCGGAGGCCTGCTCCCTCATCTGGGGGTCGGCGTCAGGACTTCGAAGGATCCAAGACTGAAGGCCATCACCCCCCCTCCTGAGGTGACCTTTTCTCCGCAGGACGCCGAGAATTTAAGGATCTCTTCCGGCGACCGGGTCCGAATACAGTCGAAAAGAGGGGGGGTTGCGGTCTCTGCCCGGATTGGAGATGAATGCCCGGCAGGGGTCCTCTTTCTGCCCCTGCCCTACCCTGAATTAAAAATAAACACCCTGTTCGAAGCCTTTTGGGATCCCATCAGTAAAGGATCCCTGCATAAGCTCTGTTCGGTTCGGATTGAAAAAGATCAACAAGGAGCGCTTGAAAATGATTGAAGAAATTAAGGAGATCTTGCAAGGTCACCCACCCAATCAGGAATCTCTTATCCCGGTCCTGCAACAGGTCCAGGAGCGATTCGGATATGTCCCTGAGGAGGTTGTCCCCTTTTTGGCCGAATCGTTGAAAATTTCCTCAAGCCAGGTCCAGGGGGTGATTACCTTTTACTCCCAGTTCCATACCGCGCCCAGGGGTCGGAATGTGGTTAAGGTCTGCCGGGGAACGGCCTGTCATGTCCGCGGCGGCCGGGGGGTCTTGAGAGTCGTCCAGAAAGACCTGGAATTGGAAGACGGCCAGACCTCGGACGATTTTGCCTTTACCCTGGAGACCGTGGCCTGACTGGGGGCCTGCGCCTTATCACCAGTTATGGTGATCAATAAAAATTATTATGGAAAGATGAACCCCCGGAGAGTGGAAACGATCATAGACAAATATCGAACAAAGGAAAAAGGGGAGTGTTAATGGCCCATAGCCAACCAATGACGACAGAAGAAAGGAAAGGCCTGGAATATATGAACAGTTTAGAGGCCCTGAATCAATGGCGTCAATCTATCCTGAACCAGAGAGACCCTGATCAAACGGTCATTTATCTCTGCCAGGGACCGGGCTGCAGTGCCTATGGGGGAGATGATGTCTTGGCGGCCTTTGAAAAAGCCCTCTCAGAACAGGGACTGACCAAGCAAGTGGTCATTAAAAAAACCGGCTGCCATGGGTTTTGCGAACGGGCCCCCATGCTGGTTATCGCTCCCGAGGAAATCCTTTATCAACAGGTCTGCCCTGAAGATATTCCGGAAATCGTTTCCGAAACCCTGATCAAAAAGAATATCATCGGCCGCTTGATTTATAAAGATATGGCTACCGGTAAACCTTATATTCACGCCTTCGAGGTCCCATTTTATCAAAAACAAAACCGGGTGGTCTTAAGCGACAACGGCCGGATCGATCCCACCAGTCTCGAAGATTACATCGCCTGCCAGGGATATGGGGCTTTAGGGTCTGTTTTGTTCTCCATGACCCCGGAGGAAGTTATAGACTCTGTCGAGAAATCAGGCCTTAGGGGTCGTGGCGGGGCGGGATTTCCAACCGGGACCAAGTGGAAACTGGCCCGGCAAAACCCGGGCCAGGCCAAATACGTGGTCTGCAATGCCGACGAGGGCGACCCGGGGGCCTTTATGGACCGCAGCATCCTGGAAGGCAATCCCCATTCGGTCCTGGAAGGGATGGCTGTTGCCGGCTATGCCATCGGGGCCTCGGAGGGCTATATCTATGTGCGGGCCGAATACCCTATTGCCACCAAACACCTCGGATTGGCCCTGGAACAGGCCGAAAAAAGGGGTTTGTTAGGGGATCACATCCTCGGCTCGAACTTTAATTTCCATATTTCCATCCGGGAAGGGGCCGGGGCCTTTGTCTGCGGAGAAGAAACGGCCCTAATCGCCTCTCTCGAGGGCCGGCGGGGCATGCCACGCATCCGGCCGCCTTTTCCGGCCCAGGCCGGTTTCCGGGGACTGCCGACCTCCATCAATAATGTGGAAACCTTCGCCAATTTGCGCAGTATCATCCTCAAAGGCTGGCAGTGGTATGCCGCTATGGGGACTGAAAAAAGCAAAGGGACCAAGATCTTTTCCGTCACCGGCCGGATCAACAATACCGGCCTGGTGGAAGTCCCCATGGGGACCACCCTGCGCCAGGTCATCTTTGATATCGGTGGAGGGATCCCCAAAGGCCGGAAGTTCAAGGGGGTCCAGATGGGGGGTCCTTCAGGCGGCTGCATCCCGGCCCGTTACTTAGATATCCCCATCGATTACGACTCCCTGCGCCAGGTAGGCTCCATGATGGGTTCGGGCGGGATGATCGTCATGGATGAAAATACCTGCATGGTCGATATTGCCCGCTATTTCCTCTCCTTCACCCAGGATGAATCCTGCGGCAAATGCTCCCCCTGCCGGCTGGGAACCACCCAGATGCTTAAGATCCTGACCCGTATTACCCACGGAGAAGGTCGGGAAGGGGATATCGAACAGTTGCAGCGCATCGGCCAGGCAGTGAAATCTTCATCCCTCTGTGGTCTGGGCCAATCCTGTGCCAATCCGGTGCTGACCACCATTCAGCATTTTCGCGAGGAATATGAACTCCATATCCGGGAGAAACGATGCCCGGCCGCCACCTGTGATGCCATGGTCATCTCGGCCTGTCAACATGCCTGTCCGGCCGGGATCGATGTCCCCAATTACGTTGCGTCCATTGCCGAAGGGCAGTATGCCCAGGCCGTGGAAATTATCCGGGAGAAAAATCCTTTCCCGGCGGTTTGCGGCCGAATTTGTATCCATCCCTGTGAATTGAAGTGCCGGCGAGGCGAGCTGGACGAACCCGTGGCCATCAGGTCTTTAAAACGGTTTGCCGCCGATTGGTATTTTGAACACCTTGAGACGGCCGGCACCCCTTTTCCGAAAACGAAGAACCAGAAGGTCGCCGTCGTTGGGGCCGGGCCGGCAGGACTGACCTGTGCCTATTTCCTGGCCAAGAAAGGCTACCCGATTACCGTCTTTGAGTCCCAATCTATCGCCGGCGGGATGTTGGGGATCACCGTCCCGGAATTCCGCCTGCCCAGGGAAATTATCCAGAAAGAGATCGATTATATCGAAAGCTGCGGGGTGGAAATCCGCTATAATACCCCTATCGACGCCCGTCATACCATTACCGACCTGAAAGAAGAAGGTTACGGGGCAATTTTTATCGCTGCCGGCGCCCAATCCAGCAAACGGATCGGGGTCCCCGGGGAAGAAGAGGGTCTGGAAGGGCTCTATTATGGCCTGAAGTTCCTGTCCGACATAAAAACCGGGGAAAAGATCCGATTAGAGGGCCGCGTGGTGGTGATCGGCGGGGGCAACGTGGCCATCGATGTGGCCAGGACCTGCCTCCGGGTCGGGGCCGAGGAAGTCCAGTTGTATTGCCTCGAATCCCGGAATGAAATGCCGGCCTGGGAAAAAGAAATCAACGAAGCCATCGAGGAAGGGGTCGTTATCAACCCCTCCTGGGGACCCAAAGAAATCCTCCACCGGGGGAATAAGGTGATCGGGATCGATTTTGTCCGCTGCCTGTCCGTCTTTGATTCCGAAGGCCGTTTCAAACCGACCTTTGATCTGGAAACCACCGAGTCGGTCCGGACCGGAACGGTCATTGTCTCCATAGGCCAGGCCGTAGATCTTTCTTTCCTCTCCAGGGACAGCCAACTGGAAAGGGCCTTATGGGGAACCCTGGGAGTGGATGAAAACACCCTGGCCACCAATATCCCGGGGATCTTTGCCGGTGGAGATTTTACCACCGGTCCCACCTTTGTCATCAGGGCCATCGGTTCAGGCCGCAGAGCGGCCCTGGCCATAGAGCAGTATTTGGAAGGGAACAAGGGGAAGGTCCAAATGATGGATGAAAAAACGGAATTAAGGACCGAAGCCCCGCTGGCCCAGGAAGAAGAAACTATTCAAGCCAAACCCCGGATCAAAACCGAGATGCACCGGCCCCAGGAACGGATCAAGGATTTCCGGGAAGTGGAAATAGGGCTGTCCCTGGAGCAAGCCCATTGGGAAGCCAAAAGGTGTCTGCGTTGTGATCTCGAAAAAAAATAAGAGGAGTTATCCATGATCCGATCCATTACAAGACAAAAAACCGAAGAGGAAATCGATCAGCTTCTTCAAAGACTTAATCGCATCTTTATTATCGGCTGCGGCACCTGTGTCACCCTTTGCCGTACCGGGGGTCAGGCGGAGGTCAAGGCCATGCAGGAGAAACTTTCCAAGAAAGGGAAGATGATTACCGGTACGCTCATCTTGCCGGTTGCCTGCGATAATTTGACCGAAGAGGCTTTCAGGGAATGCGGCCCTCAAATGGATCAGGCCGATGCCTTGTTGATCATGACCTGTGCCTTCGGGGTCCAGACCGCTGCCCGCCAGGTTTCCAAACCGGTGATCCCGGCCCTGGACACCCTTTTCATCGGTAAGGAGCAAGGACTGGGCCAGTTCGATGAAATCTGTGTTCAATGCGGAGATTGCATCTTGGGCATCACCGGCGGAATCTGCCCGGTGACTTCCTGTCATAAAGGTCTGGTCAACGGCCCTTGTGGCGGCACCAATAATGGAAAATGTGAAATCGATTCTCAGAAGGACTGTGCCTGGACATTGATCTATCGCCGCCTGGAGGAACAGGGACAGCTTCATTTGATGAAACAATATCAGAAGCCCCGGAATTATCAGGTGGAACACAAACCGGGGAAGTTTTTTGTTCCATTAGAGCCCTAACAGGAGATAGAATGTTCCAGCTTTCTGTAATAGAAGAAAGGAGTTGAGTCCATGTCCCAAAGTTTCCGTCAGGCCCTGCAGTCAGGGAAATTTCTGATTACCAGTGAAGTCGGCCCGCCCAAAGGGACCCATCTGGAGAAGATGAGTCATCATATTGATCTCTTGAAAGACCTGGTGGATGCCCTGAATCTGACCGATCATCAGAGTTCGGTCATGCGGTTTCCCTCTCTCGGTGCCGCCCTCATGGTTAAGGAGCAGGGAGGAGAACCCATACTTCAGATGACCTGTCGGGACAGGAATCGCCTGGCCCTTCAGGCCGATCTCCTTTTTGCCTATCAGCGGGGAATTCGCAATGTTTTATGTCTGACTGGTGATGCCATTGTGGTGGGAGACCACAAATCGGCCAAGGCAGTCTTTGACCTGGATTCCAGCCAATTGTTAGCCGCGGTCCGAACCTTGGAAAAAGGTAAAGACCTGGGCGGGACCGAGCTGGACGGGGCGGTTGAATTTTGTGCCGGGGCCATTGTCACTCCGGAGGCCAATCCCTTGGAACCCCAATTGATTAAATTTGAAAAAAAGGTCGAAGCCGGGGCAGAATTTTTCCAAACCCAGGCCGTCTACGATCTGGAAAAATTCGTCCATTTTATGGAATATGCCCGCCAATTTCCGGTAAAAATCCTGGCAGGAATAATTTTGTTGACTTCGGCCCGGATGGCCCAGTATATGAATAAAAATGTTCCCGGAGTCCTGGTCCCCCAGCCTTTGATTGACGAAATGGCCGGGGCACCCAAAGGGCAGGCCTTGGCCAAGGGGATTGAAATCGCCGGTCGAATGATAAAAAAAATTAAGGAAGAAAAAATCTGCGATGGCGTTCACATCATGGCCATCGGGAAAGAAGAGGTTGTCCCGGATATTTTGAAGGCGGCCGGCCTATAAAATCAATAGCCAAAGGTACAAGGTATAAGGTATAAGGTTCAGGATAAGGTTCAAGGTGCATTCAGTGGAAGGGGTTTTGTAGTTACCTTGCACCTTACACCTTGAACCTTTTACCTGATTTTAAGAAAGGAGGGTCTATGGAAAAGAAAAGAATTCTAATAGTTGATGATGACCCGGATCTGGTTGAAACGGTCAGTATGATGCTCGAAGCCAGGGGGTTTTCTCCCCTGCCGGCTTATGGCGGAATAGAAGGATTGGAAAAGGCCAGAAAAGAGGCTCCGGACCTGATCGTTCTGGATGTCATGATGCCCGATAAGGACGGCTATGCGGTCTGCAACGAACTTAAAAAAGACCAGGCCTGTTGCGAAATCCCGATAATTTTGCTTACCGCCATCGGGGATCATATTACCTCCACCACCTATACCTTAAGCGGCGGGATGGAAACCTTTGCCGACGACTTTTTTCAAAAACCGGTAAACATCCAGTCTTTGGTCAACCGTATTGAAGAATTGTTAAAAGATTAAAAAACGAGGGATTGGGGGATTAAAATCCCCCAATCCTTAAATCCCTAAATCCCCAATTTCCCCCGAACTGAAAAAAATTTCTAAACCTTTTCCAAAGAAAATCCGATAAATACAAATAGTAATCTTTTTATCCTCCGAAGGGTAGAATTAATGGCAATCTCTGTTCCTTTTGAAGCCCTTGAATCGGGGATGGTTTTGGCCGAGCCGGTTATTAATCGGTTCGGACAACTATTAATCGCTCAAGGAGCCCGACTTTCGACCCGTCATCTGAACGTCCTTAAAACCTGGGGGGTTCAAATGATCCTCATTCAAGGTGGGGAGCCCAATGGAGATCACCCGGTTATCAATGAGGAAATCCGAACCCGGGCAACAGCCCTGATAAATAAACGTCTCTTTTGGCATCCCAATAATCCGCTGGAGGAGGAAGTCATCGATCTGGCCCTCCAACAGGCCATTCGTCGTGTGATGGAAATGGGTTCCGAAGGATCCCCCGGCAGGGAGGTTTAGTTCGGGAACAGCTTTCAGGGATCGGAGGTCAGGGGTCGGGGATTATTTAGAAAATACAGTCTCAAGATGCAAGTTGCAAGGGCAAAAACCTTGAACCCTGTACCTTGAACCGATTTTCATGCCTCGTGGCGCCCCTTTGAGGGGAATAAGGGCTTAATAAGGTAACGTTTCACGCTTCACGCGTTACGCGTTACGTTTCACACATTATGCGTTAACCTTTCAAATTTCGTGCCCTGAAAGGCATGGGGTTTCATATGGAGCTGTCCGGTAGAATCATTCAGGATATCGAAGAATTTTCCACCCTGCCTACGGTCTATTCTTCTTTGATCGATGTCTTAGCCGACCCCCAATCAACCATCCAGGAGGTCTCCGACATCATTGCCTGCGATCAAGCCTCAACCTGGAAAGTCTTAAAAATCGTCAATTCCCCTTTTTACGGCTTTCCAGGACAAATTGATACGATTTCACGAGCGGTTGTAATCTTAGGCTATAATGAAATTTATAACCTGATCCTCTCTTCTTACCTCATAGATTTTTTTTCCCAAAAAGGATCTGCCTGGGATTTCCGGCCTGTCGATTTCTGGAGCCATTCCATTGGCGTCGGTATAGCCGCTAAATACCTTGGCCGGACCTTGGGTCTGACCAAACAGGAAAATTATTTCATCGCTGGAATTCTGCATGATATCGGCAGACTCGTTTTTTTTGAGTTCGCCGAAGATCAATTCTCAAAGGCCTTGGAAATTTCCAGGAAAAACCGACAACTCCTTCAGGGAGGCGAATTAGCGGTTTTCGGGATGGATCATGCCCAAACCGGGGCCGTCATTGCCGAAAGATGGGGATTACCCCTATCCATTATTAACGCCATTCGTTACCATGAAACAGGAATCGTTCCGGGTATACCGGACCCGCTGGTGGCTGTGGTTCATTTAGGCAATATTCTGGTCCGGGCCCTTGAATTGGGCCATCCCGGAGATGATTTCATCCCCCAGCCCAACCAGGAGGCTTTGAAAATATTACATCTGAAACCGGGATCGCTCCATAGTATGGTCCCCGATCTTTTAAAAGACCATAAGGACATTTGCCAAGTACTTTTATAAAAGAGAGATCAACAAATGAGGAACCCTGTCCCATCAAATGATCTTATCCATGTTGGCATAGAAGGAGAAAGGATCTTGCCATGGAAATTTCTTGATACCATGGTCTCACCATTGGGAAGTAGGGACGAAGGAGAAATGGAAATATTTTTATATTTACCTTATAGTATCTCCGTCTCCCTCTTTTTATTGAACAAAGAAACCTTCGAATTTCATCATCAAGTCACCTGTCCCGAAGGAACCGATCCCTGGTCCCAGGAACAATTCTCCCTATTGGTGGATCAAAGGGTGGTGGCCTCGGCCCTGAACTCCGACCAAGGGTATCTGGCTTTTTCCGGCGAAAAGTCTTTCGGAGATAGGCACCTGCTGATTCTTCCTTTATGGGCTTCCAATGAGATTTTGGGAGTCCTTATCCTCTCCCTGAGCCGGCCCATAGAATCGTGGGAGAATGGGTTATTGCAATTGTGCCTGCTTCAAACCCGGCAACTGGCCACCTCAATTCATAATAAATCCTTGTCAAAAAAATTAAAGGCCCATGAAGCCCTCCTGAGGCAGAAAATAACTGGTCGCACCCAGAATCTGGAACACGCCAAGAGAGAATTAAAAACCATCCTGGATTCCATCAGAACAGGGATTATTATCATCGACGAAGAAACACACCAGGTTATGAATGCCAATAAGACCGCCCTGGAAATTATGGGCTACCCGAAAGAAACCATCATAGGTTCCCCGTGTCACTCCTTCTGTTTAATGGAAAATCAAAAATGCCCTTTGGCTGTTTCGGGATTAAACAGCAACCTGGAGAATTCCGAATACGCGCTGACCAAATCCAATGGAGAAACCATCCCGATTCTAAAGACGGTGGTTTCTGTTATGTTAGGCGGCCGATCCTGTCTGATTGAGAGTTTCGTTGATATTACCGAACGCAAACATCTGGAACAGCAGTTTCATCAATCCCAGAAATTGGAAGCCATTGGAAGGTTGGCCGGTGGGGTGGCCCACGATTTCAACAACCTCTTGATGGCCATTATGGGCTATTGTGATCTAACCCTGGCCGGGCTGGGAAAAAATACCCAACCCTATCATTATGTGGAGGAAATCACCAAAGCGGCAGACCGGGCGGCTTCACTTACCCGTCAATTACTGGCCTTAAGCCGCCGGCAGGTACTCCAACCCAAAATCCTGGATTTGAACGCCATCCTCTCGGATATAAAAAAAATGCTTTTGCGCATTATCGGCGAGGATATCGAACTGATCACCTCTCTGGACCAGGCCGCCGGCACGGTCAAAGCCGACAAGGGACAACTCGAGCAAGTCATCATGAACCTCACCATCAATGCCCGGGATGCCATGCCCCGGGGGGGCAGACTCATCTTTGAAACCACCAATTGCAGAATAGACCAACCTTATCTCCACCGGCACCCTATAGTTATCCCCGGAGATTATACCCTGCTTACGGTTAGTGACAACGGGGAGGGCATGGATCAGGAAACCCAATCCCACATCTTTGAGCCTTTCTTTACCACAAAAGGACAGGGCAAGGGCACGGGATTGGGGCTTTCCACGGTTTACGGCATTGTTAAACAAAGCGGGGGGTATATTTGGGTTTATAGTGAATCGGGGAAAGGAACGACTATTAAAATCTTCCTTCCTCAAGCGACCGAGCCTTTCATTAAACCGGAAAGGACCGCGGAACCGCTCCATTCCCCCCAAGGCTCGGAAACCATTTTGTTGATTGAAGATGAGCCCATGCTTCGAACTTCAATTAAAGAAGGCCTGGAAACCAGTGGTTATCATGTCCTGGATGCTTGTAACGGCAATCAGGCCCTGTTGATTTCCCAAAGGTATTCCCCCCTGATCCACCTGGTGTTAACCGATGTGGTTATGCCCGGAATGAATGGCCGGGAAGCCGCCGAATCGTTAACCCTTATCCATCCTGAAGCCCGGGTCCTCTTTATGTCCGGTTATACCGATGATGCCGTTATCCGCCACGGCCTCCTGAATGAAAAGACCGCCTTTCTCCAAAAACCCTTTACGCCCAGGGCCCTGGCCTTAAAAGTGCGGGAGATATTAGACCTGCCGAAAAAGGAATCCGGATCACTTGAAAAAATCGGGCTCATGGGACTTCCCGCCGTTGAAGGGACTTGAAGGAAGCCGGTTCACCGAAGGCCGAAGGTTATTTTCAGGTTAAGCCGCCAGGCCACGATAGTGGCGTGACACCACGAATCATGAAAATGCGAATATCGAATGTCGAAGGAGCGGTTCCTTTAAATTCCGAAATCGGTCCAAGGTTCAAGTCTTTGTCCTTGCAACTTGCACCTTGCATCTTGAAACTCGATTCTCTAACTGATCCCCGATCCCCGATCCCCGATCCCCTTTTCAAACTAACTCCCTGCCGGCCCGGCCTTCTTGACCTTGGTCGATACCTTGGCCGCAAATTGTTTAAAATTTTCCTTGAATCTTTCGGCCAGGTCCCGGGCCTTGGTATCATAGTCTTTGGGCTTGCCCCAGGTGTTTCGAGGGTTTAGTATTTCTTTTGGGACCCCTTCACAGGCTGTGGGAATACGCAGATTGAAAATAGGATCCGTTTCAGTAGGCACATCGTCCAGCATCCCATTCAAAGCCTGGTGGATCATCGCCCGGGTATGGGCGATTTTGAGCCGTTCCCCGAGCCCGAAAGGGCCGCCAGAAAGCCCTGTATTGACCAGCCAGCATTTGACTTTATGTTTTTTAATCCTTTCCCCTAACAGCTCGGCATAGACCGTTGGGGGAAGGGCCATAAAGGGGGCACCGAAACAGGTACTGAAGGTGGCTTGAGGTTCTTTTCCCAACCCCTTTTCCGTTCCGGCTACTTTAGCCGTATAACCGGAAAGGAATTGATACATGGCCTGTTCCGGGGTTAATTTAGCAATAGGGGGCAAAACCCCAAAGGCATCATAGGTCAGCATAATGATATTTTGAGGATGGCCGGCCAGACCGGAACGGATAGCCCGGTTGATATGGCTGATGGGATAGGCGGCCCGGGTGTTTTCGGTCAGGGAGCCGTCGTTTAAATCGATCCGGCGGGTCTCATTATCAATGGCTACATTCTCCAGGATCGTCCCGAACTTCCTGGTGCACTCATAGATTTCAGGTTCGGCCTCTTCGGAAAGGCGAATGACCTTGGCGTAACAGCCCCCTTCAAAGTTGAAGATCCCTTTATCGCTCCAGCCATGTTCGTCATCGCCGATGAGTAACCTTTCCGGATCGGCGGACAGGGTGGTTTTCCCGGTTCCGGACAGGCCGAAGAATATGGCCACGTCTCCTTTCTGACCCACATTGGCCGAACAGTGCATGGACATGACCTTTTCCTGAGGATAAAGGTAATTCAGGACGGTGAAGACCGATTTCTTGATCTCACCGGCGTAGATGGTACCACCGATCAAAATCAACCTTTTCCCGAAATTTACGATGATAAAGGCCTCGGAATTGGTCCCGTCCAATTCCGGCAGGGCATGAAATTTGGGGACATTGATAATGGTAAATTTCGGGACATGATGAGCCAGCTTCGATGATTCCTTGATCTGGACGAACATATTCCTGGAAAAAAGATTGTGCCAGGCGGTTTCCGTAATGATCCGGATCGGTACCTGGTATTTGGGGTCCGCTCCGGCATAGCAGTCCTGGACAAAGACATCCTTGCCCTGGAGATAAGCCAGCAGCCGGAAATAGAGGACCTCGAACTTTTCCGGCTCCATCGGCACATTAACCGGACTCCACCAGATCTTATCCGAACTGGTTTTTTCACGAACAATGCGTTTATCATTAGGAGATCGGCCGGTATGATGTCCGGTCCTGACGACAATCGGCCCCAAATGGGCTATGACCCCTTCCCGCCGGCGGACAATCTCTTCATACAGCACCGGGGTGGTAGGATTCCAGTAAATGGTCCCGATATTCTTGATCCCATGATGCTCCAGGTCGTAATGGGCCTGCCTGCTTCCCAGATTCATACTCATGCCTCCATTTTTTATTTACCTGCTATATACATCAGGCAGGATGCCTGACCTATTTTAACTGGTTGCTGGTTGCTCGTTAAAACCAGTAACGAGTAACAATGAAATTTCAAATAGCTTTTGTAAGTATTATACGTTAGACCCCATTCCAAATCCATTTAATTTTTATGGATTCGTAAAAACTCGAGGGCTCTAAACGCATTTTGACTTTTTTCATTATTTTTGATAAATTCGCAGAACCAGAGCGTAAGAATTTAAAAGACCTCCCCGACAAAGGGAAAAATGGGATATCCATGAAGATCAGCACCTTCGAAGAACAGATCAAAAAGACCCGTGAGCGACTGAAGGATTTCCAGGATCGTGCCCAGGCCTCGCCCGAGCAAAAAATGACCTTTTTCGACGAAGCCCTGGAGGAATTCTCTAATGCCCTGGAAGAACTTCGAGCCAGCGAAGAGGAACTGGAGACACAGGTCTATAAACGAAGCGAAGAGTTGGCCACCACCATCGAAGCCCTCTGTTTGGAAAAAGAAGAAGGCCGGCTGGCTCAGAAAAAAATCCTGGATCAGGCAAAAATATTGGATGCTTTTTACAGAAGCACCATAACGCCTTTGGCCTTTCTCGATAGAGACTTTAACTTCATCAGGGTTAACGCCGCCTATGCCGAAGCCTGTCAACGCCAGGTATCGGAATTCCCCGGGCACAATCATTTTGAGTTTTATCCTGACGAAGGAAACGAAGCCATTTTCAGACAGGTGGTCGGGAACAAAGTTCCTTTTCAAGCCATTGCCAAACCCTTTACTTTCCCGGATCATCCCGAATGGGGGGTCACTTATTGGGACTGGACCCTGACGCCCTTGCTGGATGAGGCCGGCGAGGTCGAACACCTGGTTTTCTCACTTAAAGATGTGACCGAAAAGGAAAGAGCCGAAGAGGCTCGCCGGGACACCAACACCCTTCTTGAACTATTCGCCAGGAAAACCGAACGAAAGGAATATTTAGAGGCGGTGGTAGACCTGATTCACCGCTGGAGCAACTGTCAAAATGTGGGTATCCGGATCTTGGACCGGCAAGGGAACATCCCTTATGATGCCTATCGGGGTTTCAGTCCGGATTTCGGTGCCTCGGAGAACTGGCTTTCCCTTGACAAGGATCAATGTGCCTGTATCCGGGTGATCCAGGGAAACCCGGATCCGCAGGATCTCCCCTTGATGACCTTGAATGGATCCTTCCGGTGCAACAATACGGTCGAATATGTTGCCCATCTCCCGGCCGAAGAGCAGGCCCGGTTTAGAGGGGTCTGTGTGAAAAGAGGCTTTCTCTCCATGGCAATCATCCCGATACGCTATCAGGGGGAGATGCTGGGAGCGATCCATCTGGCCGATGATCAGGAAAGGAAGATATCTCAAAAAACGGTTGAATTCATTGAGACGATGACCTCCCTGATCGGGGAAGCGGTTAATCGTTTTAATTTAGAGTCGGAATTAAAGCGGAATTTCGAGACCCAAACCGGGATCAACACGCTGCTTCGCCTATCCCTGGAGGAAGTTACCCTGGACCAATTTCTGGAGGAGGCCCTTGACCTGCTGATTTCTCTGCCCTGGCCTGGATCTTTCTCAAAGGGTTGTATCTTTCTGGTTGAAGAGGACTCCAAGGCCTTAGTCATGAAGGCCCAAAGAGGATTTTCCGATTTACATCAAAAATATTTTTCTTCGGTGCCCTTCGGCCGGTGTCTTTGCGGACAGGCGGTCCAAAAACAGGCCCTGGATTTTATCGAAAATTGCCAGGGTGGTCACGAGATCGGAGAGGGCAGCATCGAGACCCATGCCCACTATTTTATACCTATTCAATTCGCCGGCCGGACCATCGGGCTGATAAACATCTATCTGGCCGGAGATCAATACCCCCGCAATCTGGAAAAGGAGGGTTTCCTTACCGCCATCGCCGATACGATGGCCGGAATTATTGTCCGGCGGCGCGCAGAGGAAGAACTCCGGGAATCGGAAAACCGGCTCCGCCATCTTTCCGCCAAGCTCCTGGCCACCCAGGAAAATGAAAGAAAGAAGATCGCCCGGGAGGTCCATGACAGTCTGGGATCATCCCTGAGCGCCATCAAGTTCAAGGTGGAGGATATAGTACAAAGGATCCGGTTAACCCCGTCCGTGACCATTTCCGAGCCACTGGAGGCCCTGGTTCCTATCATTCAAGATACCATCAGTGAAGCCCGAAGGATTCAATCCGATTTAAGGCCCCCCCTGCTGGATGATTTGGGTATTATAGCCACCTTTCCCTGGTTCTGTCGGCGATATCAAACGATTTATTCGGATATCCAAGTGGATCAGGTCATTACCGTCCGGGAAGAGGAGGTGCCTGAACCTCTGAAGATCGTTATGTTCCGAATTACCCAGGAAGCGATGAATAATATTGGCAAATATGCCGGGGCGGACCGCGTGCAGCTCGGTCTGCGAAAAAACGACCGGTTCATTGAGTTGACTATTCGGGATAATGGAAAAGGATTCGATCCGGAAAATCTGTTTTCAAGGGAAAGCCTGAAAAAAGGAATGGGTCTTTCCAGTATGAAAGAACGGGCTGAACTTTCAGGCGGTTCTTTGGCCATCGATTCCCAAATAGGGAAAGGGACGGTTATCAAGGCCGTCTGGTCTGTTTAACACAAAAATAGAGTTCGAGTGCAACCATCAACTGCGCTATTTTCATGATTCGTGGTGTCACGCCACTATCGTGGCATGACGGTTTAGTTTGGAAAAACAGTTTCAAGATGCAAGTTTCAAGCTTCAAGCATGAAACACCTTGAACCTTGAAGATATTTTGATAATTCGTGGCGCCCCCCTGGGGCATGAAGGTTTAACATGAGCAAATTCTGGAGTTCAATAGTCCACAGCCTGACGCCCTATGTGCCCGGAGAGCAACCCAGGCTCCCCGGCCTCATTAAACTGAATACCAACGAAAACCCTTTCGGGCCTTCCCCAAAAGTCATAGAAACCCTGAAGGCGGAAGTGACGGAAGGATTGCGGTTATACCCGGACCCCAATGGTAGCCGCTTCAAAGAAGCTGTGGCCGTCTATTATCGGTTGAAGCCGCAGCAGGTGTTCGTCGGCAATGGCTCCGATGAGATCCTGGCCCACACCTTCCTGTCATTACTTAAACACCCGCGTCCCCTGCTGTTTCCGGATATTACCTACAGCTTCTTCCCGGTCTATTGCCGGCTCTACGATATCGCTTATACGACAATACCCTTGACCGCCGACTTGGAAATACGCCTGGAAGACTACCCGCGTCCCAATGGGGGCATCATCTTTCCCAACCCTAACGCCCCCACCGGTCGGCTTTTACCTCTATCCTCTATAGAGCAATTGTTAGAGAGAAACAAGGAATCGGTCGTCGTTATCGATGAGGCTTATGTAGACTTCGGGGGTGAATCGGCCGTTCCCCTGGTAGAAGGCTATCCCAACCTGCTGGTGATTCAAACCCTATCCAAATCCCGATCCCTGGCGGGGTTGCGGGTCGGCTTTGCCATCGGTCATTTTTCGCTAATCGAAGCCCTGGAACGGGTAAAGAACAGCTTCAATTCCTACCCGCTGGACCGCCTGGCCCTGGCAGGCGCCGTGGAGGCCATCAAGGACCAGGCCTATTTTGAAAAGACCCGCCTGGCCGTTATAGGTACCCGTGACCGGTTAGCGGAAGACCTGGGGGCCCTTGGTTTTCAGGTGCTGCCCTCAGCGGCCAATTTCCTGTTTGTCCGACATCCGGAAAGAGAGGCCTCCACCATTTTTAAGCGGTTGCGCGAACGATCGATTATTGTGCGCCATTTCCGCCAGCCCCGTATTGAACAGTATCTGCGCATTTCGGTAGGTCGGGATGAAGAATGCGCGGCCCTTGTCAAGACTTTGAAGGAAATCCTGGGGTAGGCGATTGACGGGTTACGAGTTATTAGATGAAGCTTATACTTTCTCAACCCGGAACCCGCAACTCGCAACAGAGAAATTTCAAATATCTTTGGCTACCTTTCAGCAAAACCCCGTATCATCCCGTTTTGGCTGACCGCTGATCGCCGACCCCTGATTGCTGACCGGATACCGGATTGGATAATTCGCTAATGAGTTCGAGGGAAGTGGTTTATCCAGTATCAAGCATCCAGTATCCAGTTTCTACCGGCTAAGGTCCCTTTTGGGCCTCATCCAAGGCTAAGCGTAATTTTTCCGCCCACTGCTTAAAGCCGGACTCTACCTGGGTCCAGCGGGTCCAGACCTTGGTCACCTCCATCATACTGCCTTTATTGCTGGCTGTCAGCTCGGCCAGGACCATGCCGCTGGAACTGTCGATAAACTGGGTCTCTACTGCAGCCTCACCGAAGTCTATGGGCCACATCAAAATGGCCGTAGCAACGATATTGGCCGCCGGGCTGACCGGTTTAAGATGGGTCAGGGCCGCCCGGATACGCAATACCTCCGTTCCGGGTTCTTTAACAACCGGATAGCGCTTTCGCATGGCTTCGATAACGGTTTGCCGTAATTTTTTAGCCAGGGTCTCCATCTCTTCCGGCTTCATTTCCCGTTCGGCCTTGGTCAGATCCACCTTGACTTCCACCGGGTCGATCATCAGCTTTTTGTATTTTTTCCATTGGACCCCCGGCCTTTCCCACCAGGCAATCCCCTCCTCCCTGGAATCCGGTTTCAATCTTTGATAATCGCTGAGGAAGCCTGAAGGAGGCACCTGGGGCGTGGCGCATCCGGCGACCCAGATCAATAAAAGGACCGACAAAATCCCGAGACACCCGGGGATTCCTGATTTCCTGTTTGATAAGATTCCAGCCATCTAACCCTCCTTTTCCCCTTCCCATTTAATAATTTTAAAATCCAGTACACAAATCGCATAAACCGCCGGCACCAGAAGTTTGGTGATGAAATTGGCCACCAGCAGGCCTCCGATCTGGGTATAGCACAAGGGCTCCCAGAGTGGTCCCCCATGCAGGGCCAGGGGGACCAACCCCAGGACCGTAGCCCCGACGGTGATGAAGACCGGTCTCAAACGGGCGATACCGGCGTCGAGTACGGCCTGACGGAAAGGTTTTCCCTGGGCCTGCATCTCCTCAATAAAATCAAAGAGGACGATGATGTGGCTGACGATGACCCCGACCAGGCTGGCGATTCCCAGAAAGGCCATAAAATCAAAGGTGGTATCCGTCAGCCACAAGGCCGCCAGAGAGCCGACCAGGCCGTAAGGTATGGCCACAAAAACGATTAACGGTTTGAGGACGTTTTTGAATTGCAAGACCAGGGCTAAAAAGATACAGGCCACCGAGACCGCCATGACGACGGCCAGATCGACAAACCCTTTGGTCTGTTCCTCTTCCTCCCCCCCAACGGCCAACTGGTATCCGGGGGGCAGTTCGGCTTCAAAGGCTTTGAGCTGGGGACGGGCCTGCTCCAGGACCTCAGAGGCCAGGGTCCCCGGCACCGGGAAAGCGGCAACGGTGATAGTACGAAACTGGTTTCGGCGCCGGATCTTTCCGGTTTCCATATCATAGGCTACTTTGGAAATTTGGGACAGCGGTATTTTTTGAGGACCTTGTTGGGCATGGACATAAAGGTTTCGAATATCCGTCAGCCCGGCCCGTTCCTCCATGCGCAGCCGGGTGACCACCGGAATTTGCTGATCCCCCTGACGGAGAGAGGTCACCTGTAAGCCGCTCATTCCAGCGGCCGAGGAAGCGGCCACGTCCACATTAGTGACTCCGGCCAGGTTGGCCCGATCGGGGTTCACCTGGAGTTTAACCACAAAGCTCTCGGCCCCCCAGTCATCCCGTACCCGGTCGGCCCCTGGGGCGGCGCGAAGAATGGTTTTAAGCCTTTCAGACAGTCTTTGCAGGGTGCCTATATCCTCGCCGGAGAGGCGAATCTGAATAGGGATTCCCACTACCGATCCGGTCTCCAACTGGCGGACATCGATTCTGGCCCCCGGGATGGATGAGGACAGGGCCTTCTGGAGGGGAAGGATAAGGCCGCCGGTATCGTGACTGTCCCTGACCTGGATCAGGACCTGGGCGTAATTAGGTTGTTCCTGTTCAGGGGAAACGGAGAACCAGAAGCGCGGCCCCCCGCCACCGACAAAACTGGTCAGGGAATGGAGGACCTCTTTGGGTTTTCCGTTATCCTGATGGGTTCGGCCGTATTCCGAAGCGACTTGCCGAACCACCTCTTCCACCCGTCTGGTGGTTTCATTGGTCGCTGATAAGGTGGCGTTTTCCGGCAGCCAGACATCCACATAAGATAAGTAAGACAGGTCCTTTGGGAAAAACTGGGTTTTTAGATGGGTAAAAAAATACGCCCCGAGGCCCAAAATGATCAGGGAAAGGGCCATCACTTTCCAGCGGTGTTCCAAGGCCCACATGCCCAATCGATAATAAAGACCGGCAAACCCTTTGGTCCTCTTTTCCTCCAGAGTAGGCTCTTTTTTGGAGCCCAGCCGCAGAAAATAATAGCCCAACTGGGGGATGAAGGACATGGAAACGATTCGGGAGGCGATCAGGGAACAGGCCAGGACCATCGGGAGGCTATAGAGGAAAAGACGGGTGTCCCCACCGAGGGTCAGCAAGGGTAAGTAGGCGACGATATTGGTAATGGTGGCAAAGAGTATGGCTGTGGCCAGTTTGGTTGGCCCGAGCCAGGAGGCAATCCTGGGCGGATGTCCGGCCCCGAGTTCCCGCTTGATGGCATCTCCGGCTACCACCGGATCATCGACCAGCAGACCGAGGGCGATGATCAACGAGGCAATAGAGACCTGTTGCAGATCGATCCCCAACAGATGCATCAGACCGAAGGTTAAACCCAGGGTCAGGGGGATGGAAGTGGCCATCAATAAGGCCGAACGCCACTCCCGAAAACCGATCAAGGCCACCAGCACTACCAGGGCGATAGCCTCGTACAGGCTCTTCATGAATAGATTGATACTCTCTTTAACCTGCTGGGGCTGATCCGAGGTCCTGGCCAGGATCAGGTCGGCCGGGATATGGGATTTCAGGCGATCCAGGGCGGCCTGGATCCCCTGGCCGAACTGTTCGATCTGTTCCCCTGGGCGCATCTGGACCGCCAGGGTGATGGCCCGGGTCCGTTGCCAGCGGCCCCGAGTATCGCGGCCGGTGTAGAAATTGACAAAACCGGGGGCGGTGTCATACTCGCGATTAATTTCAGCCAGGTCCCGCAGATAGATGGGCGTCCCTGATTCGGTGGCGGCCACCATCACCCGGCCCAGATCCTTCTCGCTTTTAAATTCCCCGGAAGGATCGATGGTCAAACTCTTTGACCCCACCTCAATCATTCCACCCGGCAAGGTAATATTGCGAGCCCCGAGGATTTCATCCAGGGTCGAGACCTTCAGGCCGTAAGCAGCCAATCGTTGTTGCGAATAATCCAGATAAATTCGTTCCTTAAGCATCCCGACGGCCGAAACCTTGGAAACCTGGGGGACCGTCTGCAAGGTCCGTTTGATGAGCTGGCTGAAGCGGTCCAGATCGCTGTAACTATATTTCTCGCCTGCGGCCTGGGTAAGCCTGGCCTCGGTCTCTTCGGGCCCATGGATGATGACGGGCTGCCAGAGATCAGGATGAAATTCCGCTTCCCGCAGCCTTTCCCGCAGAAATCGCTCCAGAAGGCCGAGAATAACCGTGTCCCCGGCCTGACTCGAGGCATCCAGGCCGACAAAACCCGGTCCCTGGAGGAGATGGATAGCCTTGGCCTGGCCTGAGGCGGCCAGATATTGGATAAAAAGGTCCCGTTTACGGCTTAAGGATTCATGGGGAAGGGTGGCAGGATAACAGACGACCAGGGAAAAACGGTCCTGCCCGGGCTGGACCTCTGAACGGGTCCGGAGAATGGCCTGTTGCACCTCCCGGGCCCGGAGGGCGATTTCCACGGCATCGACCCTGGGGCTGGCCACCGTCAGCATCAGGGCGGCCGTATCGCCGAAGTCTTTAACAAACTGGATTGGACCGGCCCCCTGGGGGAGATCCTGAAGGCCATCGAGTTTGAGTTTGATATCATCAAACTCCTTGCCCGTTTCTTTGACCCTTTCGGAGAGGGTCACATAGACCAAAGATACCCCGGTTTGGGAAACCGATTCCAACCGCTCCACCGAGGCATTTTCAGCCATTTTTTCTTCAATCCGGCGGGTGATAAGCTGCTCGACCCTTTCCGCCCCGGCCCCAGGCCAGGGGACAATGGCTACGGCTTGCCGTACCGGGATATCCGGGTCCTTGCGTTGAGGCATCCGTTGATAGGCATAAAACCCCCAAAGCAGGGTGGCGATGAGCAGAACCCAGGCGATATGACGGGATTCCGTAAAAAAACGGGCCACATTGCGGGTGTCCCGAATGATCTCCTGGTCGCTTTTCCCGTGGACCATAAGGCCGGACCTCTCTCAGGGGATTACTTGAACCGGCAGCCCATCGGTCAAAAATTGGGCCCCGTTGACGATCACCCGCTCACCGGCCTGAATCCCCTTGGTCAGGGCGATGGCATTGCCCACAGTCTCCCCCAGGTGAACCGGTCGCAATCTGGCCTTCTGCCGGCCGGCCTGTCCTTCAACCACGAAAACCGCATAGCCGGATGGGACGGCCGGGGATCGGACGATGGCCCCTAAAGGAACCACCGGCAGGGCTTTGTCTGGTTTCGAACCCGGCAACAAAACAGAAGCGATCATCCCGGTCTTAAGACGGGTTTGGGGATTGGGAAGGAGAATCTCAACCTCAAAGATGCGGTTTGATGGATCCGCTGCCGGGGAGATGCGTTCAATCTTTCCCCGGATTTCCGGGCCGGGGAGGGCCTCGACCGATACGGCAACCGGCATTTGCCGACGGATTTTAGACAGGGCCAGGTCGGGTACCCCAAAGACGATTTTCATAGTCGAGGTATCGGCCAGGACAAAAACCGAGGTACCGGGTGCAACCAGGGTACCTGTTTCCACCATTCTTTTCAGGATGGTTCCATCCATGGGTGCCCGAAGGGTCGTATCTTTAAGAGCGCTTTCCCCTTCCTCGATAGCGGCCTGGGCCCCTTTAATTTTGGCCTGGGACGCAGCAACCTGGGCCAGGGCTGACTGAAGTCTGGCCTGACCGGCCTCCAGGCGGGCCTGGGCGGCATCGTATTCGGGTTTGATCAAACTCTGTTGGTTAAAGAGCGCAGCGGCCCGCTCGAAATCCAACCGGGCCTGTTGGAGTCCGGCCCGGGCTTCCTTTACCTGGGCCTTGGCCTGATCCCGGAAGGCCTCTGCCTCGGACCATTGGGATCTTAGCAGTTGGATACGGGTCAGGACATCCATTTGGCGGATCTGGGCCAGGGCCGTCCCCTTGGCTACCCAGTCCCCTTCCTGAACCGGGCGATGGCGGCCCTTGGCATCAGGGACAGTCAATAATTCCTGAATGTACCCCCCTGTTCGAAAAGCGCATTCCATCTGGATTTTAGGTTTAATCGTAGCCGAGTACTGCAGACCGTCTTCCCGGCCGGAGGTCTGCACCAGGTGTATGTTCACCGGAAGCGCCGGCTTCTCATAAGGCGTGCTGCGCTTACAGCCCGACAGGCAGACCAAGGCCATTAGGATGGCTATTAAAAGGATCGGCTTTCTGGGAATCATCGCTCTTCTCCGATGGCTTTTTCGAAATCAGCCCATGCTGTCCAATGGGCCAGCATGGCGTTCTGATACTGTTGGTCGGCCTCAGCCAGGGCCGCCTGGATTTGGAGGACCTCTTGGAGGATGGCGGCCTGAATCCGGTAGCGGTTCATGACCACCCGAAGCCTCTCCTTTGAAGCCTCTTTAGCCAACCGGGCCGCTCTGGTCATGGCTTCGGTTTCTTTCAGCCTCTGGAGGCGGCTCTGCACCTCAATCAGGATCTGGGTCTCGGTCTCCTTGATTTCGTTTTGCACCTGGTTCAAGGTCCGATGACGCTCGTTCAACTCCCGCTGTTTGCGGCCCCAGTCAAAAAAATCCCAGGAAAGCTGCAGCCCGACGGTCGCCAGATTTCTCGGGAGAAATTCACTATCAAAGGGAGAAAGGTAATTAAAAATCAGATTGATATCCGGGATGTACTCGGCCTTCTTGATTCGTATCTCATATTCGGCCTGGCGCCGCTTGAACTGGACCTCTTTCAGTTCAGGCCTCCGCTCGTTGGCCAGGGCCTGGGCCTCTTGGGGATCGATTCCCGGAAAGGGAACCCGGGGATCCGGATCGAGCGTAAAAGACCGACCGGGATCCCTTCCCAAAAGGGCATTGAGCTGTTGCTTTCCGGTGGCAATAGCGTGGGTTAACGTCAAGGCCTCGTATTCCAACTTGGCCAACCGGGCTCGGAGATCGAGGAGATCGGCCTCCAGGACCGCCTGCTGCCTTACCTGTTCCCCGACCACCCTTTCCAGTTCGCGAAGGGCCGCGGTCTGCTGCCGGTTGGCTTCTATGCCGTTTTGGGCCTGAAGGATCCCCCAGTAGCTTCTTTTTACTTCGCTGATGACGGTCTGGCGCTGGGCACGAAGCTTTTCCTGGACCATATTTCGGCCAATCTCCAGAGCGCTGACGTTCAAGCGGAGTCGATAAATCTGGGATAGGGGCTGGGCGACCGTGGCTGACAGGAAGGTGCTCCACGGCCGGGAGGTGCTGATCTTTACCTCATTGGCCGGGACCGGTCCGGTTCCGGGATAGGTGCCGAAGACCCCCTGTCTGAAGACATAATCAGAGGGCGTCAACAAATAGGATTCGCTCAATTTGACATCGAAGGTGGGGAGGAAGTGACGGCGGGCGGCCGCTATCTGATCGCCTGATTTTTCAACCTCCAGGCGGGCGTTTCGGATCTGGCGGTTATGGACCAAGGCCTCGGCCACGGCCTTTTCCAGGGTGAGCCTTTCCTCCGTTGGGGAGGCGCCCTGCTGGCTATGGGTCAATGGAGGAAAAAGAAGGCTAAAAAGGATAAAGGGCAGCAGCCAGAAAGTCTTTTCTCCCATAACCACTCCGAAAGGATTGTTTCTGATCGAGGGGCTTTTTGGATCGACACCCTAACCAAAACTATTTGAAATTCCTCTGTTCCTCGTTGCCGGTTGCTGGTTACCCGTAAAAACGAATAACAACCGGTTATATCTTCAACAGTGTTAACATAAAAGACCTCCATGATCAATCTAATATATGATGGTCTCGTAAAAACTCGTCATTCCCGCGCAGG
>CAZVHO010000034.1:1181-46237 GCA_964627515.1 uncultured Thermodesulfobacteriota bacterium | reverse complement strand
ATACTATATAAGGATTATCGGGTGCCGCTTCTTGAGTTGACCTGCGGCCCAGACCCCTCAAAATATTTTTTTATTTTATGATCGTATTGTCATTAAAAAAGTCCCGACGGCGTGGGCCTAATCCAAGATAAAAATTCGCCTCCACTCTGCTTTACACCAATTACTTTTTCGAAGAGCTCCTCTGCCTTAAAATTTCTTTCAGTTGATTGAGAAATTCCTTATCCGCGCTTCTCCAGGCCGCTCCGAATCGTGTTGAAAAATAGGAAGGGGGAAATCTATTCTCCCATGGCGCCCAAGGGGACAGGCCTTTTTCTTTGGCCTTAAATAATTCCGCCAGGAATTCAGCGATCCCGGTGATTTCTTCCTTGGGCAGATAAGCAACCGCCCCCTCTTTCATAGACTTAAGAAGATTATCCGGCGTAAAGGCATGGGCCGTAAGCATGACCGCCGGAATATTTTTACTGTTGGCTATTTCAAGCAAGGCATAGCCGTCGACACCCATGATATCCAGGATGGCCAGATCGAAAACCTTTGTTTCCAGCATCTCTTGAGCCGAACTAAAACTTGAGGCTCTCGTTAGTTCACTGGTGGTCAGTGATTCTTCGAGGATATCTAAAATATCCGGTTCATCATCAACGATGAGAATTCTTTTTCCCGCGAGTATATTCTCTTTCGACATTATAAAACCTCCTTGCAGAATTAATTACGATCAGGAAAGTTTAATCGGAGTTGTGGCTTTTTCAAATAACAATTCAAAACCGGTTTTTTTCCCCAGCACCGATTCTTTTTTTTTCTTTCCCCAGACACTCTCAGGACGGGCCTGAACCAGAAATATACTCTCAGGAAAAGGTTTGGTCATTGAGATCGCGTATTCTATATCCTGAGGGCATCCAAAATGTGCCTCCACTTTTTTGGCGATTTTGGTGAGTTCAATAATTTCTTTTTCCTCAAGACAGGCGATTTTTCTCTGGGCCTCGGGTAATTCCTTGTATTCCATGGTCCGTGTTTCAGGGTTATAAGCAAATTCGGCACCTTTGTCCGATACCACTCTCTCGTCAATCTCGAGAGTCACTTTATCAACCAGATAGTGATCCGGCGTAACATTGCCGGAGACCACTGCTTCCCCGAATCCAAAACTGGCATCGATGGCTACTTTTGATGGATCCCCGTTAACGGGGTTGACCGTGAAGATCACTCCGGCCGCCTTGGCATCGACCATAGTCAGGACGGCAACGCCTATCGGATCGTAATGGAGGGGGAGATTCAACCGGGCTCTGGCAATGATCGATCGGGTATTAAAAGTGCTGGCCCAGACACGAATGACATTTTTAATGACATCCTCTTCGCCGCTGACATTGAGATAGGTTTCATATTGTCCGGGATGGCTTTTGGGGCCGGCTGATCGAGTCGCTACAAAGGCATTCTCTATTCCTGTTTCCCTGCACAGTCCAAGATAATATTCCCGTATGGTTTTTTCCATGGTGGGAGGCATTTTTATCGATTCGACTAACGACCGGATTTCCTTTGAAAGGGCATCATATTTTGGGGTGTCCGCCACATCTTCCGGATCAGCCTTGAAGGACTCAAGATATTTCAGAAGACGAACGGTGGCATCAGTCTCGTTCATAAAACGATCATAGGCGCCCACTCCCAAGGCAAAACCCGGCGGAACACGAAAACCACCCCTGGTCAGCTCTCCCAGGTTGGCGCATTTTTTACCGATAATATCATTGTGTTCAGTCCCAACTTCCTTTAACCAGTAGATCCATTTTTCCGACATGAGGTTCTCCTCCCATAATACCCAACAAAGTAAAGCCGGGGATGCTTCAGGAAGCATCCCCGATAAAATCAAACTTGGTTAAGCCTTTTTTATAATAGTTACAATACCTGTGCTCCCATCCACTTTAATGATATCGCCTGTTTTAATAACGGAGGTTGCTATTCCTGTACCCGTTACTGAGGGCAGGCCATATTCCCGAGAAACAATGGCGGCATGGGAGGTCAGCCCTCCAATATCCGTCACGGCTCCTTTGATTTTTGTAAAAACCGGAGCCCATGAGGGGTTGGTACAGGGGGCCACCATGATCTCGCCCGTTTGCAGTTTGACTACATCTTCGAGCAGCTTAAGGACTCGGGCCGGCCCTTCGGCCACACCCGCCGAAGCAGCAAAACCCTTCAGCTCGTTCATATCCTTATCTCCGGCATCGGTTCCTTTCAACCATTCTCCAACTGTATCGGTTGTAATACCCCAGAGCATTACGGTAAAAGGCTCGGAAACCTCGGCCGGTGGAACTCCCAGAGCAGGGGTGGCATGCCATTTTCTGGCGGCTTCAAGAATTTTTTCTCTTTTTTCGGCTGTTTCCATCCAATGTTTTCCTCGTGAAGGGACTCCTTCACCCAGAGCCCAGGTAGTAGCCAGATCTTCGAGGAGCATGGGGACTTCAAAGCGGTTGAAGAGATAGATATCATCCGGATTTTTTAAAAGATTGTTATTGGTCAGAATATTACCGAATTCCCTTATTTTACGGAACCAGATCGTATGGAGCCAGTGCTCAACCCAGAAAAGGTGATCTTCGGCATAGCGATAAATCGATCGGACTACATTATAGGCATCATCAAAGGATTTTTTGTCGTCGTCCGATTTGATCAGGTCTTTATATTCACTGACAATGCGGTCTCTCTCGGCTGATATTTCCTTTAAAGACCGTTCAATTGGTTGTCCCGCCTCGAGTCTTTCGACGTAACTCTTCAAGTAACTGAAGGGAACATCCATTTTGGTTATCCAGCTTCCTTCATAGTGATACCAGCCACTGCCGCAGGATACATAAAACCAGGGATTCTTGATTTTTTCAATTTCATCCAGCCAGGCCTGGCCGTCACTGCTGCCTTTAAGCTCTTTCATTTTTTCTTCCGCAGAAGTCTCTTTTTTCAGGATGAAAGCGATGGCCGGCTTGCCGGTTGCCAACCGTGCCAATCGGCAGAGTTCCTCCTCCGGTCGGAACATGGAGACCTCAGCCCCGGCCACCATTTTACCGATGGTGCTCTCTTTAATGCCAGGGAAAAGCCTCTTGGCGGTATCGACGAACATAAGATAAGCGAGATAGGCGAGGTTCAAATATTGAAAGTGGTATTGCCAGGCCTTGAAGATAAGACTGATGATGGTGTTATAGCTTTCCATCAGATCGTTAGCCGAGGTCGTTCCCTTTGGCATGGGAATCACTTCTTCCTCGGGAACGAACATGGGCAGTTCCGCGGGAATCTGAAGTTTTTCCATGTCTTCGCCCAATTGTTTAAAACGCACCAGCCATTGCTCGAACTGTTTTTCATAATTCTGGAAGGTATAAGGGACCCGCTTGCCGAAAAGCTCGGCTTTTTGCCCGATGACTTCTCCCGGGGGCGGTTCTACGGCAGCGATGTACATATAGCAACCCAACATTCTTTGAGCGACTCCCTGGGCAGGAGGAATACAGAACACCCGGGTGGTAAATTGGGAAAGGGCGATTTGCCAGGCTTCATGAAAAATATCATCAAGCGGATACATCGGCTCTGGAGCATGAATTTTATCCTGAAACCAAAAATGTCTCTTTTCCCATTCATCCCGGTCTTTGCTGAATAACCGGTGGGCAGGATACATCTCTTCCCAACCTTTTAACTCAGCGGGTAAGTCTACCTCTTCGGCATACGGAAACTTTTTTAGCTCTGACATAAAAAACCTCCCTCTTCTATTGGTCTAAGGTTCGTCTCAATAAAAACCCCTATTTCATTAAAAAAGTCACCTCCTTTCACTGATTCTGCAAAACGACTGCCCTTTATAAAAAATTCGGGTCATCATCATGCAGGGTTAGTCCTTCCTCTTTAACAAGATCAAAATACCCTGACAGTTAATCTTATAAAACAGAAAAAGGTTTCAGTTTTTGCTTTTTTGAAGTTTTTGTGTCGTTTGATTTAATCAGAGTGAAGCAAAGTGTGAACTTATCATTGTGCCAGATTAAAAATCTGTCAATTTGTTTTTTCTTATGATAGTATAAGTAGAGGTTATGGAACTAAAATATATATCAGAAAAATAAATCATTCAAGATATTTTCTAAGGAATTTGCATTTTCGACGCAGATAAATGAAAATAGTATTAAACAATTTGAATATTGGCAGTTAACTATGCTGAATCTCAACCAGTTAAGGTTTTTTTATGAGGCGGCACGATCTCAAAATTTTACTGTTGCAGCCAGGAAACTTTTTGTTTCGCAACCGGCAGTAACAGCCCAGATTAAACAATTTGAGGATCAGGCTACTCTGAAATTGTTCAAGAAACGGGGCCGAAAGATTTATTTGACCGATGAAGGAAAGACCCTGTTTGAATATGTTAAAAGACTCTTTGAATATGAACTGCAGGTGGAACATGTCATTGAGGACCTGAAAAAATTGAAAAGAGGCGTATTACGTCTTGGGACAACCAAAACCTATGCCCGATATTTCATGTCGGCTATTCTTTCCACCTTTTGCGAAACCTATCCGCAGGTCAAAATTTTCCTGGACGAGGGGAATTCTCTTAATATTATGCAAAGCCTCCTGACTTTTCAAAATGAAATTGCCGTGATCGCCCATATAGAAGATGATCCCCGGATCCGGATCATTCCCTTCTGTCAGGAAGAATTAGTGCTGATACTGGCCGCCAATCACCCTTTAGGGAAAAAAGAAAACCTTGGCGTTGAAGCTCTGGCCCGGGAACCTCTTATAATGAAAGAAACCGGATCAGCAACCAGAAAAATAATTAATGATCTATTTATAGGAAAGAAGTTGGTACCCAATATTCTTATGGAAAGCGGGAATACCGAGTTTATCAAACAAGTCGTTCAGCGTGGTGAAGGTATTTCCTTTTTAGTCAGATCGTCCGTCCTCTCCGAACTTAATGAAAAAAAACTTATTGAACGACCCATACGGGGAGAAAACCTCTATCTAACGGTCAACATCGCCTATCTTGATGGACAGGAGTTGTCTCGTTCCGCCCAAGCCTTTTTAGAAATTATTACCAAATTCATCCCGAGAAAGGGACCGGAGGAAAATATCAGAATAATCATGAATCAGATGCTGGAAAATTGGAAATGAACCCCTCCGAACTCTATTTTCCCATGACTTATTCTTTCAAGTGCCGCTTGACTGCTTCTTTAAGTTCCGTGAGATCGGAAGATTTAACCACATAATCGTCCGAGGCCCAGGTCGAAAAATCCTGTTTGAATTCACTATAGGCCGAACAAAGGATGACCGGCAATTGGGGATACTTTTCCTTGATAATCCTCAAAGTATCAATGCCGTTCATTTCCGGCATGCGAATATCCATGACGATCAGATCCGGCAGGTGATCGGGATCTTCCAACAGGGAAATCACCTCTTTGCCATTTCCGGCCAAAAGCACCTCATAGCCTTCTTCCTCAAATTCTTCCTTGTAAAGCCTTTGGAGGGCTTCTTCGTCATCTGCGATTAAGATCCTTTTCATTATTTTCCTCCTCAAAAATTTTTATTTTCCCGAAATCGTGCTGGGCTTCTTTGGCTAAGGGAAATTTGATCAAAAAAGAGACCCCCTCTCCCGGTCGGTTGTCGATATCCACTTCCCCCTGATGGCGGGTAATGATCTTGTGGACGATGGAAAGTCCCAGGCCCGAGCCATGGTCTTTGGTGGTAAAAAAGGGATTAAAGATATTATGAAGAAGTTCCGGCGGGATACCCCCTCCGTTATCCTTGACTTCACAGGCAATCCAGGATCGCCCCGGCTCTTTGTCTAAGAAGGTTCGCAGGGTCAACAGCCCTCCATGGGGCATAGCCTGACAGGAATTCAGGAACAGGTTATAAAAAACATGACGTAACTGACGGTTGTCGCCAAAAACCTTGGGGATTTTACCCCATTTCTTTTGAACACCAATATGGCCTTCGTCCAATTCCCTTTGAATCAGGTTCAAGGCCTCTTCCACGATTTGATTCAGATCCCATTCCTTGTAATTACCGCGATGGTCCTGAGAAAAATCCGTCATTTCATTTAAAATTTTTTCCAGCCGCTCCACTTCGTTTATAATTACCTGGAAATAAGACTGGGCTTGATCATCGCCCTGGAATTTTTTATTAAGACGTCGGACGAATCCCCCGATGGAAACTAAGGGGTTTCGGATCTCATGGGCCAATCCGGAAGTCATTTCTCCGATGGCCACCATTTTTTCGGATTCTATAAGTCGTTCCCGGGCCACTTTTAGTTCATCATTGGTCTTTTCAATAAAATCGTAGAGTCGGGCGTTTTCAAAGGCCAGCCCGGCCTGATGGGCCAATAGGGTTAACAAATAAAGGTCTTCTTGGGTAATGGGACGTTTATCGATAAAGTTGTCCACTTCGATAACCCCGACCACTTTATCCTTGGCATACATGGGGATGGATGCGAAGGCGTCCAATTTCAAACGCTTGGCCAGATCTTTGTTGGTATCCGGGTCTTCCATGGCCTGTTCTACTACAAAGGTGCGGCCTTCCAAAAAGGTTCGAGCCAAAATACCCGATTCTTTGGTCAGGGGGATTTTTATATTCTTGAAAACGTGATCCGAGTCCGGGCGTAAGTTTCTTATTTGAGCGGCTTGATCGACCAGAAAGCGGCTTAAGCCGCTGCCGGTTAGACCGTTCTCTTGTTGACCGGAAGGGCCTTTCTTGATTTCTCTTTGGATAGACCAGGCATTAGGAGTCAGGATTTTCCTGTCTTCATCAGCCAGGAACAGGACGGCCCGGTTAAACCCCAACCCTTCTTCCAGGGTAATGGCCTCTAAAATAATCTGGGGGAGGTCTTTCAAGGAAGCGGTGGTCATCATGGCACTATCAATCTGGTAAAGAGTAGATAGATTTCTAACCATCCATTCATTTTTCCGGGCCAGGGTTTCGATTTTTTGAAAGGTCAAGGCGTTTTCAAGGGAACTGGCGATAATATTGCCGATGGTCGAAAGGACCGACAAGTCCTCCTCGTTAAAGAACGCATCAGAATCCCCACCCAGACCAATCTTTTCATAAACACAAAGCCGACCCCGATAGAGGCCTTTGAAATTTAAGGCTATACACATGAAGGATGAAATGAGATGGGGCTCTACCGATCCTTTGGCCTTCTCGTCTTTAAAAGGCAGATCGAGTTGGGATCTGGAATAAGCGGCAGTCCCCCGGTTATAGATATGATCCCCTTTTTGATCCAGGATATCTTGATGAATTTTCCCTTTCACCAAAGAGGGCACCAGCCCAAATTCCGATTCCACGAGGACCGTTTCGGAATGTTTTTCTAAGATCATTAAGGTTGAACCGGTGGCGTTGATCACCTGGGCGGTTATGGCCACTGTCTTTTCAATCAGGTCATTCAATTCCAGTGTAGAGCCGATCACTTTACCCACTTGGTACAAGACACTGAGTTCGGCAATCCGTTTCTTGGATTCGGTATACACTCTGGAATTTCTTATAATACCGGCCAGTTCCCAGGCTACCAGGTCGAGGGCCTCCAGGTGGGGAGGGTCAGGGGTTAAGACCTGTCGGGAAAGCAGACCTAAAACACCATAAAGAACGTTATCGTCTCCGACCGGCAGGGCGATCAGGGAATTAAATCCTTTGAAGAAGGGATTTTTTAACAGGGCCTTGTGTTCTTTGCGGGTCAATTGGGGGATCAGAACCGCCCTGCGATTTTGAATGACTTCCTTGATAGGGGTCTGGGCCATATGAAAGGAGCGGCTATTCCAGGGAACGCCCTGAGGGCTCACCTTTTTTAATTCCAGGGTCTCCTGCTCCGGGGTAACGAAAAACAAGGCCGCTCTTTCGATCCCTTCTTTTCGAACCAGCAAATCCAAAACCCCCTGAAGGCGGTCTTCAAAACCAATACTGGAATTGGCTACCCGGATGGTTTTTTTTAACAGTTCAAACCCCTTTTCCATAGAAGCTTTCATAAAAATAGGCTCAAGGTATAAGGTACAAGGTAAAAGGTTATCTACTTATGTGTTAAGCCTTCATGTTTTTACAGAACCCTTTTTTTCTGCATCGCCTTTTGGTAAAGCGATTCATACTGGGAGGCCGATTTTTCCCAGGAAAAATCCTGATTCATGGCCCTCTGTATCAAGCGCTTCCAGCGAGGTTTATCCCGAAAGACCGATAAGGCCCTTTGTATGGTTTGAAACAGTTTCTCCCATTCATATTCCTTGAATTTAAAACCCGTCCCCTGGTCATTCTGGGGGTCGTAGTCTTCAACCGTATCTTCCAATCCCCCTACGGCCCTGACGATGGGGATGGTGCCGTATTTCAAGGCATATAACTGGTCGAGGCCGCAGGGTTCATAACGGGAGGGCATGAGCAGAATGTCGGCCCCGGCCTGAATTTGATGGGCCAAGGGTTCGTTATAACCCATTTCGAGTCCGATCAGACCCGGGTATTTCTCGACCATTTCCATGGCCCAGCTTTGGTATTGTTCGGCCCCTTGCCCCATTAAAATGATTTGCAAATCCAATTCCATTAAACGGGGGAAAAACTGGCTGACAAGATCCAGGCCTTTCCGATCCAACAACTTGGAAATAATGGCAATAATCGGGAGTTCCCCCTTTTTCTTTAAGTGGAATAATCCCTGGAGATGGCTTTTACAGATCTTTTTGTTTTCCAGATTGGAAGACGTATAGGGAACCGGCAGAAAAGGATCTTTAGAGGGTTCCCAAACCTGGGAATCCACTCCATTCAAGACGGCATACAGGTCGTTCTCCCGGGTCTTGAGTATTCCTTCCAAGCCAAATCCGTTGGCCGGGGTCAAAATTTCTTTTCGATAGTTGGGGCTGACCGTATTCAAGGTATCGGCAAAAACGATCCCGCCTTTCATCAGGTTCAACTTGCCGAAGAATTCCAAGGCCCGGGGGGTAAATAATTCCCAGCCTAATCCGGTCAGATGAAGGTCATAGTGCCAGAAAAGGCCTTGATATCCCAGGTTGTGAATGGTGAAAAGGCTGGCGGTAGACCTGAGAGAGGGGGTGTCGGCATACAGGGTCTTCAAATAAACCGGAATCAAACCGGTTTGCCAGTCATTACAATGAATAATATCCGGTTTAAGATTTAAAGCCAGACATAATTCCAAAACAGCGCGGGAGAAGAAAATAAAACGCTCGGCATTGTCCTGATAATCCCCATATTCGTTCCCATAGAGTCCATCCCGGTCATAAAGATCGTCCCGGCCGATCAGATAAACCGTTACCAGGTCTTCAAGTCCGGCCTGATAAACCTGGGCCGGCTTTTTCATCCAGGAGATAGGAACCTCCAAGATGGTGTCCAGGGGTTTTAATGGGGGTTTAACGGACCTGGCTTGACGGTACCTGGGTGTGGCTACGAATACCTCATGTCCCGACCGGGCCAAAGCGAGCGGCAAGGCATGGGAGACCTCAGCCAAACCCCCGGCCCTGGAAAAAGGACTGATTTCGGAGGTGGCAAAAAGGACCTTCATGTTTCCTCCTCAAGAGAGACCTCTCTTAAGAATTTGGCGGCTTCTTCCGGCGGGGACGGATTGATATAAAATCCGGAACCCCATTCAAATCCCGCGATTCGGGTCAGTTTGGGGACGATTTCGAAATGCCAGTGATAATAATCTTGATGGGATTCCTTGACGGGAGAGGTGTGCAACATAAAATTATAAGGCCGATTGTTTAATGCCTTGTCCAGCCGTTTAAGGGTCTGGGAAAAAATTTGGGCCAGCGAAGCGAATTTGGCCTCCTCCAAATCGGTGTAAACGGCGTTATGATTTTTAGGGATGATCCAGACCTCAAAGGGGGAACGGGGGGCAAAAGGACAACAGACCAGGAAGTCTTGATTTTCAATTACTACCCGGACCTTGGCTTCCTGTTCCTGCCGGACGATATCACAATAAACGCAACGGTCCTTGTAGCCGTAATATTTCCTGGAGCCGTTCAGCTCCTCAAGGGCGATTTCAGGAATTACCGGCAGGGCGATCAATTGAGAGTGGCTGTGTTCCAGAGATGCTCCGGCCGAACGGCCCTGATTTTTGAAAACCAGGATGTACCGAAACCGTGGATCCTTGGATAAGTCTAAGATCCGGTCCCGGTAGGCCCGAAGGACATCGGCAAATCGTTCGGGGGGCATCGTGGAGAGGGTTTCTTCATGATGAGGGGTTTCGATAATGACTTCATGGGCTCCGATACCGTTCATTTTGTCATATAATCCCTCGCCCACTTTGAACAGATTACCTTCGATTACCAGGGCTGGAAATTTGTTGGCCACAACACGTAAGGTCCAGCCGGGGGTGTTGGGCTGCGTTCCAGGATTCCGGTAGGCCACGATTTCGGGCGGGGTGGTTTTTTCATTTCCCGGGTCAAAGGGACAAAATCCACCTTTAGGGGTCTCATCCTCGGGGGCAAAATCAAAAGGGCGTTTGGCCCTTTCCGTGGAGATAATGACCCATCTTCCGACAACGGGGTCCTTTCGTAATTCCGGCATCCGAACCTCCTGGCGCTTTCATAAATAAGCGATAAATATTATTAAAAATAGTTTAACATTTTCCCTCTTTGATGTACATTTGAAAACAAAATTTTTTTCTTGACATTATACCCGTCCTGCTAACTAAATTTAAAGGGAAATTTTTAACGGATTAATTCATGAACGGCAAGTCTTCCTTCAATCGGTTCCGTCTCGGTCAGACCAAATTTCTGCTTTTGTCAGTCTTTTTGCTCCTGGGGTCATTATCCTGCCGCCAGGTGGTCCCGCCTCCCCCTGCGGTCACCAGGGTGCCCCCCGTGCCTATCATTACGGAAAGGCTGACGATACCTTCCGAAGAGGATACCAACAAGACGGCTCGGGTCGTTTTGGATATTCCCCCCCCGGTGCCTGTTTTGCCTCCCATGGAAGGGGAGGTTCGGGTGCCCCTTCCGGAACCCTGGAAAATCGTTGTTAAAAAAGGCCAACGCAAGTTGTACCTCTACCAACAAGGGGAATTATTTAAAATGTTTCCGGTTGATCTGGGAGGAAATCCAAAAGGCCCAAAAATCTGCCAGGGGGATATGCGGACCCCGGAAGGGGAATACCGGGTCATTGAGAAAAGAGACCGTGGACAAACCAGGTTTTACCAGGCTTTTCTTTTGAATTACCCGAATGAAGAGGATCGGGTCCGCTATGAGCTGGCTGTCCGGAACGGGCTTTTGCCCAAAGATATCGGGATTGGCGGGTTGATCGAGATCCACGGGGAAGGCGTCGGGGTGGATTGGACCAAAGGGTGTATTGCCTTGATTAATCCCCACATGAGAGAATTGTTTAGCCAGATCCCGGTGGGAACACCGGTCCGGATAGAACCCTGAATACTACCATTAGACAGGATAAACAGGATAAGTTCGTAAAAAGTCGACAAACATCCGTTTTCGTCATTCCTGATGAAACGGGTCCCGCCCTTGGCGGGATTAATTGGTTACCTCTATCCTGGATTCCCGCCTGCGCGGGAATGACGAGTTTTTACGAGCTCATCCAAGATTTCGGGGATTTTTTATTTTCCCCTTTCATTCGGAAAGGGGAAAAAGAATCAGGTCTATCCTGTAAATCCTGTCAAAATAATTTTTTGATTTACTCGTATTTGGAGGAAATAAATTATGAAGGCAGCCGTATTAAAGGGACCGATGGATATCAGGATGGAAGTCTTAGCCGATCCGGTGGTTGAGCCCGACGGAATCATTATCAAAGTGAAGACTTGCGGGATCTGCGGTTCCGATCTCCATGTTTATAAACAGGAAGGAAAAGAAGGCACCATATTCGGCCATGAGTTCAGCGGTGAGGTGGCCGAAGTTGGGGCACAGGTTAAAGACATTGCCGTGGGCGAGCGGGTTACTGCTGTAGGTTTTCGCCCTTGCGGCCAGTGTTTCTGGTGCCGTCAGGGCAAATCCTTTCGCTGTTCCGAAATGGCCCTGGTGGGTTATCAACTTCCCGGGGCCATGGCCGAATATGTGTCCATTCCTTCCGCAAAGCCCGGACAAAATGTTTTCAAGCTGTCTGATGAATTGACTTACCAGGATGGAGCTACGGTGGAACCTCTGTCTATCGCCCTTTATTCAGTGAAAAGGGCCCAACCTCAGGAGAAGGATACGGTGGTGGTCCTGGGAGCAGGCATTATCGGTCTCAATACCATTCAGGTGCTCAAGGCTATGGGGGTTAAAAGGGTGTTGGTCAGCGGCCGCCGAACCTCCAGATTGGAGGCCGCCAAGGTCTGCGGGGCCGATCTGGTAGTAGATGCCGCCCGGGAGGAGGTCCTTCAAGCGGTCATGGAGGCGACCTCAGGAATGGGTGCGGACCTGGTTGTGGAATGTGCCGGTTCCCAGGAAACCTTTAATCAAGCCGTTGCCATGGCCCGTGGCGGAGGCAAGATCATGCTGGTGGGGGTTTACGAAAAACCTTTGACCTGGGATCCGTTGCCAGCGATCAGTAAGAATTTGACCCTGGTCGGCTGTCTGGGAGGAAACTTCCCCGGGGCTATCGAACTTCTTCGAAGCGGCAAAGTCAATACCCGGCCCCTGGTCACCCATTCCTTTCCCCTGGATCAGGCCCAGGAGGCCTTTAAAACGCAGATCCAGGACCGGGAGGCCATCAAAGTGATGATTGTACCTTAAAACGAAGAAACCGTTCGTCGTTAAGTCCCGCAAGGCGGGATTCGTCGGAAGATATTTTTATGAATATTCATTATTGATGCGTTCGTAAAAAGTCCAAAAGCGCCGATTTACGTCATTCCCGTGAAAACGGGTCCCGCCCTTGGCAGGATTAATTGGTTATCTCTATCCTGGATTCCCGCCTGCGCGGGAATGACGAGTTTTTACGAGACCATCATTATTCGTTTTTCGATATTTTGCAGGGGCGGTTTTAAGCCCGCCCCTGCAAAGATTAGGCCTTGCCCAAATCGTGAGGTGTTCTGTTTTTCCTTGCATCTTGAAACTTGAAACTTGACAACTTCATTATTAATAGGCAAAGGCCGCTTCACTGATCTCCAGCGGGGTTTTATCGGCCATCTTAATGCCTTCACAACGGGCTTTGGTCCCGGTTAAAATGTTGGCGGCAAAGAATTTCCCGGCCGCCACCTTGCCGCTGTAGAAAGCGGTCTCTTTGTCTTCCCTCTCCAGTTCTTTCTGCTTTTCCCTGGTATCGGCTCCCTTTTCCTGGTATCGGGCCAGGAGTTTCTCCGAGGCGATTCCGGCCGCCTCGATGAGGAAATGGCCGATGATGACATCCCCGAATATTTCCAGGAACGGCCCGGCATTGAGAATGGGAATGAGGTAGTCACCAGCCTTGCCGGACTGGGCGAAGAACATGACCAGATCGATACAGGCATTGGAGGCCTCTTCCAGGATGGCAGCATATTTGCCGAGGTCCTCATGTCCTTTTATCCTGGCGATATTTTTTTGGATCTCGCCAAAAAGATTCATGATATTCATGCCTTTTCGCTGGCCGAGTTTCCTTCCCACCAGGTCGAGGGCCTGTATGCCGTTGGTCCCTTCATAAATCGTGGCGATCTTGACGTCCCGGTGATATTGCTCGATGGGATACTCGGAGCAGTACCCGTAACCCCCATAGACATCCATGGCCATGGAGCAGATCAGGACCCCCTTATCGGAACAGTAGGCCTTGCAGACCGGGGTCATGAGGTCCAGGAAGCCTTCCCATTTTTCTTTTTCCTCCTGGGTTCCGGCGACCCTCGATTGGTCCAGGCAGTAGGCTACGAAATAATTCATGGCCCGCATCCCTTCAACATGGGCCTTCATCCACATGAGTTTACGCCGGATATCAGGATGGTTGATAATAGTGACCGGCTTGGCTTCGGGATTTTTACCTTCCCAGATGGCCGTACCCTGGATACGCTCCCGGGCATAGGAAACGGCGTGTTCGTAGGCCGCCGACCCGGTGTCCAGACCCTGCATGCCCGTTCCCAATCTGGCTTCGTTCATCATCTGGAACATGATCTTTATGCCCTCCCGCTCGTTGCCCAGAAGTTCGCCGATACATTTTCCATCTTCGCCGAAATTCAAAACCGCCGTGGCCGATCCCTTGATGCCCATCTTATGCTCGATGCCCCCCGTATTGACGTCGTTGAATGCACCGAGGGAGCCGTCATCGTTGACCCGGTATTTTGGGACAAGGAAGATGGAGATCCCCTTGGTCCCCGTCGGGTCACCCTCGATCCTGGCCAGGACAGGATGCACGATATTCGGCGTCAGATCGTGGTCCCCGGAGGAAATAAAACATTTGGTTCCCGTGATGCTGAAAGTCCCGTCCGGGAGGCGCTTGGCCGTGGTCTTCAGGGCACCCACATCGCTGCCGGCCCCCGGTTCGGTCAGACACATGGTCCCGGACCATTCACCGGAGAAAAGCTTGAACATGTATTTTTCCTGCTGGGCCTCCGTGCCGTAAGAGTGGATGAGACCGGCGGTACCATGGGTCAGACCCGGATACATGCAGAAGGCGTAGTTGGCGCTGCCCATCAGCTCGGCCACGGCAAAACCGATCGCCCGGGGCAGGCCCTGTCCCCCGACATCGGGTGAATCCATGGGGCAGAGCCAGCCGGCCTCGGTGTACTTTTTATAAGGTTCGTGGAAGCATTTGGGTGCGGAAACCTTGCCGTCTTTGAAGGTGCATCCCTCTCGGTCCCCTTCGGCCAGGGTGGGGAGGATGACGTTGACCGCCATCTTTTCGGCCTCGTTGAGCACCATCAACAGGTCATCCTTGGTGAAGTCTTGATAGGCCTCTGATTGCAGCAGTTTTTCAATGCCCAACTGCTCGAAAAGAACAAAACGCTGATCCCGTGTATTGACTAATGAATTACCCATAGCAATCTTCCTTCCTGTGTTTTGATTCGAAAATGAAGTTTCAAGATGCAAGTTTCAAGTTTCAAGTATGAAAAACATTGGATCTTGAACCTATTATCATTCTTCGTGGGGCCTTCTGGAGGACATGAGGGCTTAATAAGATAAATGGTCTGAAGCCTCCTGTGCTGCCGGGATTTATAACCTTTTTTCCTCCGGGGCTCTTTCTGCGGGCTTACTGTAACGGTTCAAATCTTGGATGTCAAGAAAAGAATGAACGTTCATTCATTTTTTTGCAAGGATTCATGGGAGATCTCCCTTTTTTTCGTCATTCCCCTGAAGGCTTGTCCTCGAATGTCTTAATCCCGCCTCTGGCGGGACGGGAATCCAGTCTTTTTAATCGATTTTGCTTATCCTGGATTCCCGTCGGCGCGGGAATGACGAATTTTCGGAATTTTCCTTAGGGGAGTTTGTAATCCTTGAAGTCGTTGCGCAGCTTGGTTTTAAGGATTTTGCCCGTGGCCGTATGGGGGAGTTCCTCTACAAAGACCACATCATCCGGGACCTGCCATTTGGCCACCTTGCGGCGCATATAATCCAGGATCTCCTCCTTGGAGCATTCAACACCGGGCTTTTTGACCACGATCAACAGCGGACGCTCGTCCCACTTGGGGTGGAGCACGCCGATAACAGCCGCCTCGGCTACGGCCGGGTGGCCCAGGGCGTCGTTTTCCAGGTCGATGGAACTGATCCATTCCCCTCCGGATTTGATGACATCTTTGGATCGATCGGTGATCTGCATAAACCCTTCCGGGTCGAGGGTAGCTACGTCGCCGGTATCGAACCAACCCTCTTCATCGATAACCTGGCCGCCTTCGCTTTTCAGATAGCCACTGCTGATCCAGGGGCCCCGGACCATGAGGTGCCCAAAAGCCTTTCCATCCCGGGGGAGTTCTTTCCCTTCGTCATCAACGATCTTGAGGTCCACATTGTAGATGGACCGGCCTTGTTTGGCCTTGATCTCCAATTTCTCCGGATAGGGAAGGCTGACATGATTGGGTTTCAGGGTGCCGGTTGTTCCCAGGGGGCTGGTCTCGGTCATGCCCCAGGCGTGGATGACCTCCACCTCGTAATCCTGGTCGAAAGCTTGAATCATCGACCGCGGGGCGGCCGAGCCGCCGATGACCACCCTTTTCAGATAAGGCAGTTTCTTGCCCGTATCCCTCAGGTATTGGAGCAGCATGAGCCAGACCGTGGGAACGGCCATGGTCAGGGTCACCCTTTCAGTGTCGAGCAGTTCGTAGATAGACTCGCCGTCCATCCTGGCTCCGGGGAAGACCATCTTCGCTCCGCACATGGCTGCGGCGTAAGGGGTTCCCCAGGCATTGGCATGGAACATGGGCACCACCGGCAGGACCACCTCGGCGCTGGAGAGGCCCAGACCGTCGATGGTGCAGACACAGTAACTGTGGAGGACCGTGGAACGGTGCGAATAGAGTACGCCTTTGGGATTACCCGTAGTCCCGGAGGTGTAGCACAGGCTGGAAGCGGTTTGCTCCTCAAATTTCGGCCAGATGAATTCAGGGTTCTGATCCCGGATCAGGGTCTCGTAACAGGTGACATTGGGGAGCCTGGTTTGAGGCATATGGGCTTCGTCGGTCATGATCACGTACCCCTTAATGGTCTTAAGTTTATCGGCAAAAGATTCCAGGAGAGGAACAAAGGTCAGATCGACAAACAGATATCGGTCTTCCGCATGGTTGGCGATGTAGGCGATCTGTTCAGGGAAAAGCCGCGGATTGATGGTGTGGAGTACGGCACCCAGGCCTGAAATCCCGAAGTAGAGTTCTAAATGCCGGTAGCCGTTCCAGGCCAGAGTCCCGATCCGGTCACCGGGGTTGACTCCCAGGGATAAAAGGGCGCCGGCCACCTGTTTCGAACGCTGGTGGGCTTCCCGGTAGCTGTAGCGGTGGATAGGACCTTCAATGGTCCTGGAAACCAGTTCCATGTCGCCGTGGTACAGGTCTGCGTAAGAAATGAGTGAAGAGATCAGTAAAGGGTAGTCTTGCATCAGTCCGCGCATAGTGCCTCCTTCAATATTGGGTATGATCCCGAGGGTATTTTTTTAGCGAATTGCGAGGGTCTTATATATTTTGCCGGAGGTTTCTGTCAAGTAAAAATTCTTCTCATTTTTTCTGCAAAGAGCGGTAACGGACCAGGGCGGCCATGGCCCTGGCGGCCCGTTCGGGAGAAGGGAAGACCGGAAAGCCCTTGTTTTGAAGAACGCCGATGAGTCGGTCCGTCCGGGCTCGATAAGAAAATCCGACCACCGGTTTTTGATAGGTCTCCGGTAACTCCATTAAGGCCTGGGCCGTTTGTTCGACAAATTTTGTAAGGTGGTCCGGAATTTGATCCTCGGGCAGGCCCATCCGCCTGAGCCCGTTTTCCAATTGCCCGTCAGGGAGCATTAAATACATCAACAATCCTTCGGCCCGGGGATCGGCCAGGAGTGCTTGGGGGATCCCGTTAAAATAGTCGAGGGGATTTTTGGCAAAAGTGATGTCCAGAGGGTTGTTCAGACTGCCGGTACCGGGCACGAAGGGCTTGAGCTTTTCAACGGTCTCTTCCGAGAAGCCGGGCAAATCCAGGCCTATCCGGCCGCAGGCATCGGCCGCGGTGGCCCCCGGTCCCCCGGAATGGGTTTGAATGATCATCCGGTTTCCCCGGGGCAGGGGAGAGGCGCCAAGGGCCAGGCAAAAATCGAAAAGCTCGGTAATGGAATCGGCCCGTAGGATACCGCTTTGACGGAATACCCCATCATAGAGTCGGTCCGGACCGGCCAAGGCCCCGGTATGAGAAAGCCCGGCCCTTTTTCCGGTTTCAGAACCACCCACATAATAGGCCACAATCGGCTTATGGCCAGCAATCCTCCGGGCGGTTTCCATAAAAGCCCGGCCATGGCGGATGGCTTCAATGTACAGGGCGATCACTTTGGTGTGGGGACAAAGGGCCAAATACTCCAGACAATCCACCAGGTCGATGTTGGCCTCATTGCCGACGCTGATGGCCGTGGAAAAACCCAATCCGTATCCGGCCAGATAATCAAACATCTGGGTTATGAAACTCCCACTCTGGGAAGCAAAGCCGATAAACCCGGGGAGTCCTGTAAAAGGCAAAAAGGTAGTATTGAACTTGTGATAGGGATTGGTTACTCCCAGGCAGTTCGGCCCCAGAAAGCGGATGCCGTAGTGATCGGCGACAGCCATCAGTTTTTTTTCCAGGTCCGGACCCTGTCCGCCCACTTCCTTAAATCCACCAGAGACGATGATAGCCCGTTTGATCCCTTTGCGCCCGCATTTATCCAGTGTTTCCAAAACCAGAGCATTGGGCAGGACCATTATCGCCAACTCCGGAACCTCCGGGAGATCCATGACGTCCTGATAGGCCTTTATGTCCAAGACGCGGTCCTCCCTGGGATGGACCGGATAGAGGGACCCCTGAAACCCCAGGGACTTTATGGAATTAAACAGGTTGGTGCCCATGGCCGTGAAGCGGTTCGAGGCCCCGAAAAAGGCGATACTGTTGGGATGGACAATGGGATAGAGAAAATGTTTCTCAATAAGATGTGTCATTACTTTCGCAGGCTCCGAATTGTCAATGGATTTATTGTCACAGACCAGGCAGGACAAAATGAAAAGGCACGGGGGACACAGGTTCAAAGTCTAAGGTCCAAGGTCCAAGGTTTTCATACTTGAAACTTGCATCTTGCATCTTGAAACTTTATTTTCCAATTGCGCCCTCATAACCGTAGGGCACTATGAATCATAGCAATAGATTTGGCTGAACCCCGGCCCCTGACCCCCGATCCCCGATTAAACGCTTTGCAGCACCACCAGGGCATCAACAGCCTTGACCCGTCCGTTTGGATCGATGATCATGGGATTGATGTCGATTTCGGCAATGGCCGGGTTTTCAAGTCCTATGCGCCCGATGGCCATCAAAGAGCGGCTGATGGTCTCCCGGTCGGCAGCGGCCTGCCCTCGAAATGGATCCAAAATAGCCTTGGCCCTCAGTTCCAGCATCATCTCCCGGGCGTCTACCGCTTCAAGGGGTGCAACCCGAAAAACCGTATCGTTGATGATCTCGGTCAGCACACCGCCCAGTCCCAACATGACGCAGGGCCCAAACTGCGGATCCCGGCTCAATCCCAAGACCAACTCCCGGTTGCCCCGAACCATCTCCTGGACCAAAATACCTTCCAGAGGGACGGTAGCCGATTGGACCAGGCGCTGATAGGCAGAACGAACTTCCTCTTCAGTCTTGAGGCCGATTTCCACGGCCCCGGCTTCGGTTTTGTGCATCAGGACCGGAGAACAGGCTTTTAAGACTACCGGATAGCCCAGGCGGCCGGCTATAGCCGCGGCTTCTTCAGTATTTTGGGCCAACTCTTCCCGGGTAACAGGGATATCATAAACCTTGAGCAGTTGTTTGGACTGGTATTCTGATAAGGCCTTTTGTCCTTTGGCGAGTGCGGTTTGAATCAGATCCATTTTTTACCTTCCTAACCCGAATGAATCGGAATAATTATTTTAATCGATACTTTGTGGACTTACCATTTTTTTCCCGGATGATGTTTCCTTCTTCTTCAAGATACCTCAGATGGGAAATGGCTTCCCCGGTAGCAAACCATTTTTGGGCCACTGGAAACTGATCCCAGGAATCGCATTTCAAATCCCAGGTCATTTTCGAGGCAATTTGAAAGGCGGTTTGGGCACTGCCCTCCAGAAGGTTAAGGACTTCATTTAATCGATTTTTGTGATGGCTTTTTAATTCCCGGATGCGGGCCCGGTGGTCTTTGATAAGCCGCCGGTGCCCCGGCAGCACCAAATTCACCTCCAGGGCCGCTACCTTATCGAGACTGATCAGGTAATGTTTCAGGGGGTTCTGGGTGTCTTTCCAGCATTGGATATTGGGGGTGATATCGATGAGGATATGATCTCCGGCAATCAGAAATTTTTTATCGGCCTCATAGAGGCAAGTATGGCCCATGGTATGGCCGGGCGTGGACACACATTGAAAATGATAGGCGCCGCATTGGATTTCATCCCGGTCGTCGAGTAAGCTTAGTTCCGGCATCCAATCGGAGCCGTATTTGTTTCCCGGGTGTTTGTCCAGGGCGGCCTGCAGTTGATCTTTTGGGAAGCCGTTATCCTCGGCGTAGACGATCATGGCATCAAAGCCTTCAAAGGATTCGATGAGTTCCTTTTCGGGCCGGCTGAAGTAGACCCGGCAGGATTTGTCCGCCAATTTGGTGACCAGCCCAAAGTGGTCGGCATGCAGGTGGGTGATAAAGATATCGGTTTTTTTAAGATCGATAGACAATTGGGTGAGTCCGGTCTGCATGGCCTCAAGGCATTCCTGACGGTTGAGGCCGGTATCGATCAGTAAATTCCTCTCCGGGCCTCTGATGACATAGGAATTGAGAAATTTGAGCGGACTTTCCGGCAGGGGAATTTTCAGGCGATAGAGATCGGGAAATATTTCTTCAGTCATGAATGTGACCTTTCTTTGTTCACCGGGTGCCGTATTCTTAATGATGCGCAAAAGTTGATTAAAAATTTAATCATCTTTAAAAGAAGAAGATATTAAATCTAATTGACGACAAATGTCAAGAAAGGATTTATTTTTGCCCCCTTCACTTTTCGATTACTTGACCTGAGGCAGATCTCCTGCAGGGTGGGTGGAACGAAGTGCAACCCACCAGTATAATAATGAAGTTAATACGTTACATAATTTTTTTGGTGGGTCCCGTTTCACTCCACCCACCCTGCAAGCTGGATACTGGATACTGGATGGATTCCGGATTTTATCAAATATCGGTAGTTTATTAGTCGATTTTCAGGCCCAATCAGAAGCTGTCTCAAATCCCAGATAGGCTTCCATGACGGCGGGATGTTCTGCAGTACACTGAGGCTGTTGAACAACCGGAGGTTCTGAAAGGTCCTGGATATACCCAGATGGGCCAGGCGATAGGGGGCCAGGTCGGTAAGCTCCTGGCCGAAATAAAGACTTTTTCCGGCATCCGGCCGGTTAAGCCCGGTGATGAGATTAAAGACTGTGGTCTTCCCCGCGCCATTTGGGCCGATGATTCCCACGGTTTCGAACTCTTCGACGAAGAAGCTGAGGTCATTGACGGCCGTCAGACCGCCGAAATTCTTCTTCAGGTTGATGACCTCCAGGGCCTTCATGCCGGGTCACTCAGCCCCAGGAACCTGGATTCCCTCCTGGAAAAAAGACCTAAGGGACGCCACATCATCACCAGGATTAAGAGGACCGGTATGAGGACCCACCTCAAATCCAGCATCTGGGCAGGGAGGGCAAAACGTAACCCCTCGATCACTGCCACCCATAACAGTCCGGCGTATATTGTGCCGGTGATGCTCCCCATGCCCCCCACGATGACGATGATCAGGAAATCGATCGACTTCAGGAAATCGAAATTGGAAGGGTGCAGGAAGGAGTACAGATAGGCGTACAGGGCGCCGCCCAGGCCGGCCAGGAAACAGCCGAAGGTAAAGGCCGTCAACTTCAGGCTTGCCGTATTGAGGCCGAAGGCGGTGGCGGCCAGTTCATCATCCTTGATACATTGCCAGAAAAGGCCGAAACGCGAAAAAATCAGGTTTCGGGTTATAAGGATTAAGAAGGCGGTGGTCCAGAAGGCCAATTCCAGATTGACGATCTTGGGAATCCCGATGAACCCCCTGGAACCGCCGAGAGACTCGATGAATTTGTCCGAGTTGTCCAGGAGTACCCTGATCAGGATTCCGAACCCAAGGGTGGCAATGGCCGTATTCTTCCAAGGCAATCTGGAAGCCATTCTTGGCCGATTCGCCAAAGGTTTTGACATCTCCGGTCAAAGGGACGATCAAGCCCAGTTTGATGTTCTCCTTGGCCTGGACCGTTGCGAGGGTGGACATCAAAGTCAGTCCGAAAATCAGAGCGGAAAAAATTCTCTTCATGGGGGCCTCCTGATTCGTTGGTTAGGCGCTTTCAGGGGGAGTATAAAATAGGTCGGGAAATAGGGTCAAGGAAAATGATAAGGGCCTGTGGGGGAAAGAGATAAATTATAAGGGCCGAAGGAGATGCTGACGATAAAAAGACAGTTCGGCAATTGAGGCCTGCAGGTCATAATAGGCATCATGGCGGCTGTCCATGCCAGGCAACAGGGCCTCTGAAAAGTATTGTTTTATGATTTCCGGGTGATCCTTTTGAAATTCCATTTCGGGGTGGAGGCCAAGCCATTCCAGCTTGAAGGACGTTACATCCAGATGGCGGTAATGAAGACGGCTTAAAAAGCGGGGCAGAAAGCGACGGACCAGCCACCAGTCGGCATGGATGCTGTTTCCGGCCAAGATGGGGCGCCGATCTTCTTTTTCAGCAGGAGCACCAGCCACGGAATCCACATGGGCGGCCAGGCGTTCGTCGGCCACGGAGATATCTATTGCCTCAGAAGACCGGCAGGCGTTGACCAGATCCGGCAGATTCTGCTCCACCCAGGGGCTGATGGGTTGGCCGTCAGGTACCCTAATGGTTAATCTGATATCCTGCTCGGGCGGCAATACCCGCCGCAGAGAAGTGTCCGTGATCAGGGCCGCTACTTGGAGCAAAGAGGCGGTTTCCAGTTCCAGGGTGGAGTATTCGGTGTCAAACCAGACATAATATTGATTTGCCGTTTTTGTTTGCCCTTTCTGCTCCACCATTTTGTCTCCTTAACCCGGAATTTTATTATTGATCCTATACCATATAACCATTCATTTTTCCAGGTTAAAATCAAAGTGGTCCTTGACAAGGGGGACAGGATGGTTATAATAAAAAGCAAGTTTTACTATAGGCAAAGGAGGGGTTATATGCCTATTTACGAATACCGGTGTGTTGATTGTTCTAAAATTTTTGAGAAGATAGTCTGGAATTCCAAAGACGAGGAAATTTGTTGCCCTGATTGTAAGGGCGGCAAAGTCGTTCGCCTTTTATCTCCCTTTTCCAAGTCCGGTGGGAAGCCGGGTGAAGGGGTTTCTCTGCCTTCCGCCTGCGGACCTTCTTCTTCGGGATTTTCCTGAGCTTCATAATTGAAAAGAACCGTGGGTTCTTTAATAGAAAAATAACGTTGCGGGTTGCGAGTTACGGGTTTAAACCAACCTTACTTCGACATTCGATATTTTCATGCTTCGTGGTGCCCGCTACAGGCGGGCATGAGGGTTTAGGTCGAAAATTAAGTTGCAAGATGCAAGTTGCAAGAATGAAAAAACCTTCAACCCTGTACCTTGAACCTGTTTTCATGTCTCATGGCGCCTGCCTGAGCATGGATTAAAGGAAGAACAAATGAACACAATTTTTTGGTTGCTGGTCATATTGGCCGGATGGTATGCGCTGAACCGCTGGGTCTTCCCGAAGCTGGGTCTTCATAGCTGAATGTCTTCCGCCTCCTGCCAGGTTAAGGGGCAGGGTAAAGAGAAAGAACTTTAGCATGAAATAAAGTTGCAAGTTTCAAGTTGCAAGATGCAAGTTACGAGCGTGATAAACTTTGAACCTTGAACCTTTTTTTATGATCTATGGCGCCGGCAGTGGAACGAGGGTTTAATAAGATCAGAACCTCCCCGGATATCATCATCCAATAAAAAATCGCCTATTTTTTTGAGGGATAATGGAGATCTTTTTCCCTTGACAAGTATTGAATTAATCGTTAATCTACGATAAACGATTAATGATTGTTTGTAAGGGAATTTCCATGATTAAAAAGATAACGACCTTGGGGCAGGTGGAAAAGAATGAAGAGGACCGGGTAAATCTGGCCATGATGTGTAAAGCCTTGGGTCACCCGGCCCGTCTCAGGATCATCGAATATCTTAAAGAGGTGGATCAGTGCATCTGCGGAAAGATTGTCGATATCCTGCCCTTGTCCCAATCCACGGTCAGCCAACATCTGAAAATACTCAAAGAGGCGAATCTGATTTTGGGCGAGGTGGATGGCCCAAGGACCTGCTATTGCCTGAATAAGGAAATGTTTGATAAATTTAAAAATATGGCTACGGACTTATAAACCATAGGAGGTATTAATGACAGAAATAAAAACCGTCCGGGACAGTTGCTGCTCGACCAAAGGAGGCCTGGCCGGGGTTGAATTAAACAAAACCATGATGCCCCTGCCGATGTTTACCCCTCAAAAGGAAGAGGATGAAGTTTGCTGCGGGCCGAAACAGGCCCCCCGGAGCTCTCCCTTGGAAAAACCAGGGTACCGCATCCTGCCTTTTGTGGAAGATTTTATGGCCACGGCAAGTGGGACTATCCCCAGGATCAAAACCGAATTGGATAAGCGGGACCGTATAGGGTCCCTCCTGGTGCGGCTGGGTGCCACCCGCAACAACTACAAGGTTTCGCCGGGGTTGTATGCCTTGGGCCGTCCCGATTCGGAATCCGTCGTCCTGGTGACGGCCAACTTCAAATTAACCTTCGATACCCTTCGTAAGGCGTTGAGTGGCCTGAATGCCTGGCTGTTGGTCCTGGATACCCGGGGTGTAAATGTCTGGTGTGCGGCCGGGAAAAAGAATTTTTCCAGTGAAGAAGTCATCTTACAGGTAAAAAATGCTCATCTGGATCAATTAGTTTCTCATAGAAAACTCATCCTGCCCCAGCTTTCAGCAACCGGGGTTTCGGCTCTTAAGGTTAAAAAAGGGTGCGGTTTTGAAGTGGTCTGGGGTCCGATTCAGGCCAGGGATATCAAATCATTCCTGGCTGCCCGTTTCCAGGCCGGAAAGGCCATGCGCCAGGTTACTTTCACCTTGTCTGAGAGACTGGTTTTGACTCCGGTGGAGATTTCCCAGACTTTAAAATCCCTTCTTTGGCTGATCCCCCTTATGTTTTTATTATCCGGGATCGGGCCGGATATCTTTTCTTTGGCTAATCTTTGGCAAAGAGGAGTGCCGGTCTCACTGGCTGTTGTCCTGGGGGTCTTAAGTGGAACGGTGCTCACGCCGGCCTTGTTACCCTGGATCCCTTTCCGGGCCTTTTCTTTAAAAGGTGCCCTGGCAGGTTTATTGGCCGGTCTTGGATTGATGCTGTTTTCTTTAAAAACCATTGCTTTTTTACCGGCCCTGGCCTTGATCCTTTTGACCGTCACCCTCAGTTCCTATCTGGCCATGAACTTCACCGGCTGTACACCCTTCACTTCCCCTTCCGGGGTGGAAAAGGAGATGCGCAAGGCGATCCCTTTGCAATCGGTGGCCGCCTGTCTGGGCCTGATCCTGTGGTTTATATCGGCCTTTATTAAGACGACGGTTTAGGGGAAAAAAAGTTCCATTAACCTTGAATCTATTTTCATGGTTCGTGGTGCCCCACCCATAGCCCCTGTCAGCGTGCGGTCATGCATAGATAGGCTTCTCATCCTCCTCGGAGGGGGAAGGTGTGGTAGGGTCATGAATGTTTAATAAGAGGAGTTAGTTATGGAAAAGTTCAGATATCTGCCCAATGTTTCCACCCTCAAATTGGATGAATCGGTCTGTATAGGCTGCGGTTCCTGCACCCGGGTTTGTCCCCACAGCGTATTTGCGATGAACGAAAAGAAGGCCCATATAGCGGATTTTGACGGTTGTATGGAGTGTGGGGCTTGTATGAACAATTGTCCGGTTTCGGCCATCGACCTTCGCCCGGGGGTGGGCTGTGCCGCTGCCATCATCCAATCCTGGCTTAAAGGCAAAGTCGGGGTTTCCTGCGGAACCGAAACCTGTTGTTAGCCTTCCGGGCTTGTTTTCCGGACATTAAACCGGTTCATGGCCGCGGTCACACCCTGCTTCAATATGGTCTCAATGGCGTCGCAAGCCTGGTCAATTAAGGGGGAGAGTTCCTTTTTTTCTCCGGCCGAAAAGTTTTCCAGGACATAGGCTTCAGGGGGAATTTCTTCTGTCGGCCGGCTGATACCTATCCGTATCCGTATAAAATCCTGGGTCTTCAATTGTTCAATAATCGAGAGGATGCCTTTATGCCCGGCAGCCCCTCCCTTAGGGGCGACGCGGAGCCGGGTCCAGGGGAGATCCAGGTCATCATGGACCACGATCAGATGATCAGGCAGGATTTGATAATAACGCAGGAAGGAGCCAACGGCCCGACCGCTCAAATTCATATAGGTCAAAGGGGTCAGGAGAATGACCTTTTCCTTAAGAATTTCTCCCAACCCATAACCGCTTTCGAATTTCTTTTTTTCTATGGGGATTTGATGACGAAGGGCCAGGGCCTGAAGGGTCAAGAAACCCAGATTATGGCGTGTGAATAGATATTTTTTGCCTGGGTTCCCTAAACCGGCAATCAGGTACACCAGGGAAATTACCCCTCACCCTCGGTTTTAGCCTTGCCCTTTTTGGCAACGACTTCTACTTCAGATCCGGCAGCAGCTTCTCCGGGGGCGGTTTTTTCTTCAACCGGCGGCACCACGGTAATCAGAGTCAGATGGGCATCCGAGAGGACCTGTATCCCCTCCGGTAATTTCAGGTCCTGGACATGAAGGGAATCCCCGATTCCCAAAGTACTGACATCCACTTCGATAAAATCCGGGATATGGGTCGGCAGGCAGCGAATCTCAAGTTCTCTGGAAATTTCCTGGAGGAATCCTCCATTTTCCACACCGGGGGCCTTTCCGACGACCTTTAATCCGACCGTTATGTCGATTTCCTTGGTTAAAGAGACCTCATAAAAATCGGCATGCAGGATTTCCCGATCGAGGGGGGTCCTCTGCAGTTCTTTAAGCATTACCGTTTTAACGATTTCCTGGTTGTCCCCCTTAATGGTCAATTGATAGAGGGTATTTTCACTGCTCTGGGTTTTCAGGATTTTTCCAAAAGAGACCTTGGATACACCAATAGCAATCGATTCGGTCTCCGGTCCATAAAAAATTGCCGGGATATTCCCTGCCCGCCGTAAGGCGCGGGCCTTGCCCTTGCCGGAAGATTCTCTAAAAAAACCTTCTAAGTTTACCTGTTCCATAATAAAATTTCTGCCTTTCCTTAAACAAATAATGAACTAACGGAGTCTTCGTCATGAGTCCTTCGAATAGCCTCGCCGAAAAGGGGGGCAACCGAAAGGACCTTGATCTTGGGACAAGAACGGGCGTTGTCCCGTAACGGTATGGTATCAGTGACCACTAATTGATCCATGGGAGATTTCATTATCAAATCCAGGGCCGGACCGGAAAGCACCGGATGGGTAGCGCAGGCATAGATTCTTGCAGCCCCTTGTTCGGCCAAAGCCGCGGCCGCCTTGGTAAGGGTCCCTGCGGTGTCCACCATGTCATCTAAAAGGACGACGGTGCATCCTTTCACATTGCCGACGATATGCATCACTTCGGAGGAATTGGGCCGGTCGCGCCTTTTATCGATTATAGCGATCTGGGCATTAAGCCTTTTGGCAAAGGCCCTGGCCCTTTCCACCCCTCCCACGTCCGGGGAGACGATGACCAGGTTGTTTTGAAAATTTTCTTTTATATAATTCAGCAGTACCGGGGCTGCATAGAGGTTGTCTACGGGGATATTGAAGAAGCCCTGGATCTGACCGGCGTGAAGGTCCATGGTCAATACCCGTTTGGCACCGGATGCGGTAATGATATCGGCCACTAATTTGGCCGTTATCGGGACCCTCGGAGCCACTTTACGATCCTGACGGGCATATCCATAGTAGGGCATGACCGCGGTAATGCGCTGGGCCGAGGCCCTCCGAAGAGCGTCCATGATAATTAAAAGTTCCATCAGGTTATCGTTAACCGGAGAGCAGGTGGATTGCATGACAAAGACATCTTTGCCGCGGACGTTTTCCCCTATTTCCACAAAAATCTCGCCGTCACTGAACCTTCTGACCTGAATAGCACCCAGATCCATCTCCAAATAAGAGCAGATCCTTTCCGCTAATTGAGGATTAGAATTGCCTGTGAAAAATTTTAACTGATTAGCCATGGTTCCTGTCTGTGAAATAAATTTTTATACTCCGGAGATCGGGTTTTCAAAATTCCGAAATCCGAATTCCGAAATCCGCAATCAGAAATTGACTGGCTGGGGTGGGAGGATTCGAACCTCCGAATGCGGGTTCCAAAGACCCGTGTCTTACCGCTTGACGACACCCCAATTTAAAACATGTTCGTTGAACTTTTACAATCCTCTGGCCAAAAAGACCCGGCCCCACCCTTTTTTTCTTAAACGGATAAAGGCCTCGCCGGCCTTGTATTTGTCCTCCCAGATTCCAAATACCGTAGAACCGCTGCCGCTCATCAGAGCCTTCAGACACCCCTGCTCCTGTAAGGCCTTTTTAATTTCTCCGAGAACAGGGAAGGCGGGGAGGACCCATTTTTCCAAATCGTTTTTGATCTGTTCTTTTCCCGGTATACCCCCCTGGTCCTTTAAACTTTTTATATTAATTGTTTTTTCTTTTTGTGTCAACGGGAATTTTATCTGATGGTAAGCCCAGGCCGTGGAAATGGAAAATCCAGGGAAAATCAGGACATACCACCAGGAGGACAAGGACGGCCAGGGTTCTATCCGTTCTCCCCTCCCCAAGGCTAAGGCCGTGCCGGGCTTTAAAAAAAAGGGGACATCCGAACCCACCTGGGCGGCCAAAGCCCCTAATCGATCCGGTGAAACCGGGTTTCCTAAAAGGTGATTAACACCGGATAAAACGGCAGCCGCATCGCTGCTGCCCCCTCCCAGTCCGCCTCCGGGAGGGATCCTTTTTATCAGCCGGATCGATATGGACAGGGAACGGTCCAGTTCTTTTTCCAGAAGACTTATGGCCAGAAGGACCAGATTGTCTTCATTTTCCAGTTCCGGATAGCCGGGACAACGGATTTCCCGGCCTCCGGTACCAGCCCTGATCCAGAGGCTGTCGAATAAGCCGACTGCTTGCATCAAAGAGCGGATTTCGTGGTATCCATCAGGCCTTTTTTTTAAAATCTCTAAGAAAAGGTTAACCTTAGCCGGGGCCAGGATCTTAAAGCCTTCGGCTGGGATTTCCATCTATTCGCTCAGACGAAGGCTGACAAAAAGGTTCATCCCCCCCCGTTTTATCCGGAAAAGGATATTACTCCCTTTTTTTATACTGCCGATCAGGCTTTGATAGGTTTTCAAATCCTTGACCGGTTTTCGATTTACTTCTTTGATCAAGTCCCCCTCCTGGATACCGGCTTCCTCGGCCGGACTTCCCTCCTGAACCTGAACGATCAGGATGCCCGGTTCATAATCCACCCTGAGGCGACGGGCCAGTTCAGGGGTAAATTCCTGAACAAAGATACCCAGGGCTTCTTTGGATTGGGAACCGCCGGAGGCCATTTTTTTGTCCTCCAATTCCTGGATCTGGACCTGGAATACGAAAGATTTGCCTTCCCGCAGGACCTTCACTTCAACGGATTTCCCTACCGGAACGGCCGCCACTAATCTCGGCAGTTCATTCATCTCCTTGATCGGTTTCCGATCGAATTCGACTATGATATCCCCGGGTTTTATACCGGCCTTTTCAGCCGGACTTCCGGCAGTTACATCACCGACTAAAGCCCCGGACTCCTCCTTTAGATTGAAGGCCTTGGCCAGATCCGGAGTAACTTTTTGGATCATAACCCCCAACCAGCCCCGGGTAACCTTGCCCTTCTCTTTTAATTGAGAAATCAATTCCTTGGCCGTATTGATGGGTATGGCAAAGCCGATCCCCTGCCCTCCGGCAAAAATGGCCGTGTTGATCCCGATCACTTCTCCCTTGAGATTGATCAGGGGTCCCCCACTGTTTCCCGGGTTGATGGAAGCATCGGTTTGAATAAAGTTGTCATAGGGTCCGGCGCCGATAACCCGGCCTTTGGCGCTGACTATGCCGGCGGTTACCGTATGGTCCAGGCCGAAAGGGTTACCGATGGCCATGACCCAATCGCCGACCCGGATTTCGTCGGAATTTCCCAGTCTAATGAGTTGAAACCCCTTCCAGGATTTGATCTTGATCAGGGCCAGGTCGGTTTTGGCATCCCGGCCGATCACTTTGGCCTCATATTCCTTGTGATCGGTTAAGATGACCTTTATTTCATCGGCATCCTCGACGACATGATTGTTGGTCAGAATATAGCCGTCTGCATCGAGGATGAACCCGGAGCCCAGACTCTTTTGTTTGTATTCTTTGGGCTGCTGGGGGGCATCCCCTCCAAAAAACTTTTCAAAAAAATCGTCCATCGGATTTCTTCTATCTTTCGGTCCCATAAAGAAATCAAAGACCCGGCCACCACCCTTTACCCTTTTCGTGGTACTGATATTGACCACAGCCGGGGAAACCGCCTGGGCCAAATCGGCAAAGGAAGGGACCCCCCCGATGATTGGGACTTCCGTTTTCGCTGAAAGGGGATTGGTCCAGTTTAGATTGGCGGCGATAATCAGTCCGGCAATCAAAGAAAGCAGGGAAACCCCCATCAATGTCATTAAATAACGATGTCTTTTCCAAAGACTTGCCATAACAACGGCCTCCTATTATTAATACGGTACAAGGTATAAGGTATAGGGTATAAGGTTTTGTACCTAAAGCCCTACCCTTAAACCTTGCACCTTAAACCTTATACCTGATTTTATTTTGCCCGGATGAAAGCCATCCGTAAATCGTATAACATCCCTTCTAAAAGTTTCTGCTCATCCTCGGTAAGATTTCCCACGGTTTTTTCTTTCAGCATGTTCAGGGTATCAATAACGTGTTTGGCCAGAGGCAAATCCTTTTTTTTCTCTCCTGAAACCGGGTGGGGGAATTCTCCTAAATGAAAGAGGACCTCGGTGCTTAAGGAGACGATAAAAGTAGAAAAATTAACCTCGGGCAAAGGAGGGTGGGGTGGGGGTTCTTTCTGTTCAACTCTTTCCTCGGCTGGTTCCTCTTGAGGAGTCGATTTCTTTTGCTCCGGTTCCTTTTCTGATTCCGAAAAAATCTTCCTGCGGTCCTTAAATACAAAACCTTTTTCTTCGTTTTCGGACATGGTCCGTTTCCCTCCTTGCCTGTCTTTTTTCTTCCTTTTCAGGGGTTAAACTTCAATGCTATAATAATGATGAATTATTAAAAAATCAATACTTCTCTCTCGGGCAGGACTGAAACTAAAAATCTACCCGGTATTGACTATTGATCGAGGAAGAAGTTAAAATAAAATCGTTTCTTAGAATAATGGGAAAGTTGGGGGAAAACCATGCAATCCGATGGTTTAGGGAAAATACTCATGGTACTGGGTTTTATTTTGGTAATCGCAGGGGGAATTTTATTACTTTGGCCCAAGATTCCCTGTATAGGGAGATTACCGGGGGATATCTTCTTCAAAGGGGATAAGTTCACCTTTTATTTTCCGATCACCACCAGTATCATTATCAGCATTCTGTTGACCCTCTTTTTTTATCTCTTCAGGAGGTAATTGAATGGTATGGGAATTTCCTAATTGAAGCGGTTAAACGGGTTACGTCAGGTTGCCCGGGCAATATCGGGAAAGGATCCTCTGGATTATTTCAGAAGTGGAAATCGAAGGGACCAATTCCACCCTCCTTACCTCTCCTCCGTAATTCTGGACCAGATCGGCCCCGATAATCTTGTCCAGGGACCAGTCGGCCCCTTTGACCAGGACCGCCGGCTTTATCACTTCTATCAACTTTGAGGGGTCGGCCTCATCAAAAAGGACGATAAAATCAACACACTCCATGGCGGCCAAAACCTCGGCCCGTTGATCTTCCGATATCAGGGGGCGGTGGGGGTCCTTTATCAGACGAACCGATTGGTCACTGTTCAACCCGATAATCAGGCAGTCTCCCGAGGACCGGGCTTCCTGAAGATATCGCACATGTCCCGCATGAAGAAGGTCAAAACAGCCGTTAGTAAAGACTATTTTTTGTCCCTTCTTTTTAAGTTCGGTTACGATGGGATTAAGCTGCGAAGGGGAGATAATTTTCTTTTTCATTCAGACCCTACCCTGGCCAGGGTTAAAACATAAACCTCCTTGGCCCCGGATTTTTTTAAGACCCTGGCGCATTCATTGACCGTCGCCCCGGTGGTAAAGACATCATCGACCAAAAGGAGATGTTTGTCCATTATTTCTTGCCGCTGCCTGACTTCAAAGGCCCCGCGGACATTTTTTTCCCGTTCCCGATGATCCAGTTGCACCTGAGGGGGGGTATTTCTGGTCCGTCTGAGTGCCCTTATCAACACCTGTTTGTTATGGGTCTTTCCCAATGATTTCCCTAATAGAAGGGCCTGGTTGAAACCTCTTTTCCGGAGCCGGATGGGGTGGAGCGGGACAGGGACAATGGCCTCGAAAGAAATAGCCTTTAAATCCACGTTATTCCAGAACCGGCTCAAGGGATCGGCCAATTTGAACTCTCCTTGATATTTAAATCGCTGAATGGCTTTGGCCATAACCCCCTGATAGGCAACCGCTGCCCGGCCCCAGTCAAATACAACTTTCTGCTGAAGGCAATCGGAACAGAAATCTCCGGTTGATCCTTCAGGAAAGGGTCTTCCACAACGGAGGCAGAATGGAGTCCTTATCCATTGGATATCTTTAGTGCAGGCCGGGCATAGACCCGGTATTTCCCCTTCCCCGATGTTCGACAGGGATCGACAAAAAGGACATTTCTCCGGGAAAAACAGGGAGATCAATCCGGAATGCCAGGCGTTTCTTATTCCATGTGTTCGATCAGGGATCTTCCAAATTGGGAACATGAGACCTCATGGGCATCGTCCATCTGGCGGGCCAGATCGTAGGTGACGATTTTATCGGAGACGGTCCTTTGAAGGGCTCCATAAATCAAGTCGGCCGCTTCCTGCCAATTCAAATGCTCCAATAATAAGACACCGGAAAGAATCAAAGACCCCGGGTTTACCTTGTCCTGGCCGGCATACTGAGGGGCCGACCCGTGGGTGGCCTCAAAGACGGCACAATCATCACCCATATTGGCACCCGGGGCCATACCCAGGCCTCCGACCTGGGCGGCCAGGGCATCGGAAAGATAATCGCCGTTGAGGTTGGTGGTGGCGATGACCGAATATTCTTCCGGACGCAGGAGACATTGCTGAAACATCATGTCAGCGATCCGGTCTTTGATAATCACTTTCCCCGAAGATCGTTTTTCTTCCGGTTGATTTTGCAGCTCCGCTTCGGTCAAGGTTTTATCCGGGAATTCTTCCCGGGCCAGATCATAGCCCCAGGTGCGGAAGGCCCCTTCGGTAAACTTCATGATATTGCCTTTGTGGACCAGGGTGACACTGGGTTTTTTACGCCGGAGGGCATATTCAATAGCCCGTCGAACCAGGCGGGTGGTGCCGAATCGGCTGACAGGTTTGATGCCGATCCCCGAATCGGGGTTTAATCGTTTTCCGGTTTTCTTTTCGATCCATTCGGCAAGTTCTCTGGATTCGGGGCTTCCGGCCGGCCATTCGATGCCGGAGTAGACATCTTCTGTGTTTTCGCGGAAGATCACCATGTCCACCTTTTCCGGATGGCTCATCGGGCTGGGGACCCCGGCAAAATAGCGGACCGGCCTAAGACAGACATAGAGGTCCAGAATCTGCCTGAGCTGGACATTGAGGCTCCGGATCCCTTTGCCAACCGGGGTGGTCAAAGGGCCTTTTAAGGCCAATCCATATCGGCGGATTGCTGCCAGGGTCTCTTCCGGCAGCCACTCCCCTGTCCGGGAAAAGGCTTTTTCTCCGGCCAGGACTTCCAGCCATTCGATCTTGCGCTTCCCCGAATAAGCCTTGCGGACCGCCGCCTCCAAAACCGGTTGGCCGGCCTTCCAGATATCCGGGCCGATACCATCCCCTTCGATATAGGGTACAACTACTTGATCAGGTTTATCAGTTCTCCAAAAGGGCATTATACTATTTCCTTCTTCTGTTCTATTTGATAGTTCCGCAAAAAGTCGTCATTCCCGCGCAGGCGGGAATCCAGGTTCAATGATCTGGTCCCTGGTCTCCACCGGGACGATGTCTGGCCCCCGGCGTCTGCCCCGGACTTGATCCGGGATTCGCCGGGGTGACGGTCCAGGAAGCTATTATGAGGCCCCCTATTTGATCCTGGTAATTTTTGTGAAAGATAGCAAAATCGGCAAATCAAAGCAACCGAAAGGATTATTCGGGGAGATTTTTATTAAAAGCCGGTTTTCTTTTATTCAAGAAGGCCTCCAGGCCTTCCTGAAAGTCATCGGATAAAATCGTTAAGGCGAATTGGTCGGCATCCATGTGGGCCAGGGATTGGGGGGCGGCCGTCAGGGCATTGACCGTTTGTTTGGTCATGAATACCGGGGCCTGGGGTTTTTCGGTGATTATCCGGGCCAGTTTCTGGGCTTTTTCTAAAGAATGACCTTCAGGGACAGCCCATTGGGCAAATCCGGATTGCAGGGCTTCGGTGCATTCCACCTTTTCGGCTAAGATAACCCATTGCTTGGCTTTGGCCGGGCCCACCAGATTGACCAGACGGGGAAGGGAGCCCCAGCTATAATTCATCCCCAAATTGATTTCCGGAATTTGGAGAAAGGCCGTTTCGGACATGATTCGCAAGTCACAGGCCAGAGCCAAAGAAACCGCCCCCCCGATGCAAAAGCCTTCCAGGGCGGCCAGGGTCACCTGGGGCAGGTCCTGCCAGACCTGGCACATCCGGGGGCCCTGTTCCAGCAACAGGCGGCGGCGGACCGACAAAGGTTCCTGAAGGGCCTGGGCGGTTTCCGGGTCCTTCAGGTCAACCCCGGCGCTGAAAAAGTCGGACTGGCCGTATAAAATCACGACGCTGACGGCCATATCCTTTCTGATAGTATCGGTGACCTCGACAAGTTCCCTGATCAGGCCGACAGACAAGGCATTCCGTTCTTTCGGTCTGTTGATTTGAACGATAAGGGTCCGGGCCTGTTTGGTGATTTTTAGGAATTGGTAGTCCATGGGCTCCCTTTAGTTAAATAGATTTTCAATTTTTTGATCTGAAAATTTCAACTAAAAAACGGATTATACCTTTTTTCCTGCCCGATGGTCGTGGCCGGACCGTGGCCGGGAAAGACCCGGACGTCATCGCCCAATACAAAGAGGCGGTTTCGGACATAAGCAATCAGTTGGTCATAATCCCCGCCCGGAAAATCGGTCCGTCCGATGGAACCGGCGAACAGGGTGTCACCCACAAAAAGATCCTTGGGCGTGTAGAGGGAAATACCTCCCGGGGAATGGCCGGGGGTGTGGATGACTTCCAGGGTAATCTGCCCGAAAACGATCCGGTCGCCGTCTTCCAGGAGTCGGTCGGCCTGCGGAGAATCGTCGACGTGCATGCCCCAGACGGCGGCACTGGCCGAAAGTTGGGACAGCATGGGGGCGTCTCCCTTATGAATCAGGATGGGTGCCCCGGTTTTGTCTTTTAAGGCTTTATTGGCCCCCACATGATCGAAATGACCGTGGGTATTGATGATATATTTAAGTTGCAGGGACTGTTTTTGCAGACCGGCCAGGATCCGTTTGACCTCATCCCCCGGGTCAATGACCACGGCCTCCAGCGTTTTTTCATCCCCTAAAATAAAACAATTGGCCTGAATAGGCCCGACGACTAATGATTGAATGATCACCTTTAATTCCTCCACAATAAAAAATATTTATCATTAAAATAAAGCTCAAAGTTGCAAGATGCAAGTTTCAAGTATGAAAAACATGGGCTTTATACTTATACCTTGAACCTTGAGCTTATTTTTCATTTCCCCAAATAAGCATTCTTGACCCTCTCGTCCAGCCTGAGTTCCTCTGCCGTGCCCTCAAGGACAATATTTCCGGTTTCCAGTACATAACCCCGGTGGGCGTATTTTAAGGCAAGGCGGGCATTTTGTTCCACTAAAAAAATGGTCAGGCCCTGCCGGTTGAGCTCCTTCAAGACCCGAAAAAGCTCATACATCAAAAAAGGGGCCAAACCCATGGAAGGCTCGTCTAAGAGCATCAATTTCCCCGGGTTCATCATGGCCCGGGCCACGGCCAGCATCTGCTGTTCCCCGCCGCTTAAGGTCTCGGCCATTTGATTTCGCCGTTCTTCCAATTTCGGGAAGAGTTCAAAGATCCGGCGGGAATTCTTGAGGATCTTCTGGTGTTCCTTTTGGGCATAAGCCGAAAGTTTTAAATTTTCCCAGACCGTCAGGTTGCCGAAAATTCTCCGCCCCTCGGGCACCAGGGAAATCCCCAGTTGATTGACCACGTCATGAGGGGCGAATCGGGTCAGATCCTGTCCCTCAAAAATCATCCTTCCGGACCGAAAGTGGGGGGCCTCCGGCGGGGGAAGGCGCATGAGGCTCATCAAGGTGGTGGATTTTCCTGCTCCGTTGGCCCCAATAAGGGTAACGATCTCTCCCTCCTCCACCTGAAAGGTTATCCCATGCAGGACTTCAATGGGCCCGTAAGCGACCTTAAGGTCTTCGACGGAAAGAAGCATCAGTCGTCCTCTTTTCCCAAATAGGCCTCGATAACCTGAGGGTTCCTCTGGATTTCTTCCGGGTTGCCCATGGCGATGGTTTCTCCAAAATTCAAGACCTGGATGATTTCGCACAGGTTCATGACCAGTCTCATCTCATGTTCGATGATCCAGATGGTGAGCTGAAATTCCCGGCGGATCCAACGGATCAACTCGATCAAATCATCTTTCTCCTGAAGATTCAGGCCGGCGGCCGGTTCATCGAGCAGGAGCAAGGCGGGTTGGGTCATGAGGGCCCGGGCGATTTCCACCCGGCGTTGCAGCCCATAAGGGAGATTTTTGGCCGGTTCGGCAGCGTATTTCAAGAGTCCCATAATATCCAGCATTTTTTGGGCTGTGAGATCGATATCTTTTTCCGCCTTTGAAAGGCGTACCGTTTGAAAAAAAATATCCAGCAGTCCATAGCCCAGGTTGTAATGCCGGGCAATCCGGAGATTATCCAGGACCGTCAGATTAGGCCAGAGGCGGATATTTTGAAAGGTCCGGGCGATCCCCTGGGCGGTAACCTGATAGGGACGAAGCCCATTTACCTTATGGCCCCGGATTTGGATGTTTCCTTGGGTTGGCCGATAAACTCCGCAAACAAGATTAAAAATGGTGGTTTTTCCGGCCCCATTGGGCCCGATCAGACCGACCAGTTCTCCTCCCATAAGCCGGAGGTTGAAATTGAATACCGCTTTCAATCCTCCGAATAGATGGGTCAGATCTTGAACCTCAAACAACATGCTCATCCTGCCCTTTCGGCCTGAAAAAGCGGCCCAGACGGGGAAAAACATCGGTCAGCTCGCGGTGGCCGAGAAGTCCTTCCGGACGGAAAAGCATCAATAAAAAGAGGAGCAGCGGCACTACAACCCATTTGAGAACCTGTAAGGGCCGCAACAGTTCCAGGATCAGGGTCAAAAGGACGGCGCTTAAGACCGATCCGCTTAAAGAGCCCATTCCGCCTAAATAAACCATGACCATGGCCTCAGTGGATTTCATGATCGTAAAGCTTCCGGGATTGATGTAGCCGAGGATATGGGCAAATAAACCTCCACTGATCCCGGCCAATCCGGAGGAGAACATGAAAGCGACCATTTTGGCTTTTTGGGTGTCTACGCCCATAATTTCAGCCGAGATCTCGTCTTCCCGGATGGCCAGAATACCCTTGCCATAGGTGGAAGCGACAAACCGCTTGATCAACAGAATGGTCAAAAAGACAAACAGGCAAATCCAGATCAGCATCCAGGGGAGATTAAAAAAATCTTCCATGCCGTTGACCACTCGTTTCATGCCCATAAAACCCCTGGCTCCGCCGATAATCTGGATGTTTTCAATGGCGCTTTTAATGATGTAGTTGGCGGCCAGGGTTATGATGGCTAAATAATCGCCGCGGGTTCGAAAGGAGGGGATGGCCACCATCAAACCGGCCAGGGCAGCCGCCAACCCGCCCAGGAGGAGTAAAAAGGGAAAGAGGATAATAGCCCACTGGGGACTTAGAAGGTTGGTGCCCAATGGGGAGCCTTCGGTAAAGAACCAGACGGTGAGTAAAGAGGTCACATAGGCCCCTACGGCCATAAAACCGGCATGGCCGCAGGAAAATTCCCCCATATAGCCGTTAATCAGGTTGAGGCTGGCCGAAAGGATAATATTGACGCCCATGAACATCAGGATGAGTTGGCTATAGGCATCCAGCCAGCCCATCCAGCTCAGGCCGATGGTCAAAAGAAAAATCAGGGCGCTCAAGTAGACCGAAGGGCGGCGGATCATGGGAAGCACCGAACCATCTTAGACTTTGGTCCGGCGGGCCAGGCCGAAGAGGCCGGTGGGCCTGAAGATCAGGATGAGCATCAGGATTCCAAAGGCGATCAGGTCCCGAAAGGTAGAAGGAAAATAGGTGGCGGAAAAAATCTCAATGAATCCCAAAAGCAACCCGCCGACAAAGGCCCCGCGGATCTCCCCTATCCCGCCGACCACGGCGGCAATGAAGGCCTTCCAGCCGATCAATGCACCCATATAGGGTTCCAGAACCGGGTAGGAGAGGGCAAAGAGGATACCGGCCAGGGCGGCCAGAGAGGAACCCAGGGCAAAGGTGATGACGATGATCTGATCCACCGGAATGCCCATGAGCGGCACGGCTACCCGGTCATAGGAAATGGCCCGCATAGCCAGGCCCCACCTGGTTTTCCGGACCACGAAATGGAGAAAGAAAAAGACCAGAAAGGTGATGATAATCACCATTACCTTCAGGTTGGTAAAGGTGATCCCGGCGAAGTGGTAAATCTCCTTGGGGATCAACTCCGGAAAAAATTTTCGACTGGCCCCCAGGAGGGAAAGATTTCCGTTTTCCAGGATCAACCCGACCATCAGGGCGGTGATGACGACATAAAGCCGATTGACCCCTTTCCTGCGGAGGGGACGGTAGGCTATCCGCTCGATAAATACCCCCACTCCTGCCGTCAGGACCATGGTGACGGCAAAGGTCAGAATCAGGATCAGGCCCGGGGAGAGGCTCCAGGGTAATTGAAGGCCATAAGTTCCCAAAAGGAAAGTGGCTACAAAAAATCCGATATAGGCCCCGACCATAAAAATATCGCCGTGGGCGAAGTTGATCAGGAGCAGGACCCCGTAGACCATGGTATACCCTAAGGCAATGAGGGCATAGAAGCTCCCCCATTGCAGGGCGTTGATGAAGTTTTGAAAAAATAAAGTGGGATTCATAAAAAAGGTGCAAGGCTCAAGGCGCAAGGCTCAAGGCCGAGAGAGGAAAGTATTTTTTTTACCATTGCCTTACACCTTGTACCTTACGCCTTGAGCCTTAATTTTATGGGCAAACCGATTTATAAAAGTTAAAGGTCCCTTCCGGACTGATCTTGACCAGAACGGCACATTTGACGGGATCTCCGTTTTTGCCGGTAAAGGTCATCTTGCCGGTGATCCCATCGAATTCTTTGATCTTCGCCAATTGATCGCGGATGGCCTTTCGGTCCTTTTCCAGATTCCCGGTCAGGCCTTTGGTATTCTGGACGGCCTGGAGGAGCATCCGGATGGCATCCCAGGTCAGGGCGGCCACGTCATCCGGTTCGTAGCTGAATTTAGCCTTATAGCTGTCTATGAATTCCCTGGTGGCCCCCTTGGCCCCGGCTGCAGCATAGTGGGTGCTGAAATAAGAACCGATGCAGTCCTTGCCGCACAGTTTCATCAATTCTGCCGACCCCCAGGAATCGCTTCCCAGGACCGGTTTTTTCCAGCCCAGTTCATGGGCCTGTTTGATGATCAAGGGGACCTCATCATAATATTGAGGGACGAAGAGCACATCGGCTTTGGAGGCGATGATCTTGGTCAACTGGGCGCTGAAGTCACGGTCCTTGGTCGTAAAGGTCTCAAAGGCCGCCACAGAACCTTTCCCGTGCATTTTTTCAAAGGCTTCCTTGAAAAATTCGGCCAATCCTTTGGGGTAATCACTGGCGATATCGTACAGGACCGCCGCCTTTTTAGCCTTTAATTCTTTGGTGGCAAAATTGGCTAACACCGGTCCCTGGAAAGGGTCCAGAAAACAGGCCCGAAAGACCCAGGGACGGTTTTGGGTGGTTTTGGGGTTGGTCGACCAGGGACTGATCATGACCGTCTTGTTGGCATCACAGACTTCTCCGGCGGGAATGGCCTGTTTGCTGGACTGGGGTCCGATGATAGCCAGGACCTTATCCTGGGTGATCAATTTCAAAGCGGTAGCGGTGGCCGATTCGGCCTTGGCCTCATTATCCTGATAGACGAACTCCAGGGGATAGGCTTTGTTTCCTACTTTTAACCCCCCGGCCTTGTTGATCCGTTCTTTCAACATTTCTCCGGCGTATTTTGAACCTTCCCCTACCTTGGGGATGTCGCCGGTCAAAGGGATGTTGAAGCCGATCTTGATTGTACCGGCGGCCAAACCTGTTCCCGAACAATAAAGACCAGTCAGGACGACCAGTCCCACCACCAAAATCCATTTCCTCATCGGTGTTTCCCCTTTCCTTGGAGCCTCTTGCAAATGTTTAAATTGGGTTATAATTTATAATTTAGACTTTTGGAAGAACTTCTTTGTATTAACGTTTCTATAAAACGCAGATTTGAGCAGAGACAATGTATTGAATTGGAATGGGGGAGTCAAGGAAAAAGCTTGGATATTTAAATTGACAATGGGCACTGATAGCCATAAAATTTACTTGCTTTTTTATAAGGTATGTTAACTATTGGGATAAAATTTGGAGGTTGTCCCAAAGTCAGGGATAATGGCCCCGGAAAAATTTTTGAATTCGTAGCTTCGGGACATCCCTTAAAATTTGAGGTCGGAATGCCAAAAAAAACCATAGAATTGCCCGATGAATCGGTTCTTGTTGAAGGCGTTTTAAAGACCCTGGGACAACAAGGTCAACCCAAGACGGTCAAGGAGCTAAGAAAGCCGCTAACCGGGCTGTTTAAACTCCCGGAAGAACGACTGGGTGAATTGATGACCGGCTTGATTTCCCGGGAAAAGATCTTCGAATGGCCGGCCAAGGGAAAGGGCCGGCAACGCTACTGGACAGAGCCGCTCTCCCGGTACATGGCCGATACGATAGTCCAGGTCCTGGCGGAAAAACCCCTGACTCCGGTGGAACTCAAAAGGAGCCTTAACAAGGCCTTATTCGGCATCCCCAGGACAAAAATCGAAGAAGGGATCCGGTTTTTATCAGATCAGGGGACCCTTCTGATCCATCCTAAATTCGGGTCCCTTAAAGCCCGATGGGGCCTCCACCCTCCTGATCCCAAACCTTATCTCTATAAAGTACGGAAAGAGCTGGATCAGGTGCATAAGACACTTGGTCCATCCGGGGTCTCCCGGGAAGCTATTCATCAGGCGCTGATGGTTTTACTGGGGATCCCGGCCGGGCCCGAAATCCTCAAAGAAGCGCCGGGGATGAAGGATGTCGAGTCCCGGCTCCTTTCCAAAATGGTAGAAATCGAACCCCAGGCACCCTCCGGGGCTTTGGTGTCTCTCCGGAATTTACGCCGCTCCCTGAATTTTGAAAAGGGATTGTTTGACCGGACCATCATCGACCTGGCGAGAAAAGACCGGATTATCCTGCATCAGCACAGTTTTCCCCAGGGCTTGTCGGAAGAAGAGCGGCAGGATTTGGTGGCGGACCAGAGAGGCCAATATTATGTCGGGGCGGTCTTAACAGGAAGATGAGAAAGGATTCAGGTAATTTGATTGATACCAGAATGCTTAATCCCTTTATGGGTTCGGTGGTCAGCGATCCCTGGAGACCGGCTGGGGTAGATGTGCTTACCATTCATGCCGAGGCCTTCGACCGATGCTGCCAGGCCGTTGATTTTGTTCAGAAGGCCCGGCAAAGCACTTCGCTCATTATCCATGGTGAAGCCGGGAGCGGGAAGACCCATTTAATGGCCAGGCTGCGTTCTTATCTGGAAAAACTGCCCCTGGTCTTTGTCTCCATTTCCCTCCAGACAGCGCCTCAGATGATCTGGAGGCATTTGAGAAGATGTCTGATCGATGATCTGCTCCGTCCGGGGGATCAGGGGCAAACGCAGTTTGATAAAGTAGTTATCCGGAGGTCGGTCGACCGGTTGTTTCAATCGGAAAGCCTGTTGTCCCAGGTACAGATGGACCATGACTTTTTCTGTGTTCTAAACCTTCTCTTGCAAGGGTCCTTTCGCCGGGAAACCCGGGCCTGGCTCCGGGGGGATTCGTTGACCGAAACGGATTTGGCCAAAATCAATCTTCCGGCCTTGACCGAAGAGGAAGAGGACCCGGAAGACAAGGCCCGCCGGGTGGTCCTCAGTCTCGCAAACTTGTTCGGGCCCGAGGTCGGTCTGGTCTTCTGCTTTGATCAAGTGGAAGCCTTGCAAAATCGTCCCGGGGAGAAAGCCGGGTTGTTCGCCTTCGGGAAAATGGTCCGGGCCTTACACGATGGGACCGGAAATGCCCTGTTGATTTCCTGCATCCAATCCTCGTTTGTCGATCCTCTATATGATTCGGTCGACCAGGCGGATCAGGATCGTTTGGCCAGATATGGTAAGTTTACCTTACTGCCGTTGCAGTATGATCAGGCCGTTGCTTTGATTTCGGCCAGGTTGAATGCCCTTTCCGAATTGGCTGAACTCCGATCGGACCGCCCCCGGCTCTGGCCCTTAAATGAATCGGATCTTGATGCCTTTTTCGAACAACAGACCATCCCCACCATTACGGCCAGAAAAATCATTGCCTATTGTGCCCAGCTTTTTGAGGCGGTCCGGGGCAAGCCGGTCAAAGCCTCGGTCAATACTTCCGATTTTTTGGAAGAACTTTGGCAGCAAGCCCTGGAGAAAGCCGCGGCGGCCAACATCCCGGAAGACTCCGATCCGATCCTCCAGCATGGGTTGTCGGGATTGATGGGCATTCAGAAAGATTCCTGGCGGGAAAATCAGGACGACACCCTCAAGGATATTGATCTGATCTTTTCCCCTTCAGAAGGAAAGCGGATTGAAATCAGTCTATGTAATCAGCAAAACATGACCGGTCTGGCTTACCGCCTGAAACGACTCTCGGAAGGCCTGAAAAAAGGGGGTTTTCAAAAACTGATCCTGATTCGTGATCCTCGCCTGCCCATAAAAACGACGGCCAGGAAGGTCAAAGAATACCTTGGCGAATTAAAAAAGTCGGGCGCCCGCTTGATCCATCCATCTATGGAAGTCCTGGCCGCCCTGGCCGCTCTGCGGGTCCTTCTTTCAGAAGCCAAGGCCGGCGATCTGACCCACCGGGGCCTGACGGTTGGGCCGAATACCTTGCAGCAATGGCTGGCCGAAAATATACCCCCGGCCCTGCAGGATTTTATGGAGAAGCTGACTGCCGAGGGGGAAGACGTTTTCCCGGGAGAGACCCTCCTGGCCTTGCTGGAGGAAAGTCTCCTATTAAAATTGAACGAGGCGGCCGTCCGATTGGATCAACCGCCTTCAGCCCTCTGGACCTGGGTAAGAAAGAATCCGGGGCTGGTTGGACTCCTGAACGGCCCGCCGGCCCTCCTGTTCCAGATTGTTCCGGATATTTTTTCTTTGGATTATTCGGAGGTGCCGGCATGAGTGTCTCCTTAAACGTCCGGCAGGTAAGGGAGGCCCTTTATCGACAGGCGGGTGCCGATGAAACCGAAAACAATGGAACATCCACCCCTCTGCTCGGGAGATTGTTTCATGAAATATTCCGCGACCTGGTCGGCCCTGACCGTCGCTTGAACTGGATAGGGGCCTTAAGCGAAGCGGAAGCCGACAGGCGGGAATGGGAACGGCTTCTTATAAAACATACCTATCGCCATCTGGTGGGGCCGAGGTTGTTTCGGGAGCAATCCCGGTTGCATAATGAGACCGAAAAGGTGATGCATTTCTGGCAGGGCATTCAAGCCCTGTCGATCTGGCTGGTCGGTCTTTTATGGACCGCCAGGGAAAGGGGTAACCTGCCTCGGACCATTATTCCTTCAACCGGGCCCAGGCCCGAGGCCCTGTTCAGACCGGAGGTCCCGGTGGTCTGGGAGGTTTTTCAGGAAGGATGGACGGATACGGTTCGTCTGACCGGCGTAGCCGATTTGATCCTCCGGACACCCGACAGTCGGGGGTGGGCCGTAGTGGAAATAAAACTGGGGCGGGGGGCGGAACTGGCCGATTTTTCTCAGGCCTGTCTTTATCATCTCATGTTTTCCAATCAGGGTTCGGGACCCCCGGATGTGGCAGCCGTAGTGCACTTTAATCCCGAACCGATAGAACGAATGGTAAAAGCCGACCAGGTCGGCAAGGTGGAAAAAGAACTGGTTCAACTGATCGGTCGTCTGGCGGGGGTCGGTTCCATCCCCCGGGATCGGTCCGGGGAAATCCGGGTCCAAAGAGACGGGACCGGCATTTCCGGGGAACAAAGGCAACTGGGACAGAAACTGGTCGAAATATTCAAGGAATATGGTGTGCTGTTAACCCTGGATGCCGAGCCGGTTCTCGGCCCGTCCTTTTTGCGTTTTCATCTTTTTCTGGGTGAAGGGGAGCGACTGGCTCCGGTCCAGCGTTTGGCTCAGGAAGTGCAAATGCGTCTGGGGATGGAGACTGTCCCCTTGATTTATCTCGATCAGGGGCAGGTGGTCATCGACCTGCAACGGCCGGACCGGCAGACGGTTTTCTTTTCCGAGATCATGGACCAGTTACCCCAAACGGATCCCCGGACCGGGAATTGTCTGGTTCCGTTGGGAGTGGATCTCATGGGGCGATTGCAGTTTGCCGACCTGGCCAGACCGGAACATGCCCACCTGCTGGTGGCCGGGACGACCGGCAGTGGTAAAAGCGAATGGCTCCTTTCAGCTTTGGCCGGGCTGTTGAAGACCAATACGCCCGAGACCCTCCGCTTGATTTTGATTGATCCCAAAGGCAATATTTTTAATGACCTTAAAGGGTCCCCTTTTCTCTACGATGAACAGGCCCTGGTCCGTCCGGGTGGTTTTTCTCCGGTGGAGGTGTTAAGAAACCTGGTGAATGAAATGGATGAAAGATATCATCTGTTGGAGGGAAAAGGGTTCCCTTCTCTGACCGAATACAATCGGGCCTTGGATAAAAAAATGCCCCGTATTGTCTGTTTCTGTGATGAATATTATGATTTGATCCAGCGGGGACGAAAAGAAAGGGAGGCCCTGGAAGATCTTATTTTTCGCCTGGGGGCCAAGGCCCGGGCCGCCGGGATTCACCTTATTGTGGCCACCCAACAGCCGGGG
>CAZVHO010000034.1:0-1081 GCA_964627515.1 uncultured Thermodesulfobacteriota bacterium | reverse complement strand
GTCGCCGAGCTCAAGCCGGCCTCCCAGGAGTGCGACGAGAAGGAGAAGTACACCCCGGAGATCCGCCGGAAGGCGGCCGAGAACGGGCTGGTCGGGTCCTGGATTCCGGAAGAGTACGGCGGGGCCGGGGCCGGCATGATGGGAAACTGCATCATCACCGAAGAATTCTCCAAAATCGATATGGGCATCGGGCTGAATATCGTGGCGGCCAGTTTCGGCTGCGAATCCATCCTCCAGTATGGAACGGAAGAGCAGAAGAAGACCTATCTGCCCCTGGTCTGCAACGGCGAGAAGGTCTCGGCCGGGGCCTACACCGAGCCCAATGCCGGTACCGATGTGGCCGGATATAAGACCCGGGCCGTCAAGGATGGAACGGATTATGTCATCAACGGCAACAAAATGTTCATCACCAACGGGTCGGTCTGTGATTTCATGGTGACCCAGTGCATCACCAATCCGGAGGAAAAAAAGCACAACAGCTTCAGCCTGATCATTGTCCCGGCCGATGCCCCGGGCATTACCCGGAACAAGATCAAAGGGAAAATGGGGATCCGCTCCAGCGATACGGCCGAGATCGCCTTCGAAGACGTCCGGGTTCCCCAGGCTAATCTGGTCGGCAAGGAGGGGCGCGGCTTTATTGAGTTGATGCACTTTTTCGACACCACCCGGGTCATGGTGGCCGCCCAGGGTCTGGGCCTGAGCGAGGCCTGCCTGGAGACGAGTATCCGCTATGTCAAGGAAAGGACGGTCTTCGGTGCCCCCCTGGGTACCTTCCAACTCACCCAGAAGAAGTTGACGGAAATGGCCATCATGATCGAAGCCCTGCGGGGTCTGGTTTACCGGGCGGCCTGGCTGATCGACGAAGGGCGCCCCGATTATTATCTGGCCGCCATGGCTAAATTCTACAGCGGCCAGACCGCGGTATTCTGCGCCAACAACGCCGTGGAGCTTCATGGCGGTTATGGGTATATCGAAGAATATCCGGTTCAAAAGTGGTACCGCGACGCCAAGATCCTGGAGCTTTACGAAGGGACCAAGGAAGCGGAAATCATGACCATCGGCCGGAAATTACAGGGATAAT